>JBEAUF010000176.1:0-21074 GCA_041161565.1 Planctomycetota bacterium | reverse complement strand
GAGCGGGTGGGCGGAAGCCCCCGGGTGCGATTCGGCACCCTGGTGCCCACCCCTCCCCGCGGCGTCAGCAGCATTGTGAGCGGTCGGGCGGAAGCCCCCGGTTGCGTTCTGGCACCCTGGTGCCCACCCCTCCCCGCGGCGTCAGCAGCGCGTGGCCAAGAGTCTTTACCCGCGGGCTGCCGCCCTGCGGCTCAAGCGTGGCGGAGGCCCCCGGTTGCGTTTCGGCACCCTGGTGCCCGGCCCTGCCCGTGGCGTCAGCCGCGCGTAGCCAGGAGCCTTTACCCGCGGGCTTCCGCCCTGCGGCTCAGGTTTGGCGGAAGCCCCCGATTGCGTTTTGCACCCTGGTGCCCGGCCTGCACGCGGCGTCAGCAGCGCGTAGCCAGGGGCTCTTTACCCGCGGGCTGCCGCCCTGCGGCTCAGCGTTTCTGCCGCGCTGCGGCTCAGTACGGCTGCCGCGCTGCGGTTCATTCGTTATCCCCATAAGTCCTGCAGCTGGTGTTCTGCAGTGATGCCGAGCGGGAACCTGCGGCTGGCGGGGTGCTGGTGGATGCCTGCGTACTGCCGCAGGGCTTCGTGGATGTGTTCCGGACGGATCAGCTGCCCGTCTGTCGGCTGGAGCTGGAGCGTTTGGGGATTGACTTTGATGGCAAACTGCCCATCGTCCGTGCCGCCGATCACTCGGTCTCCCCGGATACCCGGCCCCAGAAACATGATCGAGCCGATGGACCAGTGGTCTTTGCCGTTGCCGCTGTTGTAGTTTGGTGTGCGTCCCATTTCGCTTTGAATAATCACCACCAGCCGCTCACGAATCTGCAGTTCCTCAGCCCGTCGCAGCAAACCGGCAACTCCTTCAAGGAGTTCAGGAATCAGTTTCAGCTGATCGGTGTCATTATTGGCGTGGCTGTCGAACTGTCCGATTGACAGATTGGCCGACACGCAGACTCCTGCGCGGAATGAGGCCAGCGCAATTTCGGCCTGTTGAGCGATTCGCTGCTTCGGGATTTCCTTTGGGATAAACGGGACAACGCGGGACAGGGCCTTTGAATTCACCTGCGCCGCGTACAGCATGGATTCGGCCCGCTGGCTGCGTGGCAGCAGTGCGGACTGTTGCCGGGCGGTTCGGCGTTCGGCGAGGGCCTGTTCAATGCGACTGAGGGCAAACTCATCGTGATACGGGGCTTTGGGATTGCCTTCAATTGCATCTGCGTTTGCGATCCGCTGCAGCGACGGCAGATAGGGAACGCGCGACATCGCCACCAGATTGCCCGTCGCCGAATAGTTGCCGAAGGTCAGAAACGCCAGCGGACAATCGGGGCCCTGGCAGGCAGCCACCAGCGCGGCGAAGGTTGGGTAGGCGAGGCTGTCCAGTTTGCCTGTGGCCATATAGCGGGAGCAGGGCGAGTGGTTGTTGACGGAGTAGTCGAGTCCGTTGACCACCAGCAGCTCGTGGCCGAAGCTGGCGAAGAACGCTTCATTCGACAGGCCGCCCTGGCGATGTTCTTCCGTCGGAGCAAACCGATGCCGGCCCTGCTGCTGTATCTGTGCAGCGGTATACAGGCGATTAATTCCACCCACACCCTTGGGGTCCATCAGCAGCGTGGTATCCCAGCCACCGGAGGCATTCAGTACGAGATAGTAAGGGCCGGGGTACGGTGGCAGTTCCCGTCGCTCGTCCGCCCGCGGTGCAGCGATCGAGGTGACTGGTGCGGCCAGGCCCAGACCGACAGCGGTGCAGCATTTCAGAAAATTGCGGCGCATGGTCGGCTCCTATTCGTAAAGAAATTCCGGCTGCCGCAGGAGATAGGTGATCACAGCCCTCCACGCGCGCACCGTGTAATGCGGATCGGGCACTGGCCCCTGCAGACCCTGGCGGCAATGCCAGATTTCCTGCGGTTCAAATCGCCCGGTTGCAGCGGCGTCGGCTACCACGGCGGAAAACAACTGAAAAGTCTGCTGCACTTCCGGCGAATCCACCGCGTCACTCCGCCCCAGAATCCGCTGATGCAGTCCGGCGATCGTTTGTCGAATCCGAGCATCTGCAGCGGCTGTCCGGCCTGGAACCACGTCCGGTTCGATGTCCGGAAACAGCAGTCGTTCGGTGGGTGGCCGGCTGAAATCCAGAGCCGTATTGCGGCAGGCGACGTCATTCGCCAGCGTCCGCTGAATGGCGCCCATCGCACCACTCGGATCCACCGCCCGTTCGGTGACCTCCTTCGAATCGATGCCTCCGTAGAGCATCGCTGTCTGCTCATTGAGCCGTCCCCAGGGGCGGCCGAAAACGGCGACAATTTTTCGCTCCAGCTGTTCCGGTGACAGCAGCCGCACAACACCGATGTCAGCGAGCTCCGCGAGACGTTCTTCGGTGACGTCCGGAGATTGCAGGCTTTCCGCTCGATAGAAATCCGACAGCACCCAGTCACGGATCAGGTGTCGGAAGTTCATGCCGTCTGCGATGAATCGCCGGGAAATGGTGTCGAGCTCACATTGCTGCTGTTCCCATGCCCGCAGCTTTGCTCCGAACAGCGGATCGTCGATGTCCTGCGGCGGCTGCAGGGGGCGTCGGCCGGTGAGCATTTGCCAGGCGTGGCCGGCCATGGTGCGGGCAAAGCGGGGATCGCGGACCGTGCGTTCGGCCAGCCACTGCAGAGCGCGCCAGCGGTCTTCCGGCGGCAGCGTTTCGCCTTCAAAGCCCGCTGCAAACATGTCGGTGAACCAACCCTCCTTCCGGCGGCCGTAAATGCTGAAGTTGGCGTCAAACCGCCAGTAGTCCTGGAACATTCCGGCGACCGGGTCGAGAGTCTGATGGCAGACCACACATTCTGCGGCCTGCATGGTGGGTATCGGATACCGCGCCGTTGCGGCCGCGGCATCAGATCCGCGGGCCGCCAGTTCCAGCACGTCCACACCCAGAAAATGCAGGTAAAACATTCTTGCGCGCAGACGGTTACGGTTGGTCTCCGTCGTGGGGTACCGGCTGAGGTACTGAAACGTGCTGAGCAGTCCCGCGTGCGGGTAGAACCCTGAAGCAGACTCCTGGTTTTCCGATTTGTTGCGCCCCACCAGTGCCTGCAATCGCACAGGCAGGAACTCCAGCGGATCATCCGGATTTTTGAACTGTGGCCGCAGCTGGTCGTAAACGCCATAGCCGCGAGCTGAATAGGCGGACACCATGATGTAGTCGGCCGTGAGGATTTCGGAAAAGGGGCGTTCGCTGCGAACGATGTGCTCGATCAGCCGCAGCGGTTCTTCCAGCAGCGCCTGGCGGTATTCATTCGCCAGCCTGTAGCCCGCCTGACGACGTTCGTTTTCGTCAGCAATCTGTGTCAGGTCATGGTTCTGGTACCAGAGGCGTGTCTTTTCGAAATGTTCGTAGGACAGCACTGTCGAATCGGGGTTGCCATCGACACCCAGCAGCAGAAAGATGTCGTTGAAGGCTTCCCGCAGACGCTGGTAATACGGTTCCTCGTGCTGCAGCTGCAGGATGATTTCCGCGAGTGCCTGCCGGCCACCTGCGGCCACCTGCTGCAGTTCCGTGTCTGTCGGCAGCCGTCCCGCCAGCGACAAGGCGGCTTTACGCAGCACCTGCTGATCGTTCGCCAGGGTCACTCCGGCAAAGAACGGTTGGCGGGCGGCCGTGAGCACATCCTGCGGTGCTGAGGCGGGTGACTGTTCTGGTGTGTTCTGTGCAGCTGGTGCCGCATGCACGCGGCTGTGAAACTCGACCAGCAGCCTGTGGGCCGTGGAATCCGCGGTCAGCACGGAGCCGCCGCCGTGTTCCAGTTCGCCGAGGGGTTTCTGCAGGAGCAGCCAGTGGCCGTCAGACTCCAGCCGCGCCGCGGCAGCAAAGGCCAGCAGGTTGTGCTGCAGAATCTGTTGCGGGGAACTGTCAAGCGATGCTGCGGGATCCTGCAGCACAAACGCAGTGTCTGCGGCGTCCCCGCCCGTGCGGTGACATCGCAGACATTTCAGACGCCCGACTTTGGCCCACAGCTCGTCGGCAAACCAGGAGTGTGCAGGAGTGCCGCGGATGCTGGTGGGACACGCCGGGGCATCCTGACCGCAGGCGCTGCGGACTGCAGGTGCAAACGGGCTGACAGCCAGCAGCAAAGCTGCGTGCAGCGTTAAGGGACGCAGCAAAGAACCGGGTTGGACAGGCATCGGGCGGGCTTCTGATGGCGGAAACTGCGGCAGGCGGTTGAGAATATCGCTGCGGCGAGCACCAGTAAACCGAAATCCCCGGAGTGTTCGGGCATTGATCAGGACGCCAGTGCGTCGGCGACGTCGGTGCGGTAGGCGGTCATGGCCGGGAGGAAACCGACGAGCACTGCGAGTCCGGCGAGGATGGGGAAGAGCCAGACTTCGAGTGAATTGAGGGCCCAGGGGTTGATGAGCAGTCCGGTTTGGCGAATGACCCAGGGAGCGGAGGCGATGGCAAGTCCATGACCGGCGAGCCAGCCGGCAAGGCCGCCGCCGCAGCAGAGCAGTGCGGATTCGGCGAGTACGATACCGAAGACGTGGTGGCGGCCGGCTCCGAGCGCCCGCATGATGCCGATTTCGCGGCGGCGGTCGGACATGGAATTGTAAATGCTGACAAAGATGCCCACGCCGGAGACAAGGATGATGATGACGGTGAGCACGACGAGGGCTTTCTGGACGTTGCCAATCAGACCGCTCATCAGCCGCTGGATCGGCCGCACGGGATTGACGGCCATGGCCTGAATGCCTTTTTTGAGTTCTGCGGAGAGGCTGATGGCGTCGAAGGGAGTTTCGGGGCGGGTGCGTACGAGGATTGCTGTGACTTCCTTCATGGCTTCCGGGCTGACGGGTGCGGGGAGGGCGCTGGGATCAGGAGCGGCCGCGCGGGCGGCGATTGCCTCGCGGTACTGCTGGAGCTGCTGCAGGGAGGCGGCGAGACGTTCGGGGTCGGCGGAGTAGAAATCGCGGAGCCGTTTTTCGACTTCGTCGATGGGTTTTTCATGTCCGGCGATGGCGTAGAAGCCCTGGAGGTTGAGGAATACGGTGCGATCGTTGGCGGTGCCGGTGGGGGCGAGTACGGCGACGACGGTGAACTTTTCATCGTGCACGTCTTCACTTTCTGCGCCGCCGTGGACGATGGAGAAGGATGTGCCCAGATCCCAGCCGTTTTCGCGGGCGACAGCAGCACCGATGATGGCGTCGAAGAGCTTTCCGATGCGTTGACCGCGGATCATGAATTTCTGACCGGGCATGTATTCGTTTTCGAAGTATTCGGTGGTGGTGCCGACAATCGGGAAGTCTCCCTGTTCGGTCACATCTCCGAAGGCCAGCGGCACGGCCGAGACGACGCGGCGGTCTTTGCGGAGCTGTTCAAGGTAGGGGTAGGGCAGATTTTCGATGGGTGGCTGCATGCGATAGACGGCGCTGAGCACCAGCTGCAGTTCGCTGCCCTTGGGCCCGATGATCAGGTCGTAGCCGACGCTGCGTTGGGTGAAGGCGCTGTTGACGGCGCCGAAGATGACCAGAACGAGCACCATCAGCATGACGCCCAGAGCGATGCTGAGGGCTGTGAGTGAGGATGCGAGGCGTCGCTGGCGGAGACTTTTCCAGGCGATGGTCAGCAGGTTCATGCGGACTGCTCCTGTGGCTGACGACACAGTTCGGGGTGATTGAAGTCCTGCAGGCGGTCCACGCGGCTGAACAATCCGGCCGCTTCGAGCGAATGTGTGACCATCAGCAGTGAGACGTTGTGTTCACGGCAGGTGTTGCGGATCAGGTCGAGGATTTTCTGCTGGTTGGCGGGGTCGACGTTGGCTGTGGGTTCGTCTGCCAGCAGCAGCACAGGGCGATTTGCCAGAGCCCTTGCCACGGCCACGCGCTGTTGTTCTCCGACGGACAGGCGTTTGGGGGAATGATTGAGTCGGTGGCCGAGCCCGACGGTTTCGAGCAGGGTGCGGGCGAAGCCGCGGTCCACTCCGCGACCGCTGAAGGCCATGCCAAGCAGAACATTTTCGAGTGCTGTGAAGGCCGGGAGCAGATTGAAGGTTTGAAACACGATGCCGATTTTGGCAGCGCGGTAACGGTCACGAACGACTTCGGGCATGGCAGCCAGATCCCGGCCGTCGATGATCACACGGCCGGAATCGGGAGTCAGGATGCCGGCGATGATGTTCAGCAGAGTGGTTTTGCCGCCGCCGCTGGAACCCAGGAGAGCAGCCTGTTCACCCTGAGCGAGTGAATAGTGTTCGATGCCCAGCACCGGCAGCCGCTCGCCGCCCGGCTGAGCGTACGATTTGCGGATCTTTTCAAGCAGCAGCGACATGGAAGACCCCTGGGAAATGGTCGGGCAGCAGCAGACGCAGGCAGCAGCCATCGTGCGAATGCCGGTGGTGTTTTAGCAGCCGGGGTTGTGAATTTCGAATGCCCCGCGGGAAATTGCGGGAGTTGAAAAGCGGTCAGAGGGTAACCCCGAAATCCCGCAGCACTGCGGACAGCTTCAGCAGCGGCAGCCCCATGATCGCCGTCTGATCACTGCACTCGATCCGCTCAAACAACGAAATACTGGAGCCCTCGATCCGGTAACTGCCGGCACAATCGAGGGGCAGGTCGCGAAGCACACAGCGGGAAATTTCGGACATCGTCGCATTTCTCATCCACAACACCGTCTCATCCAGAAACTCCACAGTGCGACTCGGCCCCCGCACACAAACTGCCGTCAGCAGCCGATGACGCCTCCCGGAAAATGCGGCCAGCTGAGCACGCGCGGCTTCGACAGTGCCGGGCTTCCCATAGATCCGGCCCTCCAGATCCACCACCTGGTCAGAACCAATCACCAGACAGTCCGGATATCGCTCCGATACCCACGCCGCTTTTCGGCTGGCCAGCTCCCACGCGACGGCGTGCGGAGCGAGGCCCGAGTTCTTCACGAGATCCTCGTCCACATCGGGGGCACAGCATATGAAATCCGGCAGCAGCCTGGCCAGCAATTCCTGCCGGTACCGTGAACTGCTCCCCAGCACCACTCGAATCGACATCCCGCGTCTCCCTTCCGGAATTTCCAGAGTATTTCGATGAACTGGAAACAGCCACCGGTCAGCTTCTCCAGCGACGGCAGATTTCGCCGATTTATCCGGACCGCAATTCCTTCCCATCACCTTTCGATGCGCTGAAGAGAGGCCCTCCGATGTCCGAAAACTAACGCGCCTGAATTCAATTGTCACTGCCGAAACTCCGTGGGCGTTTCGGATGCACAGGAGCAGCGGGAATGTGTCCTTGGGGAGTGCGGACTGTTTTTCGGCAGTCTTTGCTGATGGTCGCATTCTGCGCCGCATCCTGCACCGCCCTCTGCAGCGCTCAGTCCGAGTCGCCTGTGGGGGAAGGCGGAGCAGGTGGCAGCGAACCAACCGTGGTTCTTTCGGATGGCAACGGTCGAGTCGCTGCGCGGCAGGCCTCACGCGTCGTTCAGGAATCCACCGATCCCCTCGTGCAACTCGTCTGGGATACTCGCGAAACCACCCGGCGAAGACTGCTTTCCACAGAAGATCACACTCCCTGGCAGATCATGCACGGCCTGCTGGGACTGCGACAGGATCTGCTCCTCTCACACAACGGACAGGTCGTCAACGCACTCGACTGGATCAAAACCGGGCCGAAGTTCCGGAACGAACCGTGGTTCCAGAAGACCGCGCACGGTGGTCGTGCCCACCCCTACAGCCAGCCGTACTGGTTTGAAGGACACATCAATCAGTTCCTCGCCATGCTGGCCTCCTGCAACCTGCCCCTCGATACGTCGTTCGGTACGCCGTCCGGTCCGATCACCATGCAGGACATGCTGAAGAATGCACAAATGACCGTGAACTCCCGCGAGGAAGTTACGTGGACACTGTGGGCCCTGTGCACCTACCTCCCACCCGATGCCCGCTGGGTCAACGCGGCCGGTGAGGAATGGAGCATTGAAAGGCTCGTGCAGCTGGAAACCGCCAAACCCGTGGGTGGACCTACCTCCCCCTGTGGCGGTACCCACGGCCTGTTCGCCCTGGCTCGCGCACGAAACGCGTACCTCCGCAGCGGCAAACCGCTCCGGGGAGTCTGGTTCGCGGCCGATCAGAAGGTCAAAAAGTACATCGAGGTCGCCAAAGTCTATCGCAACTCCGATGGCAGCCTGTCTTCAGGCTTCTTCAAAACTCGGGAGTACAAACAGGATTTCGACAAGCGGATGGCCAGCGAAGGGCACCTGCTGGAATTTCTGATGATGTCGGTCTCCCAGCAGGAGCTCAAGTCCGACTGGGTCCGCCGGGCGATCACCGCCACCTGCAACGATCTGAATGCCAACCAAAACCAGCACGTGAGCTGTTCTCCACTGTTTCATGCAGCGAATGCGTTGTCGATTTATCTTGATCGCGTCGCACAGGAAGCCGCTCCGCGAGTTGCCATGAAGCCGGATGACAACGCCGGCAGAGGCAGTGGCAAAGGCGGCCAGGTCCGTCCGCAGACTCAAACGTCCCGGCCACGACCACCGAAGGCCGAAGGCGCCAACGGAATCGCGCCACCCGCACCTCCGGCCGCCGGCAACCTGCAGATTCCACCGCCGGCCATCTCACCGAAGTTCGCCGGCGAAGGACTCAGCCAGCCCGCCCCGGCTCCCAATGGTTCCGCAAGATACCCGGTGCCTCCCGGAAATCCCCAGCGGCCCTCCACGCCGGCCACCAGTCCGGGGTCGGTTACGCCAGGTGGTCCCGGTCGCCCAACGCCACCAACAACAACTCCGCCCGCCCCGATCACCAATCCACGCGGCGTGCCGGTGAAATCGGTCTCGACATCAAAATCACGCCCCATGCTGCAGCCACAGCTGCCAGCGGCGGCCGCCGAGAAGGAGAAAACTCCGGCGACACCTCCGCAGGTGCCAGCGGTGCCGCAGGTGCAGCCGGCTCCAAAGACTCCGCCGGCCCCCAACGCTTCACCGTTGCCAAAGATGCCCGAGGTACCACCGGTGCCGCAATTGTCGCCAACTCCGCCAAAACAACCGACTTCGCCGGGGCCCGCCACGACCGCGAAACCCGCTTCGCCGGCAGGTTCCCAGCCGCCAGCGGCCGGCACCGTCGAGCCGCGGAAGCAGGCTGTTCGCAGTTCGGGGCCCGTTTCGAAAACCTCAGCTCCCGGCGATTCAGAAGTCATGCTGCTGAATGATTTCCTCGGAGGTGGCCCGGCAGAGCCAACACCGTCGCCGCGGCCCTCTGAAAAGCGCGAAGCCGTAAAGACTCCGCCCGTCGCCCCCCAAAAACGCCCCGTGAAGCAGGACAGCGACGGTCGGTAGTGGCCGGGTAAGAATCTTGCTTTGCCGTGTGTCGCCATCCCGGTCCGACCTCCTGAGCGGGCGGAAGCCCGACGCTGCGCGAGAGAGGAGAGAGTGGAGAGTAGAGGAGAAGCGGAGGTGAGAACGGATGAGCGGGCGGGCGGAAGCCCCCGGTTGCGTTTTGGCACCCTGGGGCCCGCGCTGCGAGCCGCGGCGGCGGCGGTGCGTTGGCAGGGCTCTTTACCCGCGGGCTTCCGCCCGGCGGCTCATTAGGCGCCCGCACGGCGGCTCATTAGCCTCCCGCACGGCGGCTCATGATGGCCGTCGACTTAATCCTTCACCGGATCGACCTTTTCCGGATCGGGCTTTTCTTCCGGGGGATCCTGAACGGCCAGTTCAAACTGAACGAACGTCTCATTGTCGTTTGCTGTGGCTCGAACCAGAATCCGTACAGAGTCCGGTTCAAAGCCGACAGGAACCTTCCAGTGCAGCTCGCCCAGCGAAGACAGTGACATCCCTTCCACGGGGGATTCAAGGCTGTATTCGATCCTGTCAAAGCTCGACAGTGCGTGGAACTGATGAACCACCTCTGCCCCCCGCACGGCGTTCGACGGTGGAATCGATGTTACAAAAAGCCACGGGTCGCCCTTCTTCTTCAAGGCCTCTTCGAGGTCAAACGGATAAATCGAAATCCGTTGTCGATCCCAGTTGAGGGTAACGAACGATTTCAGATTCGGCAGTAACCAGAAGGATGAATCCCGATCCTTTTCCAGTCGGTCTCGGATGGCCTGCTGTTGTTGAGTGTTTCCAGTCAGTCCCAGATCTTCAAAATTGCGCAGCGTGTAGATGGTGCGGCGGTCGGCCACGTTGCAGATTTGGCATTGCACGTTTCCGGTGCCGAACTGCACCGCAAGGAAGTACCGGGGATCGACGGTAGCCAGTAACCGATCCTTTGCGAACACACCCATCGCAATTCTGCGCAGGTTCCGATCGCATTCCTGAGATTTGATCAAAATCAGACTTCCGTCCGCGGTAGGTCCGGACCAGTTTTTGCCGTGATTGCCTGTCGACCCGATCGACTGAGTCCCGGGCTGTCCGACAATCATGCGCTGCCATGAGGACGGGCTCAGTCCGGTGACAATTCCGAGTGCAGTCTGGCCGTCTGCAGACAGCTGAAACTCATATCCATGCTGACCTCTTGCCCCGATCGAGTCACCGATCCGTTCGAGCGTCCTGCCGTCGATCAGACAGGCATCGGACTCACAGGCGAGGAACAGTGGCGAGACGGCGTTGGTGCCAATTTTGAGTGCGTAAGGAGGAGAAGCGACCGGCAGGCTGGACAGCTTCTGTCTTTTGAATGATTCAAGTTCAATTCGTTCGAGCGTACCCTGAGATGGGCGCGCCACGAACAGCGCCTCTGCGCCAGCGGCAAACAACACATCGTTGAGCACCGGTTTCAATTCATGCACCACGCTGCCGCTGGCAATATCCACGATCACAAGGCTTCCGGCATTCGGCTGGTGAAAGATGAAGTAGCGGCCGCTCCCGCCGACTGAAAATTGAGACCAGGGTTCGTTCAGCCGCACAATAACAGGCCCCGCCAGACCTTCAGCCAGCGGAGTTGTCCCTGGAATGGGGTCCGTGGCCACGCTGGAAGACGCGTGCGATGGTTCCGGCACTGCAGCAACTTTCGGAGTCATTTGTGCTCCGGGGCTGCCTCCTTCAGGATCGACTTCATCGCGTGCCGTGATTGCCACTCGCAGCCCGACACCAGTGGAACGGAAGCTGGGTTCATGGTGATCACGCCGTGAACGCCGGTATTGCGGCAACGTCGATCTCCAGCTGCCTCCCCGCACAACTCGTTCGGTGCCTGTCGCAGGCCCCTGGGGATCATTCGTTGAAGACTGTTGATAGAACTGTCCATTAAACCAGTCGGCACACCACTCAGAGACATTGCCGGTCATGTCAAACAGGCCGAAGGCATTTGGTGCAAAACTTCCAACAGGCGCCGTATACACATATCCGTCCTTAAACGGAGCCAGATTGCCATCGGCGGTATGCAGCTGCACATGTCCCTCACGGAACGCGTCGTCTGCGACATTGGCTGCCCCCTTACTCTGCGTCTCCTGTGTTCCATCTGCACGGCATGCATATTCCCATTCGGCCTCAGTTGGTAATCGGTATTCCTGAGATTCCTTTTCACTTAACCATTTCAGAAACGCATCCACGTCCTGTCGTGTGAGGTTCGTGACGGGGTGCTGATCGCTCTGGCGAAACCCGGTGTTCATCCAGTTGAATTTGGGGTCGTAGATGCTTCTGCGCTGGTCATCGTAACCATTGCCACCCTGCTGATCCGTTTCCGCAGTTGTCCTGTAGCCAGTCTCGCTGGCGAATCTTCGAAACTGCCCCACGGTGACTTCATGGGTACCGAGATAGAACGGGCGGGTGATCTGAACGGTGTGCTGGAATTCCTCGTGATCCGGTTTTGCGTTCGCAGTCCCCATCAGAAATTCGCCGGGTGAAATGCGAGTGAACCGCATTCCCAGCGAATTTGTGAAGCTCTGTCGATTCCGGGTGGCTGAGGTCGGTTGTGGTGGTGCGTCCACGGCATCGGCGACGGTCGTGACTTCTTCCCGCACGACCCTCATTCCAAGGAACCCCGCCCGAAAATCGGGTTCAAATCGTGCGCGATTTGCCGAACGAAATTGTCGGGACCATGCCTGCCATCCACCGCCCCGAAAGACTCGGAAAACACCGTCTTCCGGCCCCTGAGGATCGACCGCCGGCGAGCTTAGGTAGTAGTTCTCCTGAAACCAGTCACTGCACCATTCACACACGTTGCCCGTCAGATCGTATAGACCGAATGCGTTTGGCTGGAAACTTCCAACCGGTGCCGTGAAGACATAGCCGTCGTCCGTCGTCGCGAAGGTAAAGCCGGCGTCCTCGTCGAGGTCCACTCCGGCCGCCTTAAGACTCAGATCCGCCACATTACCGATTGTCGTGACGTCTTCCGGACTCAGCCCGTTTTGAAACATCGTGTCGGCTCCGGCCCGACACGCGTATTCCCACTCTGCTTCCGTAGGAAGCCGATACCGGACTGACTCCTCGCGACTCAGCCACTCCAAAAATGCATTCGCATCATTCCATGTGAGATTTGCCACAGGGTGTTGGTCGGTCTGTGCGTATCCTGGCGATTTCCAGTTAAAGACTCTGTCATAACGCCCCTGAATCGGACTTCCCGACACGTCAAACCCGAAGCCGCCTGTTTTGTCGCTTTCAGCAGCGGTCCTGTACGCCGTGGCATCCACGAATTGCTGGAACTGGCCGACGGTTACCTCATGAAGCCCCATGTAGAACGACTTTGTGATCCCAACCCGATGCCGGTGTTCACCCTCCCACCGACCGGATTCGCTGGCGGGAGAGCCCATCCAGAATTCTCCGATCGGAATCCGGATCAGCTGCATCCCGACACTGTTGGTGACAATGATCTCACTGCCTGTTGGAAAAACGGTTCGAGCGGGCTGGGTGGAGGAATCAGGTTCAGGTGTCGTCATCGCAGTGTCACCGGAACTGACTGCCGGTTCTTGCTGCGACGTTCTGATGTCGGACTCCGGACGCTCGAGGCTGTAGAAAAGAACGGCCGCGAGCAACAATGTGACGACCGATAACGGTACGACAAACGGCTTCATTCGTTGATCGTGCATTCCTGCGTCCTGTCGTTGCGGGCACGCGTGGGATCGGGGGCCTGCCCGGCCTGCTATGCGCTTTTCTGCCAATTCGGGGCTGCTACGGGGGCGTCTATGGACGAAGCGTATTTAGAACGCTGAAGGAAAACCAGCCAGAGCCGAGATGATTGTGGTTTTGATTGATGCGGGGTGTGCGTCGTGGGGTGTGCAGAGACACGAAGGCGAACGCGGTGGGAAGCACGCTGAGCCGCAGGGCGGGAGCCTAATGAGCCGCAGGGCGGGAGCCCGCGGGTAAAGAGCGCTGGCAAAGCGCTCGCGACGCGGCTGGCAGGGGTGCGCACCAAGGTGCGAGCGCACAACCGGCGGCTTCCGCCGCGCTTGAGCCGCAGGGCGGCAGCCCGCGGGTAAAGAACGCTGGCTAAGCGCTCGCGACGCGGATGGCAGGGATGCGCACCAAGGTGCGAGGGCGTAACCGGGGGCTTCCGCCCGTCCGCTCAGCACGACGCAGCGCGCGCACCAGGGTGCGAATCGCATCCGGGGGCTTCCGCCCGACCGCTCATAATTCCGGCAAACGCAACGGACACGCACTGAGCCGCAGGGCTGCGGGCGTGCGGTTCGGATGGTCATGGGCTGCCGGGGGGCAGCTGTTCTTCGAGGGTTTGGCGGAGCTGGCGGACGCGTTCGACGTCGACGCCGTCGGGTTGTGTGCGGATGAACCAGTCGGCATCATCGATGGCCATTTGAACGCGTCCGGTGCGGGCGCGCATTTCAAGACGTTTGGCGCGGTATTCGACGTTGTCGGGCACGATGCTGGTGAGTGTTTCGAGGAGTGCGAGCACCTGGTCATCTTCGCGGCGGCTTTCGGCGATGCTGAGCAGGTTCATCAGCATGCGTTCGATGATCCGGGTGGTGGTGGCCGGTTCACGGAAGCGGGGTTCATCCGGAAACCGGGCGGCTGCGAGAATGGCGCGGATGTCGTCTTCACTGAGTCGTTTGCCGCGTTCGAAGACATCGATTGTCTGGGGCATTTCGCTGCCGCCCGGTTCGTAGCGGACGACGAAGTGTCCCGGCAGCCCAACTCCGACAACATTCAGGTCGAGTCGTCGGGCGAGCTCCATGTAGAGCACAGAAAGTGAGATGGGGATCCCTTCGCGGTCGTCGATGACTTCGTTGAGGTAGCTGTTGGAGGGTGATTCATATTCCTGCCGACTGCCTCGCAGTCCCAGTTCCTGAAACAGGAGTCGATCAAGTTCGGCGAGTTTTGCGGCGGGAGTGGCGTCCGCCGGGAGTTTGCTGCGGACTTCTTCGGCGAGCTGATCGACGCGGGCGATGTAGACCGGGGGATCGACGTCGGGGTTGTCAATGCGGGCAATCAGCAGGGCACAGAGGAGCAGGCTGGGGCTGCGGTCCGTGACGGCCAGCTCTGCGGCGAGCTGTTTGCGGACGGTGGACTGGTGGAGATCGCGGGCAAGGTTTTTCAGGCGGAGCGATTTTTGTTCCAGTCGCTGGGCTTCCTGGTTCATGAAGTCCACGGCTGCGTCTCCGAGCGGCAGCAGGGGCTGGAGTTCGGCTTCGAGCACGGGGCGTTCGGGACGCACGCTGTCAGCGAAGGTGCGGAGACGTTCGGCGTGTTCGGCCGCATTGACAGCCGGGAGCAGATCCGGGGCGATTTCGAAACGGCGGAACTGGGCGGAGGTTCCGCGGAAGGCTGCGAGTCCAGCCCTGCCGGGGGGCAGTGCGGTATCGCGGCTGGTGACGACGAGCTGACCGTTGACGTAGCATTCGAAGCGATCCGGGAGCGACCGCACGGTGAGCACGTTCCAGTCGTTGAGGCGATAGGCGGGGTGCGGGGCATTGTGGAGGATGGTCCACGAGTTCACGTCAGGGCCGTCGAAACGTGTGAGCCGCAGATTGCCGTTGCTGGGGTAGAAGCCATAGTGACGGTCGCCACCGTCGGCATGGAACACCAGTCCGGCAGCTCCCTGTTCGTCATCAAGTCGCACGGCAGCGTGCAGATCGAAGGGGCGTTCCGGGAGCGGTTTCTGGTGCAGGCAGAGTGTGCGGCCCCCGAAGGACCGCCCTTCTCCGGACACAAGTATGCGGCCGGCACGCTGTTTCCAGTTACCGCCCATAACGGGCTGCCAGAGGCGTTCGTCCAGTGCCCCGATAGTGGCCCAGCGAGCCATGGGAATGGGATTAGGATCGGCCAGCAGATCACGCAGGAGCCGCACCGGGATGGCAAATCCAAGTTTGTCCTGGAGGGCGGATTTGCGGGTGACGATGCCGACGACGCGTCCCTGGCGATCCAGCACAGGTCCGCCGCTGTTGCCGCGTTCGATGGACATGGCCAGCTGCAGCATTTCCACGCCGTCAATGTCCTGATAGCCGGAAATCACGCCACTAACGATGGCATTGCGGAATCCCTCAGGATGCCCCAGCGCAACAATTTCGCGGCCCTGGGGTGTGCGGCCCTCAAGAGACAGCGGAATCGCGGGCAGATTGAGCTGCTCAACGCGAACGATGGCCAGATCCATCTGGCTGGAAGACGCATGCACGGCGGCTACTGGAAGCGTACGGCCGTCCGCCAGCTCAACCCGAATCTCACGGCCATCGCCAATCACGTGCCAGGCAGTGGCAATGAGTCCATCGGTGGAGATGACGAAGCCGGTGCCCAGTCCGAGTTCTCCGCCGGTGCGATCGGTGGAGCGAATCACGACGAGTGATTTGGCGGCCTGGGCTGCGAGTGCTTCGGCGGAGAGGCTGGGGGTTGATTCAGGGGGTGCCGGAGCGGCGGTGGAGTTTTCGTCGGCAAGCGCCAGCGGGTGACAGCAGGCGGCCGCTGTCAGCAGCACCCGGAGGCAGAGTCGGAGGTGGTCACTGAAACCGGTGATGCTGTGGCGGCAGAGCTGCATGCGAAGGGCTCAGCTGAGGAATTCTCTGGAAAGGTTCTGGAGTGTCTGCAGGTGGCGACCGGGCTGGCCCTGGAAATCGAGCAGTGCGGGGGCTGAGAAGGAGCCGGGCTGCCAGCCGGACACGTAGATTCCGGCGACGCGTTCCTTGGAGAGGCACATCAGGAAGACGTTGCGGAGCCAGGTGTCGCGGCATTCTTCCGAGGTGGATTCGCTGGCGGCCTGGATGTCGGGCACGGAGATCATTACGTTGATGGGAATCTGGAAGCAGGACCAGTGATCGATGAGGTGTGAGAGGCTGAGGGGATCGCGGAGCAACGTGCGCTGCGGCTGACTGGAGACCCGGATATCCAGATTGATTTCACCGATGCGAACCCCGGAGCGGCGGACGGCGTCGAAGAACTGGATCGGGGAAAGTCGATTGGGGGTTTGGCTGAGGTATTCGCCCCAGGGCTGAACGACGCGGAGGCTGACGAGGATGGTATCGTCAACGGCTTTGGCGGCCGCCAACACGGCCTGGAGGAGGTTAAAGCGTTGTTCTTCGGAGAGTGGGAACGCGCCGCCGCGATTGGCCCCGCTGACGATCTCCCAGTGCCTGACGCGCCCCATGTAGCGACTGATGACTGTTTCCACGTAATCGGCCGCGAAACTCTGCAGGTTCACGGGGTCACTGGTCCAGTTGCTCATCCAGTCCGGAGTGCTGTTGTTGGTCATGTCGATCAGGGGTCCGCCGATGACGAAGAGTCGATTGCGGGCGGCCCAGTCGAGGAGCTGATCGATGTCCTGCCAGTGGTAATCGCCGCTGGTTTGTTCGAGACGGCTCCAGCGGGTGTCGAGCTGCACGGCGTTAAAGGTGCTGAGGAAGGCGGATTCGTCAGCCGGGATACGGTCGAGCTGGCAGCCGAAAAAGACGGGGATTCTGGAAGATCTCTGGCGGCGAAATTCGATGCGCTGGGAGGTGTAGTGGGCACAGAGCAGATCGGCGGCCTGAGCGGACATCTCCATGGACCAGACGGCGGCAGCGGAGGAGGTTTCCGGGGATTCTGTGCGGAGTGCAGCGGAGCGGAAGAGGCGGTGAGCTTCGCGGATGAGTTCGTCGAGTCTGGGGGATGACTGCAGTCCGGCACCGTGCCAGGCGTAGAATTGATCGCGGAGCCGTGAGAGTTGTCCGCGGGCGAGTTCCAGTTCGAGTTCGTAGGGGCGGGATTGTTCTCGAAGGCTGGTGCTGTGGACCACGTGCCTGGTGTGATCGAAGCGGGGCCAGAGCATCCGCAGCTGGCCGCTTTCCGGAGTGGCTCGTTCGCAGCGGAGCAGCTTGTCCTGCAGGGACACGCGGGCCGGCGTCACGCGGCCGTCGAATGTGAGGAAATCGACAAGCGACGCGCCGTGGTTGACGGACAGCAGGTCCGGGCGTTCCACGACAAACTGTATGACCCCCATGCGCCTGTGATTCCTGTAGAAGTGCCCTTTCCGGCTGTTTTTTGGGACTGTCGGTGACGCGTGGTTGCAGGTCTGATGGTGGTGGGTGGGTGATCAGGTGAGCTGTTCGAGACGGCCGCTGCTGTCGCCGAGCGAATCCAGAGGTGCACCCATGCGCTCAGCCATGGAGATAAAGAGGTTGTTAAGCGGAGTTTCTTTGGCGTATTTGATATAGCGACCGGATTTAATGGAACCACCACCACCGCCGGCCAGCAGGATCGGCAGATCGTCGTGGTTGTGTCGGTTGCCGTCGGAAATGGCGCTGCCGTAGAGGATCATGCTGTTGTCGAGCAGGCTTTGCCCACCTTCGCTCATGGAATTGAGCCGCGTGAGGAATCCGGCGAACTGTTCCACCAGATAGCGGTCGATGCGGGAGATTTTTTCCATTTTTTCCGAGTCGTTCTGATGGTGCGACAGTTCGTGGTGACCGTCCCGAACGTCCACATCCGGATAGGTGCGGTTGCTGCCGGCGTCGGCCAGCATGAAAGTGGCGACGCGGGTGGAATCAGTCTGGAAGGCCAGAGCGAGAATATCGAACATCAGGCGGATGTGTTCCCTGAGTTCTGCCGGGGTGCCTTCGGGGAGCTGCAGTTCGGGGACTTCGCGGGGCCCCTGATCGGCCCGGGCGACGCGTTGTTCCACATCCCGGAGGCTGGTGAAGTATTCGTCGAGCTTCTGGCGGTCTGAGCCGCTGAGGGAGGGTTGAATGCGGCGGACGTCGCCGCCGACAAAGTCAAGGATGCTGCGGCGGTCCCGCAGACGCCGTTCGCGGTCGGCCGCCTGTTCGGGGCTGCCGAACAGCCGTTCAAAGGCGGCGCGGGGGTTGGATTCCTTGGAACACGGAGTGGTGGCGGTTTTCCAGGAAATGTTGGATGAATACGAGCAGCTGTAGCCGGAGTCGCAGCTGCCGGCATTGCGACCGCGGTCAATTCCGAGTTCGATCGAGGGGAGGCGGGTTTGCGAGCCAATTTTTTCTGCGACCGCCTGGTCGATTGATTGCCCAACGCTGATATCGGCGCCGGAGGTTTTGCGGGGCTGAGCACCCGTGAGGTAGGCGCTGGCGTTGCGGGCGTGATCACCGGGGCCATCCCCGTTGGCGCGGGCATGGTGCTGGGTGAGTCCTTCGAGGACGAGCAGGTGACTTTTGACGCTTTCGAGCGGCTGCAGGGTGGGGGACAGCGTGAAATCGGTGCCTTCACCCGCCGGACGCCATTTGTCCATGATGGCACCGTTGGCGAAGAACAGGCAGGCCATGCGAACGGGCGCAGCCGCGGCGGGGGACAGTCCTGCCGCGAGCACTCGTGCGGAGGACATGGATTCGAGCAGCGGGAGGGAGATGGCGGCCCCCAGGCCACGCAGGAGCGTTCGGCGGGGCAGAATCATGCGAGCCATGGTGTGTCTCCGGTGATCGAGTGAATGGGGGAGGTGGATGACAGGCGACTGACGCCGGGATTCGCGTAACCTGGAGGGAGAGCTATTGTTGCGGCAAACGCCGCAGGAAACAAGTCGGCTGTTGGGAAGTTCAGGGGTTTGAGGCCACGGGGAGGGCGGGAGTGCGATTGAGGCTGCGTTTGAGGAAGGGATCGGACCTGACGATGCCTTCCACCAGCACGGAAAACCGCGGTCCCTGCTGTTTCATGCGTTCGAGGATGGCGTTGACCGCACATCTGTCATAGTACTGCAGGCCGCGCCCCAGGGCGTAGACCAGCAGCTTCTCTGTGAACGCCCGGTGGAACTGGTCCTGGCGGCCGCGAAGGATGGAAACGAGTTCGAGAGGTCCGGAGAAATGCTCACCACTGGGCAAATCTCCTGAGGCATCCACCGGCTGGTCGGCGTCCTTATCGCGCCAGCGTCCCACGGCGTCAAAGTTTTCCAGCCCCATGCCGAGCGGATCCATGGTTTGGTGACAGGTGGCACAGCCGGGGTCTTCGCGGTGGATTTCCAGTCTTTTGCGGAGCGACAGGCCGGTGACGTCCTTTGCGGCTTCTTCCAGCGCGGGCACGCCCGGGGGCGCTGGCGGCGGGGCTTGTCCGAGGATGTTTTCGAGGATCCATTTGCCGCGTTTGACGGGGCTGGTGCGTCCGGGATTGGAGGTGAGAGTGAGCACCGCGGCGTGGGTCAGGACTCCGCTGCGATTGGTGCCGGCCAGCGATACGCGAACGAACGCATCCCCGGTGACACCGCTGATGCCGTAGTGTCGGGCGAGTCGTTCGTTGACGAAGGTGAAGTCGGCGGTGAGGAATTCATCGATGGGACGATTTTCGGAGACGATGGTGTTGAAGAGCTCTTCTGATTCGCGAGCCATGGCGGCTCGCAGCGGTTCATCGAAGTCGGGGAAGACTTCGGGATTGGGGCGGACATCCGTGAGGTTACGCAGATTCAGCCACTGAGCGGCGAAGTTGCGGCCGAGCGCAGCGGCTTTGGGGTCTTTGAGCATCCGCTCGATCTGCTCTTTCAGGATTTGTGGGTCGAGCAGGCGGTTGTTTTCGGCGAGCTGGAGCAGGTCTTCGTCGGGCATGGAAGACCAGAGAAAATAGGACAGGCGGGAGGCAACTTCGAACTGGTTGAGTTCCCGCACGGACTGTCCTTCCGGGGGATCCGCTTCGATGCGGAAGAGGAAGTCGGGAGTCACGAGAACAGCCTGCAGGGCGAGGTACAGGCCGTAGTCGTAGGAGGCGTTGTGTTCGGTCATGGAGCGTTCGACGAGAGCGGCATAGCGGCCGACTTCGTCGTCGGTAACGGGACGGCGGAAGGCGCGGCGGAGGATGGGTTTGAGCACCTGAGCGGCGGCCTGGGAGGGCGGAGTGGATTCGGAGGGACGGACGGTGACGAAGCGACGATGGGTTTCGTGCCAGAATTCGCCGCCTCCTTCGGGCCCGATGACTTCGATTTTCTTCACGAACAAATTGCGATCGCGACGGCGCTCGGGACCTTCGGGGTTGTAGAAGTCATTGAGGAATGCAGCGGAAATTTCAACTTCGCCGGCCGGCAGTTCCACGGTGTCGGCTGTGGATTTGGGTTTCAGATGGCCGGGCACTTCGACTTCGGTGATGGTTTTGCGGTCGGCCATGACGGCCATGCGGGCCGCTTCGTCACCTGCCTGGGTTGCGCGGGCTTCAACGCGGATTTCGTAGCGTCCGGCGGCCGGAGTCTTGACGCGGACGGACAGTGTGCCGTTGGTGGAGAGGACTGCGTAGCCATCGCCGTCAACGGAGGGCGTTTCGTTGCCACCGGAGGTGCGCAGGTCGGAGGCGGAGAAGGTGCGGGCGAGTCCTTTGGAGTAATCGGTGGTGTCGATAACGGCGGCGGCCACTTCTTCGGCGGCGTCGAGGTATTTTTCCATGAGCAGCGGGGGGACGCTGAGCACATCGCCGATGTTGTCGAAGCCTTCACCCACATCGTCCTGCGGAAATTTGTCGGCCGGAGTCAGGCTGATGCCGAACAGGTCGCGAATGGTGTTGTTGTATTCGGCGCGGTTCAGCCGATGCAGGGTGGAACGACCGGGGTGCTGCACCAGTTCACAGTCGAAGTTGTAGAGTTCATCGTAGAGGAGTTTGGCGATTTGTTCCTGAGACTGTTTGTCGGGCAGCGGGTCGTGACCTGCCGGCGGCATGGCGCCGGCGTTGATCATGCGATAGACTTTTTCCCAGCGGGTGTGGTCGCGGAAGAAGTCGGACGGATGTTTGAGATCGTTGACTTCAATGCCTGCTTCCTGGACTTCGTCGCCGTGGC
>JBEAUF010000173.1:0-16534 GCA_041161565.1 Planctomycetota bacterium | reverse complement strand
TTCCCCTTTTCCCGGAAAGCTGCCCCGTGATCGCATGCTCGCCCCCCTCAATTCTGCTCCGCTGCATCCCCACACTGTTGCTGGCAGTCGCCGCCACGCTTGCCATGGCGCGTGCTGCCGCTGACGAGCCGGCGCGACAGATTCGCGTCGGTATGATCGGCCTTGATACTTCACACTGCCTCGCCTTCTCTGAACTGCTCAATAAGGCCGGCGACAATCCCGAACTGGCCAACTGCAAAGTGACGCTCGTCTACCCCAAAGGCAGCCCGGATATCGAAAGCAGCGTCCGCCGAGTCCCCGAATACACCGTCAAAATCAAGGCCCTGGGCGTTGAAGTCGTTGAAGACCTTGATGCCATGATCAGCCAGGTGGACGCGGTGCTGCTGGAAACCAACGACGGACGGCCACACCTTGAGCAGGCCTTCCCCGTGCTCAAAGCCGGCAAGCCGCTGTTTATCGACAAACCCGTCGCAGGCTCACTCGCCGATGCCATCGCCATCTACGAAATCGCAGCTCATTTCAAAACCCCTGTCTTCAGCTCCTCCTCACTGCGATTCGCCGCAGCCGCACAGGCCGTTCGCAAAGGTTCCATCGGTGACGTAACCGGCTGCGACGCTTATTCCCCCTGCAGCCTCGAAGCCACCCACCCCGATCTGTTCTGGTACGGAATTCACGGCTGCGAAACATTATTCACCGTGATGGGTCCAGGTATCCAGACAGTCACTCGCACCGGCACTAAGGACTTTGATCTTGTCACCGGCGTCTGGAAGGATGGTCGAATTGGTACCTTCCGCGGCATTCGCAGCGGTGGTGGTGGCTATGGCGGGACCGCTTTTGGCACCAAAGGTGTCGCACCTGTTGGTCCCTATGACGGCTACAAGCCGCTTGTGGTCGAAATCGTCCGTTTCTTTCGCACGGGTGTGCCTCCGGTATCAGCGGAAGAGACGCTTGACCTCTACGCCTTCATGGAGGCTGCAGATGAAAGCAAACGTCGGGGCTATACACCCGTGCAGGTGGCGGACGTAATCGCCAAAGCACGCACGGCAGCTGCCGCGCGCACCGCGCAACTGCTGCAGAAGTGAATCGCCGGGGACAGTTACCGAACGCGGCTGAGGTCCACGCAAAGGTGGGCCTCAGCCACAGGGTGCTCGCCCTCATTTCCAGTGTTTCGTGGCAGCGATCGTTCTCAGGAAGCCGCTGCAGAATCGGATGCTTGTTGAGCTGAACAATTCCGCCAGTCACGAATACCGCCGCCTCCGAAGCGCATGCGGTTGACTTTGATGTCACTGCAGGCAAATGCCCCTCTGGAGCTGCTCAGGATCGGTGGAATGCTGCCCACACCGCTGAACGCACCAGTTTGAAAGCGCATTCGACTCACCTGGCTGAAATGCTGAACTGAGGTCACATCAGGAATCCTGCCAATGCCTGCTTCACGTCGACGCTTCCTGCAATCAACAGCCGCAGCCTCAACGGCGATGCTGCCGCCCGCCTGGTTTGCCGCCCGTCCGCTGCCGGCTGCACCGCTGCAGCAGTCGCCGCCTGGTGAACGTCCAGCACAGGATTCCGCACTCCGACTGCTCTTCCCCCGTGCCCGCATTCCGGCTGCCTTTATCATCGATGACTCCACCTGCCTTGTGAACATGGGGCACTTCTGCATCCCACAGTTCCACGCCTGTTATCCCGATCGCCAGGTCTATCAAAAACCCTGGCACACGTTTCCTCGCGAAATCCCCGATTCGTTCGTCCGCGAGTTTGCTGAGTGGTGCGGGGAGAACGGAGTGAAGGGCAAGTACAGCATCGTGCCCTGCCCGGCCTGTGTGGGGTGGCTCGACAGAGAACTCCCGGGCTGGCCCCGCAAAGCTCTGCTCGACAGCCTCGAACTGGTCCGTTCGCTGATCGTCCCCAACTGGGACATTCATCCGGAAATGATCACTCACACTCGAGTCATTGATCTCGCAACCGGCAGACCGCTGCCCGACATCAATCCGTCCACCATGGAAAACTCCTGGCCCCAGCAGCCACGGAGTGTTGACGAAATCGCCGCCTACCTCGCCTATGCCCTGCAAATCCTGAAGAACTGCGGACTTCCCTGCGAAGGCGTTACGACGCCCGGGGGCTTTGGCAACCGCGTTAAACCTGAATTGTCACTCGCCGTTCAGCAGGCCGTTCGGGATGTGTTCCGGACCGAGATACCGCATTTCTTCAAATATGTCGTTGACGGCCAGGGCACCACTGAACCCTCCGTCGAGCACGTCTCAGGACTGGGCACGGACAACGTGCGGCTGACCGTCAATATTCCCGCCGGCACTGGTGACTGGTTCGGTGGCTGGGAAGGTGATGTGGTTCCGCAACCCGATCTCTATGCCACCGCCGATGCCACCGCGGGTCGGCTGGTGAAGTTAATTGAAGCGGGACAGCCTGCGTTCTTCCTGTGTCACTGGCCAGGACTCTACAGCAACGGCACTAAGGCCGGATTTCGTGCTTTTCAGCAGGTGGTTAATGCCATTCACAGTCGTTTCCGCAGTCAGCTGCACTGGATGAAGCTCAGCGAAGTTGCTCGCTCGCAGGCGGCACGAACGCTCACGGCAGTTCGTCGGGATGAAGCCGGCTTTGTGCTGAGTGCGCCCTTTGCCTGCCCCGATTTCACCGTGGAACTGCCAACCGCGTCCGCGCCCGGACAGATCCCGGCCATCTTTACCGAGGGACAGCCAGTTCCACTGATCGAAGCGTCCGGTCGCGAAACGCTCCGCGAAGGATTCTGGTGCCCAACTGACGAAGGACGCAGTTTGGTGTGCTTCGGTCTGCGAAAGGGCGAAACTCGCCTGACATGGAAAGCCGGTTAGAGCCTTCCGGGAGTCACAATCGGTCGTGAGTCGGAGCCACGCTCGAGTGGGGTTCCACTTGCCTCGCCAGCAACTCCCGGACGACGGCAAAACCTCAACCTCAGAACTCCCCCAGCCCCAATCACCGAACCAACGCCCACTTCAGTGCCGAACCGTCATGATCAGCAGCAGGGCATCGTCCAGTTCCAGCGCTGCGGGGTCACCTCTGCGTTCCAGTTGTCTGCCGAACACCCATGCGACTTCCAGATTTGTGAGCGCCTCTGCGCTCTGCCGCTGTTCCAGCCCCAGCGACAGCCGATAGTCCCGCAGCGTGACCAGCTGTCCGCTGCTGTCCGGGAATTCAACGTCCCACGTTCCGCCCCCCATAGCGCCAGCCAGGTAGAGGCGGCTGCGGTCACCGACGAGCCAGCTGATACGCGGCTGCGGAAACACCAGATCCAGCCGCAGATCATCCCGCAGCACGTCTCGCAGTGACACACCCGCCACAGGCAGGGCAGCGATGTCATCCCGATCGAGATAGTCCACTCCCAGCACAAAATCCACCTCGGAAGCGACGGGCAGCATCATTACGGCGTGGCCGGGAAACCGCCACCCCTCGCGCACACTGTCTTCAAAGTCGGTATACAGACCGGCGCTGAGGCCCACATCATACCGCAGCACCCCCTGAACTTCGCCTCGGTGCTGCCACGCCAGACTCAGATCGTAAAGCCGTGGCGGCATCGGCATCAGGCCAGGTCCGTCCAGCCAGTGCATGCTGAAGCCGAAATCCAGTCCGCCCGTACTGCGGTGCCGTTCCCCGTTCATGTTGTGTCGAGGTTGCCAGGCATTGGAGTACATACTCAGCATGCCGAAGTCATCAGCACCGCCGGGCATCCACAGCCAGCCATTCTCGGCACTGCGATAGACTTCATAGGCTGCTCGCTGCTCCTCTTCCAGCTGTTCAAACAGCGTTCCGTCGTAACGTCGTGACAGGCTCTCTGTCCCGCCGTCACCGGTGTCTGCGATTCGTTCGGCAACAGCATCCGGCAGCAGAGGTGACACAGTCTGGCCCGACGGTCCGGAGGGCTGCGTTCCATTCGGAATGTCCGGCGGAAGCTCAGACAGCGCAGGCAGATCTGCGAGCTGCCGCTCAGAGTATTGATGCGTATGAACGCCCGCACGGGGATCCTCAGCAGTATCCGCAAACAGCTCCGTCGGTGAAGTTGGCTCCCAGCTCACCTGCCGTGGGCGTTCCACAAAGCCCTCCAGCACCTCGAACTCCTCCGGGGGCGCAGCGATGCACATGCCCCCGAAGCAGCACAGCCGGATCAGTACGCAGTGGAGCAGCCCCCAAAGTGGTACACTGCGTCGGTGAGCGTCTTCAGTCTTGAAGGCAAATCCAGACATGTCGGTGATGGAAAGACAGGGAATTGCAGGATACTTCACGAATTTCTGCTGCATCCTCACCTTCCCGCCCGACCTTCGGCAAGCAATTTTTCCGCCGAAATCGGTGCACTTCGTCAGCAGACTGCCGCGGACCAACTCTTCGGCAGCAGAATTCGGCTGTCGGAGTATTCCTGCGGTGACTTTCGGCATAAACTGCCGCTTCCGCCAACCCGCCTGTTTTGTTCTCCGGAGAGCCATTTTGCCATGCCCCAGTTCCCGCCCGTAACCCCGCCAAATCCACGCCCGTACCTCTGTTCGATCTGCTGCCGCATAGCGATTGCGACATACGCACTGTTGGCTGCCCCCGCTCCGGCACTGTTGTTCGCGCAAACCGCACCCGCAGTTCGCACCATCCCCGTGGGTACCAACCCTGAAAGTGTCTGCCGCGGTTTCAATGACCAGCTCTTCGTGACTCTGATCAATAGCGACGAACCCGGTGATGGCACAATAGTGCGACTGGACGGAGACACGCCCGTTGTCTTCGCTCGCGGCTTCAACGCTCCCAAGGGAATCGTGTTTGTGGGCGGTCTGCTGGTTACAGCCGACGAAACCACCCTCTGGACCATCGACTCCAGCGGCCGCAGGACGAAACTTGCCGAAGCGGGTGACTTCCCGACACCCGTTGAGTTCCTGAACGACGTCGCCGCCAGCCTCGATGGCAAATCCGTGCTCGTCTCGGAAATGACCACACCCACACCCATGTTCGACCCCGCCGGCGAACGTAAACTCTGGAAACTCGACAGCCCGGAAGCGCAAAAACTCCCCGCCCGCGGGCGGATCTACCGCGTGACACTCGCAGGCGGCATCACCGAAGTCATCCCCCCGGGCAATCCGGCTCTGCGGTTTCCCAATGGCGTCGCCGCCTTTGGAAAACCGGCTGCCGAGCAGATCTTCGCTGCAGACTTTTTCACCGGCAACATCGTGCACTTCGAAAACGGCCAGTTCCACGTGAACGCCTCCGGACCACGCGGCCTTGATGGACTCACCATCACCACCGACGCCTTCTACGGGTCCAGCTGGACCACAGGAGTCATCTGGAAAATTGACCGTAGAAATCAGCAAAAAGAGGTGCTGCTGGAGGGGCTGAAAACCGCCGCTGATTTCTTTTTTGATGAAGCCAACAAGCAGCTGATTGTCCCCGATATGGTCGCCGGTACGCTGACGTTCCTGCCGCTGAAATAGCTTTCGGCATCACCACCTGTGTTCCCGCTCGCACCTGGCGGGTGCTGGTGCGCGATGGTCGAGAGCAGTCTGTGCTGACTGCGGCAGGCGAGGAAATCGGGGGCCCGACAAGGCAGGCGCTTCAGCAGCACCTTTGTGCTCCCATTTGTCCCCCCTGTACCAACCCGATAGACTACGCGGGAGATATTCGCCAAAGCTGCAACAGTATTCTGGTGTTTTGCTCTGCGGAAGGCCACGGTGCCCCTTCCGCAGCACAAATTAATCCTGTCAAGCCGCCAGTCATCGGCCCACTCAATGCCTGACATCGTCTCGTCCGATATTCCCGCCTTCCTGCAGTCACTCAACCCGCGTCAGCTGGAGGCGGTACTGCACGGAGATTCGCCGCTGCTGATTATCGCGGGTGCGGGTACCGGCAAGACCACGACACTGGCCCATCGTGTGGCCTGGCAGATCGCTTCCGGCGTGGATCCTTCGCGGATGCTGCTGCTGACCTTCACCCGCCGCGCTGCCGCAGAAATGCTTCGCCGCGTCGAATCCATCATTCTCCGACTTGATCCCGCCACACTGCGGGATCCATCCGTCGCCCAGCGTTCCGTGATTCGCCGCATCTGCGGTGGTACGTTTCATTCGGTATCATCACAACTGCTGCGACGGCACGGACACCTGATCGGACTGCACCCTGATTTCAACATCCTCGATCGCGGCGACTCTGAAGATCTCATGAATCTCGCCCGCTCACAGCTCAACCTTCCCAAATCAGAATCCCGCTTCCCCCTCAAAGGCACATGCCTCGATATCTACAGTCGCTGCATCAACACACAGTCACCGCTGGAAGTTGTGCTGCAAAAATGGTTTCCCTGGTGCATTGAACATCAGGAACAGCTGGGGCGGCTGTTTTCCCTGTTCACGGACACTAAGGAGAAACAACGCGTCCTTGACTTTGACGACCTGCTGCTGTTCTGGAATGCACTCGCTGCTGACTCAGCCGGTGGCCCGATTCTGCGGGCCCAGTTCAGCCGAATCCTCGTTGACGAATACCAGGACACAAATGTCCTGCAGGCAGAAATTCTGAAAAATCTCTGTCCCGATGGACGTGGATTGACGGCCGTCGGGGATGACGCCCAGTCGATTTATTCGTTTCGGGCGGCAACCGTGCGGAATATTCTTGACTTTCCTGATCACTACCCCGGCACCACTCTCGTCGCACTCGAACAGAACTACCGCAGCACCCAGAAAATTCTGGATGTGACCAACGGCGTGATCGCCGCTGCCGCCGAACGGCACCGCAAGGAACTCTGGTCCAGCCGTGGCCCCGGCCTGACCCCCAAACTGGTCACCTGTGCCGATGAAGATGCGCAGAACGAATACCTGATCGATCAGATTCTGCAACACCGTGAATCCGGAGTCCCCCTCAAGCAGCAGGCCGTCCTTTTCCGTGCCTCCCATCACAGCATGGCCCTCGAAGCCGAGCTCGGACGCCGCAATATCCCGTTCGTCAAATACGGCGGGCTCCGGTTCCTCGAAACCGCACACGTCCGCGATCTGCTCTCATTTCTGCGGATGGCCGACAACCCGCTCGATGCAGTCGCCGGCTTTCGCGTACTGGTATTGCTGCCCGGCATCGGCCAGGCCAAAGCTTCCGCACTACTTGAACAGTTGCGGGAACACAGCGGCCAGTTTTCAGCATGGCAGTCATGGAATCCTCCCGCATCTCTGCGCGACCTCTGGCCCCAGCTCCTGCAACTGCTGAACTCGCTTGCAGCACGCCCCCGAGATCTCCCGGGTGGCGTGTCCACGGATATTCACTCCGTTCGCCTGTACTACGCCCCGCTCCTCGAATCAGCCTACGACAACGCCGCCGCCCGGCTCAACGACCTCAAACAACTCGAAGCCATCGCCGCCCGCTACCAGTCTCGTGCAGAGTTCCTCGCGGAAATGGCCCTTGACCCTCCCTCCTCAACCCAGGACCTCCCCGCCGATCCGCTGCTCGACGACGACTTCCTGATCCTGAGTACTATCCATTCCGCCAAAGGCCTCGAATGGGATTCCGTCGCCGTGATTCATGCGGCCGACGGTAATATCCCCGCTGACATGGCCACGGGCAGTGCCGAAGAAATCGAGGAAGAGCGACGGCTGTTCTACGTTGCTCTCACCCGCGCACGTAATCATCTCACCGTCCTCCGCCCCGAACGCTACTACTTCCATAATCGCCACCGCAGTGATCAACATTCACTGAGCAAAATCACGCGGTTTCTCACTCCCGATGTCCTGCCGCTGATGGAGTCCGTCTCGCACGGACTACCCCAGAATTCCGGAGGCCGCCCGCCCGGAAGCCTGATTCAGGGCGATACCTCCGAAATCCGCCGCCGCATCTCAAAACTCTGGGGCTGACCCCCCGGAAAGTTTGTCTCCGCCGAAAGTTCTTCCGTGAACACCACCGCAATCAACGCCTGGCCCATCGAGGCCATTCGCAACTGCTTCCCCGGCCTCCGGAGAACTCTGGATGGCCGTCCCTGCGCTTTCTTCGACGGCCCCGCCGGCAGTCAGGTCCCCGAGTCCGTCGCGGATGCCGTTGCCAACTATCTGAAATTCACGAACTGCAACCGCGGAGCCGCGTTCGCAACTGCTCGTGAATCAGACTCGATTCTCAACAACGCCCACCAAACTGTCGCCGATTTCCTCGGGGCTGATGACCCGGACTGCGTGATCTTCGGCCCCAACATGACCAGCCTCACCATGCACCTCGCCCATACCCTCGCCGATGCATGGAAACCAGGAGACGAAATACTTCTCACTCAGCTCGATCATGACGCCAATGTCTCCCCGTGGGTGCTCGCCGCAAAACAGGCTGGTGCCATTGTCCGCCACGCCCCCGTCAACCTCGCCGATGGCACTCTGGATCTCGCCGCATGGCAAAACCTGCTTTCCGAACGCACGCGGCTCGCAGCGTTCGGATATGCCTCCAATGCCACCGGAACCGTAAACCCTGTCCGCGAAATGATCGCCATGGCTAAACAGGCCGGGGCAACTACGTTTGTGGATGCGGTGCACTACGCACCCCACGGGCGGATCTGCGTCCGCGAGCTTCAATGTGACTTCCTCGCCTGCTCCGCCTATAAGTTTTTCGGTCCCCACGAAGGCATCCTCTGGGGACGCCGCCAACTCCTCGAAACCCACAAACCGTGGAAACTTCGCCCTGCACCAAACCAGCTCCCAGGACTCTGGATGACCGGCACTCAGTCCCACGAAGCCATCGCCGGAACCGCTGCCGCCGTCGAATACCTTGCCGGCATCGCCGAGTGGCTGCCCCCAGGATCCATCACCCCCCAAAACAACCGCTCAGAAAAACTCGATGTCGTCTTTAAATACCTTGCCGAATACGAACGTTTCCTGTCCGCCATCTTCCTTGATGGACTGAGCTCCGTGCCTGGAATCCGAATTCACGGCATCCAGGACCGCTCCAGGATCCACGAACGCGTGCCCACATTCTCGTGGACTTTTCCCGACCTCACACCCCGACAGGCCGCAGAATGGCTGGCCCGCCGCGGACTTTGCGTCTGGAACGGCAACGCTTATGCCCTGCCCTTCACCGAAGCCGCCCGGCTCGAACCACTCGGAGTCATCCGCGCCGGCGCTCTCCACTACAATACCCCTGCCGAAATTCAACGACTCACCGATGCCCTGCATGAGCTGCGCAGAGCATGACGAACAGATTCCCGCCATGTTCCGACGCTCAACACACTCGCTGACAGCTGAACAGTGAAGAATCCGCACATGACGCCACCGTCTTCATCATCCCCCCTGTTTCCGCGTCCTTCCGCTGTCCCAGCGCAACCCAAAGTGATCGCGGTGATGCCGGCATACAACGCCTCATCAACTCTCGAAGCCACACTCCGCGATATTCCTCCCGGTGCGGTCGATGAGATTATCCTTGTTGACGACTGCAGCCGCGATGACACCGTCGCTGTTGCGCAAAGACTGGGACTCACCGTCATCCGCCACGAACGAAATACAGGCTACGGAGGCAATCAAAAGACGTGTTACACCGAGGCTCTGCGGCGCGGTGCCGACATCATCGTTATGATTCACCCTGACTATCAGTACGACAGTCGCGTTATCCCCGTCGCAGCCGAACTCATCCGCATCGGTAACGTGGATGTCGTCCTCGGCTCTCGAATCCGAACTCGGGCAGAAGCCCTGCAGGGAGGAATGCCGGCATGGAAATACATCGCCAATCGCTGCCTGACCATCTTTGAAAACGTCGTCCTTGGCCAGAACCTCGGCGATTTCCACAGCGGTTTTCGCGCTTATCGCCGCGAAGTGCTCGAAACCGTCCCCTGGGAGCTCAATTCCAACGATTTCGTATTCGATACGCAGTTTCTGGCCCAGGCTGTGTTCCTCGGCTTCAGACTCGGAGATATCCCGGTTCCCGTACGTTATTTCGACGAGGCCAGCAGCATCAATTTTCGCCGCAGTCTTCGCTACGGACTACTGACGCTCTGGGTCATGCTCAGCTTCTGGCTCAATCGCATGGGCCTCGCCCGCTCAACACTCTTCAGACGTCGCCAATCACCCCCGTGATGCCTCGGGATCAACTGCGATCCTCCACGCCGACCAACCCCGCAGAAAGCGATCCGCGTGCCCCGGCAAATTGCGGACTTTGAATACGGCCCACGGATGGAGCCCCCTGCAGTTTTCGCCTGTCCGGATTCCGGGCACAACCACGTCATTCCCGACTCCCGAATCACTTCCTCACCATCACTTTCCCTCGAACCAGCGACCAGCTAAACTCTGGAACATTTCCATTTCCGCGACTCAGCGACCAGCACCGTTCTTCAGGAATTTGTCATGCAGGTGTCAATCACATGCCGCCACGGCAGCATCCAACAGGAACTCAGAGACTACATCACCCAAAAAGCTGAAAAGCTGGTCCGTTACCTCGATACCGTCAGTGAAATCGATGTGACCCTCGAATTCGAAGGCCCCCGGGTTGACGTCGAACTTGTCGTGGAAATTGAGGGCTATCACACCATTGTTGCTCACGTCGAAGGCGAGGATTCCCGCACAACATTCGACAAAGCCCTCCACAAAATGGAACACCAGGTGCATCGCTACAAGGAAAAAAACCGCGACCGTCGGCATGACACCTCCGTTTCCGAGGCCACTCGTTCTGCAGAAGAAAAACACTCCTCTCAGAACTGATACCGCCAGTCCTAAATCCGGAAGTCCAAACCCAGATCCTTTTTCCCGAATTGCCCCCGTCCCAATCGCCTTTCCCCGGCCAGTCAGTGGTTCACCGACACTACTCAACAGTGCACACCACACCCGCTGACAACTGCCGTTTTCCTTCAGCAGAAACGAGCCCTCGCTTATGAAACTCACTGAGTTCGTCGTTAAGGAAGCTATCCTCCCCGCACTGAAGTCCACCCGCAAGGAAGATGTGATTCGTGAAATGGCAGCCAGCCTGCGCGAGTCCGGTGCCTTCAGTGCAGCCCACGAGGAATCCGTCGTCGCCGCAATCCTCAAGCGGGAAGAACTGGGTTCCACAGGGATCGGCAATGGTGTTGCTGTACCCCACACCAAACACCCGTCCGTAGAAAAACTCTCCGCCACCGTCGGCATCTCACGTACAGGCGTGGACTTCGCCAGCCTCGACGGCGAAGACGTCTTCATCCTGTTCCTCGTCGTCTCACCGCCGGATCGCCCAGGAGATCACCTCAGAGGCCTCCAAAACATCTCTCAACACCTCCGCAGTCCGGACTTCTGCAACTTTCTCAAGCAGTCCACAACTGCCAACGACATCTGGGACCTGCTGGTCGAACGAGATGAAGGAGAACGCGACGCCTGATCAGCAGCACAAATGCCTCTCCTCAAAGCCCCGTCGCTGAATCAGGATGCGACAGGGCAAGAGCGGGTGGCCGGAGAATCTTCATGACGGAAAACGCCAGCATTCAGCGAAAGGTTCGCGTCACGCCTGAGAATGGGTTGCATCTCGCGCCCATTTCTCAACTCGTACGCACCGCCGTCGCCTTCTCCTCATCCATCTCGCTCTCCCACGAAGGAAAACGCGCCGACGTTAAATCCGCCTTCGATCTGATGCTGCTCGGCGTTCCCCATGGAGCCGAACTGGATCTGGAGGTCTCCGGCCCCGACGCCCCCGACGCCGCTGCTGCCATCGCCGGACTCTTTGAAACCGGCTTTGCACACCACTGATCCATGCTGCTCTCAGTGATGATCAGGATCCCCGGCAACCAGCGATGCCGTTACACCCTGATATCCACATGCATGCCATAAATTCAGCTTCACGGGCGTAACCCGGCCCGACGACAGATCGCAGATTCCCCCCGCCACGATCAACTGTCCCCGCTGAATCCGACGCAATCACAGGTGACGATTCCAATAAAATCACAGCCTGATGTCGAGCATTCGCGACAGTCAACTCCTCTGCATCCCCTGCCGCCACCCTAATCGCCGGACAAATGTGCTGGAATAACGCGCTGATCTGCCCGGGCACATCCGCACCGCGCACCGCAGCAGTTACGGCACCGCAGTGAGTGTGACCAGGAACATACAGCACCCTGGCCCCAGGCACCTCAGTACCAAACTCAAGGCTCCCCGCGTTCTCGCTGCTGGCACTATTGCCAGCAACCCGCGTTACGAACAGGTCACCAAAACCCTGATTGAAGATCATCTCAATCGGTACTCGTGAATCTGCACATCCCAGAAACGCCGCAAATGATCGCTGTGATGATGACACCTCACGAACCCGCTCCATGTCCCGCAGGGAATCCCGAGGCTCCCCCGCGAAAAACTCCGGTTACCCTCGTCAAGCAACCCCAACGCTTCCTCCGGGGTTTCCGGATACCGTGCCAGATCGCCAGCGGCCGACCGTCCAGCCGAGGTTCCTCCGAGCCGCAGCCAACCCGCACCTCCGCAGGCAGCAGCCAGCAGCATTTGACCCGCAAATACCGTCCGGAAACCAACTTCCAGACCCACCGCCTGATCAGCCCCAGCCATCGCACTAACTCCAGCAAAAGGAAAATTGATCAAACCAACAGGAGGGCCACCTCGTGATACAGGGGAATCCCGAACAGCAGATTGAACGGGAACGTAATCGCCAAAGCTGCTGTCAGAGAAAATGCCGGATTGGCCTCGGGAAGACTCATCCGCACTGCAGGCGGCGCCGCGATGTAAGAGGCGCTTGAAGCCATCGTCCCCAGAATCATACAGCCGCCCACTGAAAGTCCGGCCAGCGATCCCAGCCAGACGCCCATGCAACCATGCGCAATCGGCATCAAAATCCCGAAGGCCACCAGAAAAGCGCCCACCTTTGGCAGATCAGACAATCGACCGCCAGCAGTCAACCCCATCTCCAGCAGAAACAAAGTCAACGCACCACGGAACAGCCCCTCAAACAACGGCAGCACCGGTTTGCAGCCGTCAGGCCCCGCCACCAATCCAATCAACAGTCCCCCCACAAGCAAAAGCAGTGATCGCCCGGTCAACAACTCATGCAGAACCGCTCCCCGGGATTGCTCAGAAAGCCCCAGCCCAGCCTGATGCACCCCGCCCGCTGCCGCCAGATTCCGCTCCCGCTGCAACTGAAACAGACCAACCGCGATGGCAATCTGTATTCCGGGGATTTCCAGCAGTGCCAGGAGTGCTGGCATGTAACCTTCAACATCCAGCCCCCGAGAAGCCGCAAACTGCTGCGCGGCCACAAAAGTCACTGCCGACACCGAACCGTAGTGAGCAGCAATTCCTGCGGCATCCGATATACTTAGGCCACCAATCCGTCGCAGCACAATCCACGAGGTCAGAGGAGTAATGCAGCTGATCAGCAGTGTCACCAGGGCTGGCAGAGCGAGGGCAGCAGGATTGCTCTGACTGAGCTCTATCCCGCCCTTCAATCCAATCGCAAACAACAGGTAAAACGAGAGCGAGGCGTAAAGATCGCGGGGCAATGCCAGTTCACTTCGAATTACCCTGGCAAACATGCCAAAAGCGAAAGCCAGTGTCAGCGGTGAACAAAAATTGGCTCGTAACACTTCCAGCATACTCGCCCCACAACACGAAACAAAACACACGAAATATATTTCGCATATTGTTGTGCGTTTATTCGTCTTTGCAAGGCTCAGTTCATGAAAAAATCGCGAAAGTCTGCGGAACTGCAAAAAACCGACATATCCCGTGACGTATTGCTCACTGAATCCCCCGGCTGGACCTTCCTTACCAACCACATGCACGTCCTGCTGTGCCTCTACCGCAACCCCAACTCCACACTTCGCGAGGTCGCTGTTCGCGTCGGCATTACCGAGCGTATGGTCCAGAAAATCGTCGCCGAACTCGTGGCCGCCGGATTTACAGAAGTCACCCGCGTCGGTCGCAGGAACTCCTACAGCATTCGACCTGATCTGAAACTGCGACATCCGCTCGAAGCACATCACAGCATCGGCGAACTCCTGCGATTGCTCAGCAGACCCTGACACCAACCTGCAGAGATTCCCGCCGCCCCTTCCTGAAGAACCACATCTTCGTCAGCTCCACAACAATGACATACGCAAGTGTCAGCAGCAACAGTGCCACCAGCAGTCCAGGTGGCAGCCGCACAAATCCAAATTGACTGCTCACAGGCAGATACGGTAGAAGCACTGCCACAACAGCCACAAGCAGAGTAGTCACCGTGAGCCACCGACCGGGGCGACTCCGATAACACGGCAGATGTGTGCGGATCACCAGCGCCACTGCCAGCTCTGTCAGCAGCGATTCCACAAACCATCCAGTCCGGAATTCCTCCGCAGCAGTCCCAAAGCCCTTCAACAGCAGCGCGAACGTCAGCAGATCAAACACCGAACTCACTGCCCCAAACACCAGCATGAAGCGACCCAGCTCTCGCGTGTTCCAGCGTCTCGGCCGCCTGATCCACTCCACGTCCACTGCATCCGCAGCAATCGCGGCCCCCGGAATGTCGGACAGAAAATTATTCAGCAGAATCTGGGATGCCAGCAGCGGCAGAAACGGCAGCACCGCAGATGCCACCGCCATGCTCAGCATGTTCCCAAAATTTGCGCTAATCGTGGTGAGGATGTATTTCTGAGTATTTGCGAAGGTCCGGCGGCCTTCATCAATCCCTCCGCGAAGAATCCCCAGATCAGGCCGCAGCAGTACGATCTCAGCCGCCTCCCGAGCAACATCCACGGCATTCTCCACGGAAATGCTCACATCCGCCGCATGCAGCGCCGGAGCGTCATTGATCCCGTCCCCAAGGTAACCCACCACGTGTCCCGATTCCTTCAGGCTGCGAATAATCCGCTCCTTCTGCCCTGGATCAACCTCTGCGAAAACAGTTGCCGCTGCTGCGCGGTGCCAGAGCACCTCATCGCTCAGTCCGTTCAGGTCAGCTCCGGTAAGCACCTCTGTGACCGGCATGCCGATCGATTCCGCCACATGTACGGCGATCAGCGAGTTATCTCCGGTGATCATCTTCAGTTGCACACCGCGTTCCCGCAGCTCCCGCAGCGCCTCCGCAGCCCCCGGCTTCGCTGGATCCTCAAACAACAGGAACCCCTCAAAACACAATCCCCGCTCCTCATCCCGACAGTACTGCTCACGCCGCTCCGATATCTCTCGCGTCGCCACTGCCAGTACCCGCAAACCACATCGACTCCAACCTGCAAATCGCTCCTCAAGCTCCCGCTTACCTGCCGCATCCAGCTCCAATCGCAACGCTCCACGGCTCAACGTCGTGCAGACCGAAATCACCGAGCGGAAAGCCCCTTTAGTCACCATCCGCAGGCCAGCAGCCATACCTGCACGCGTATCACACAACACAACACTCACACGTTTTCGCGTAAAGTCCCACGGAATTTCATCAATTCGCTCAACAGCCCCCAGATCCATGCCCGCCCCCCGCGCAGCAGTCGACAACGCTTCATCCAGCGGATTCCTCAAACCGGACTGCAAAATCGCATTCAGGCAAGCCAGCCGCAACACCTCCCCGGACGCTGCTCCGGAAACATCGCAGGCCTCCCGAAGCTGAACCTCCCCCACCGTCAGCGTCCCGGTCTTGTCCGTACACAGCACATCCATACAGCCAAAGTTCTCAATCGCACTCAAACGACGTACCAACACCCCCGAACGCGCCATCCGCCTCGCTCCGTGGGAAAGAGTCATGGTGATAATCGCCGGCAGCAGCTCCGGGGCCAGCCCCACCGCCAAAGCCAGCGCGAACAACAGCGATTCAGCGGCTGGCCGCGCAAATACCATGTTCACCGCCAGCACTGCAGGCAGAATCAACAGCATCACCCGCATCAGCAGCATCCCAAACTCACGAACTCCCCGCTCAAATTCTGTCTCCGGTCGAGGTCGGCGGAGGCGATCAGCAAGCCCTCCCAGAGCCGTTGCAGCGCCGGTCCTCAACACCAGCACACGCCCGTAACCGCTCCGCACGTTTGTTCCCATCAGCACCCGCTCGACAACGCCCGCTGACTCCCACTGCCCTCCCCCCAGTCGCGGCATCTCTCCAAGTCCCCGACAGGCGCGCTTTTCCACCGGATACACCTCGCCAGTCAGCGCTGCCTCACTTACAAACAAATCATCCGCCTGCAGCACTACCCCATCCGCCGGTATCAGGCTGCCTGCTGTCAAACACACCACATCTCCCGGAACCACCAGCTCCATCGGCACACGCTGCTGCTCACCATCCCGCAGCACCACCGCCTGCACAGACAGGCGGGACTGCAGACGTCGCATCGCATCGCCCGCAAGAAACTCCTGTACTCCCCCCAACAAAGTGCTGCCCGCCAACACGCTCAACACAATCACTGCGTCCGGCCATTCCTGCAAAAACAGCGAAATCCCTGCGGCAATCAGCAGCAGTAAGTTCAGGGGGCTGGCCAGCAATCCCAGCAGCCGCAGAGCCCAGTGACGATCCGTTCGCTGCTGAACCTCATTGCGGCCGAAATACCCCAGCCGTCGCGCAGCCTCCTCACAATCCAGACCCCGATCAGGATCCGGCAAAAACAGACCCCGCCCTGCAGCCGCCCGTCGCCCCACCACCCCTGTCATCATACTGACCCCTGAAA
>JBEAUF010000163.1:0-14407 GCA_041161565.1 Planctomycetota bacterium | reverse complement strand
ACTTCCGCGTTCTCCTCTACTCTCTACTTTCCACCCTCTCCTCTCGCGCAGCATCGGGGTTCCGCACGACCGCTCGGGGGGGCTGACGCTGCGGGGAGGGGCGGATGGCGTGCGGACTTTCAGTTCTGCGGGCCGTTTTCCTGCAGCCGCTGCAGGATTTCCGTGAGCCTTGCGGCGGCGCGAACATAGCGATTGCTGGCAGCGGTGGGTGTGAGTCCGAGCACTTCGGCGGTTTGCTGGTTGGTGAGTTGTTCGAAATGTCGCAGTGCGAGGACTTCGCGATCGACTTCGGGCATGGAATTGAGAGCGGCCTGCAGGTGCTGGAGGTCTTCCGCGCGCATCAGATGCTGGCTGGGGGATGTGATCTGGTCGGCGAGGAAGTGGGCGATGGAGAGGCTGGTATCGCCCAGCGGTGAATTGCCGACGAGTTGAATTTCGCGACCGGCGTCGCGACGGTGGCAGAGTTCGCGGCGGTGGATATCGATGAGTGTCTGCAGGGCGAGTTGTCGGAGCCAGACGAAGGGGCTGACGGTTGGGTTCTGCAGGAAAGCGGCCATACGTCTGGAGGCAGTTACCCATGTTTCCTGGAGCACGTCGGTGGCGTCAATTCGGCTGCGGATGCGGGGGTCGATGCGAAAGCGGAGGATGCGTTCCAGCCGCTGGGTGGACGCGGAGAAGAGTTCTGTGAGCGCGGGTTCACCGAGCAGTTGCAGTTGCTGCAGATCATCGTGTGCGTTGGTTTCCATCAGTCGGCTCCGCTGAGATCGCGCTTTCGCCGGGAAAATACTGGTTCCCTTGATCACTCCAAACCCCAATCCGCGTACGAGGCAGCGGTTTTTTGGCAAATCCGGCTGAGTTTCCGAAAAAGTCCGTGGATTGCGAAACACGACGCTCGGTATCCCTGCACGGAGGCCGCAGCGGCTGCTGAAAAGCCGCTGCAGGCTCCACAGAATTCTGCTCCGACCACCATTCACCGGAACAAGGGCGATCACCATGTCCAGACTGCGAACAACTGCGTTGCTGACAGCGTTCCTGCTTCTGAATTCCTCGCTGACTGCTCAGGACACACCTCGGCGAGAGGGAGCCGGTCGTCCGGGCTTTCCCGGCCGAGGTGAAGGCATGCCGCCTGGACAGCGGATGGGAATGATGCCGCTGATGAAGGCACTGGATGCGGATCAGGATGGTACGTTGTCTGCGGCCGAGATTCAGAATGCATCAGCGGCACTGGCGAAGCTGGACAAAAACAGCGACGGGGTGCTCGGCCCTGACGAGCTTCGTCCGGACTTTTCGCAGATGGCGGGAGCGGGTGCTGCGGGTCGCCCGGGAGTTCCGGGTGGTCCTGATCGCTCTGGCCAGCCGGGCGGTCGTCCTCAGGGGCGTGAAATGGTGTCGCGGATGTTTGAGACGCGGGACACGGACAAGGACGGCAAGCTCACTGGAGATGAAATTCCGGAACGCATGCGTCAGAATCTGGAGCGTGTGGACACGAACAGCGACGGTGCGATTGACAAGGCTGAGCTGGAGCAGGCGATGGCGCGGATGGCCGAGCAGGGTGGTCGTCAGCCTGGTGGCCGCAAGGGTGAAGGCCGGGATGGTGGTGAGGGCGTGCGACCGAAGCGACCGTCTGCTGAGTGACAGGTTTGGTGCAGTGGGTTGACCGTGGCAGTCTGCAGGTTGGCAGCGGGAGTTGCGACATGTTCGATTTTCGTCGTTTCATGATGCACACAGGCGTGATCGCGCTGTGTTTTTCCCTGGCCGGGGTTGGCTTGTTTGCGGACGAGGAAGCGGCGTCGGCGAATCCGGAGGGCATTCAGTTCTTCGAGGCGAAGATTCGGCCGGTGCTGATGGAGCATTGTGCTCGGTGCCATTCGACGGATGGTGGTCAGGGAGTGCGGGGCGGGTTATCAATATCCAGTCGGGAAGCGTTGCGGGTTGGTGGCGAATCGGGTCCGGCGGTGGTTCCCGGTGATCTTTCACAGAGTCTGTTGTGGGATGCGATCAACCACGAGGGTCTGCGGATGCCTCCCAGCGGCAAGCTGCCTCCGGAAACGATCAATGACTTTCGTCGCTGGATCGAGCTGGGAGCTCCGGACCCTCGAGTGCCTACCGAGGCGGTGGTGCAGTCCCGCGTGACTCCTGAGGCGATTGCCGCGGGGCGGCATTTCTGGGCTTTTCAGCCACCGCAGATGCCGGCGCTTCCTGAGGGATCGGGCTGGTCGGAATCAGCAATCGATCGGCTGCTGGAATCGCAGTTTGCTGCGGAGGGTTTGACACCGGCAGTCGATGCTTCCCCGACAGTGCTTCTGCGTCGCCTGCATTTCGTGCTGACGGGTCTTCCACCGGCCCCTGGTGAGTCTGATGCATTCACTGCTGCGTGGTCTCGCGATCCCCGGCGGGCGCTGGAGTCGACCGTCGATCGTTTGCTGGCATTGCCGCAGTTCGGCGAGCGCTGGGGTCGGCACTGGCTGGACGCTGCCCGCTACGCTGAGTCCACGGGCAAGGAGATTGACGTATCGTTTCCGAATGCGTGGCGTTATCGGGACTACGTGATTGACGCATTCAATGCTGACAAGCCTTACGACATATTTATTCGTGAGCAGCTGGCGGGTGACCTGCTTCCGGCTCCCACGGACGAGCAGTGGGCGGAGCAGTTGATTGCGACTGGTTTTCTGGCGCTGGGCCCGCGGTCATTGATTGAACAGAATTCGCGGCAGTTTCAGGCGGATCTGGTGGACGAGCAGATTGACGTGACGACTCGTGTCTTTCTGGGAGTCTCGGTAGCCTGTGCTCGCTGTCACGACCATAAGTTCGACCCGATTCCCCAGTCCGATTACTACGCTCTGGCCGGGATTTTTCAGAGCACGGAAACCTGTTTTGGCGGAGTTCGCAGTCAGCGTAATCGGCAGCCCAGCAAGCTGATCGTGCTGCCGATTGACGATCCGAATCCGTCCGATCAGTCGATGACTCGTGAAGAGCTGGCGGAGCTGCGGCGACAGCGTGACGAAGTGCAGCAGGAAGCGATCGAAGCTCGCCGAGCGCTCGCGCGGCCCCAGCCCGGCGGTACTCCCCCGCAGACCAGGCTTGCCAACCAGTTCCTGCTGGATCAGCGTGCCACTCAGCTGACAACTCGGATTAACAGCGTGGATGAGCAGGGCAGGCCGCTGACCGTCTGTATGGGGGTGCAGGACAAGGCGAAGCCACAGAACGCGCGGCTGCTGATCCGGGGTGAAATCGATCAGCCGGCTCAGGAGGTTCCGCGGGGCTTCGTGCAGGTGCTCAGTTCCGCGAACGCTGTGCTTCCGGCCAATTCATCCGGTCGACTGGAACTTGCGGACTGGATCGCCAGTCCCGAGCACCCAACCACCGCGCGGGTGATGGTCAACCGGATCTGGCTGCATTTGCTGGGCGAGGCGCTGGTGCGGGAGACGGACAACTTTGGTGCTTCCGGTCCGCAGCCTTCCAACCAGGCGCTGCTGGATTATTTGGCAGTCCGCTTCGTCGATTCCGGGTGGTCGGTGAAGAGCCTGATCCGTGAGATTGTGCTGTCGCGGGTGTTTCGGCTGTCGTCTGAGTTTGATCAGAAGCGTTTTGAGCGGGATCCTGAGAATCAATATTTTGCTCGGGCGAATGTTCGGCGAATGGAAGCGGAGGTGATTCGGGACGGGATGCTGGCAGCCAGTGGCAGGCTGGATCCTGAACGACCTCGCGGTTCAATCATGGCCCGGTTTTCATCGTCGATCATCGGTCCCGATGGACCTGTTGGCATGGTGATGACGCCTGGCACAGCGGGCATGACTGCCGCGCAAACACCCGGTCGCCCCGGTGTGCTCGACAGGTTTTCCAGGCCCGGCCGGCCCGCCATGGACGGGGCCGGGCCCATGCTGCCTTCTCGACTGCAGTCAAGGCTGAACGGTGGCGGTGGGAGTATTTTTGAAGCGAGTGTTCTGTATCGTTCCATCTATCTTCCGGTCCCCCGCAACTCGGTTCCGCGATCTCTGGATGTGTTCGACTTTGCGGAACCCAGTATGGTGATTGGTCAGCGGGAAACCTCCAACACGCCCGCTCAGGCGTTGTACATGCTGAACAGTGCCTTTGTGATTGAGCAGAGTGATGCGATGGCTGAGCGGCTGCAGCGGGAACAGAAGCAGCGTCGCGACCAGGTTGAGCTGGCGTTTGAGCTGGTGTTCAGCCGTCTTCCGGAATCAGAGGAGCTGGAGGCCAGCCTCAGGTTTCTGGAAGACGCGGAGCGATCGGTGAAGCCAGCGGCTGCTCTGAGTGCCTTCTGTCAGGCTCTGTTTGCATCGGCTGAATTTCGTTACGTCAATTGATCGTAGAGGATTTGCGATGACTCTGCCTGTTTGCTGCGGTTCGCGCCGAGAAATGCTGCGGTCGGTCTCCGCTGGATTTGGCAGTCTGGCTCTGGCCGGTCTGATGGCTGGTTCCCTGCCGGCGGGTGCGGCGGCCGACCAGCCTTTGGCTCCGAAGCCCACCCACTTTCCACCTCGCGCCCGCCGTGTGATATTCCTCTGTATGCAGGGCGGACCATCGCATGTGGATACATTCGATTACAAGCCGAAGCTGATTGAGGATGCTGGCCGCAGTATTCGCCCCGGTAACGCCCGACTCATGGCGCCGCGCTGGGAATTCAAACAACGGGGTCAGAGTGGTTTGTGGATTTCGGATTTGTTTCCGGAGGTCGCCGCGCATGCTGACAAACTGTGTCTGCTCCGATCCATGCACTGTGATCAGCCGGTTCACCCGCAGGCGATGACGCAGATGCATACGGGCAGTGCTCAGTTTGTCCGACCTTCGCTGGGCGCCTGGACGCTCTATGGGCTTGGCACAGAGAACGACAGTCTGCCTGGTTTTGTGGCGTTGAATCCGCCGGCCGCAGCCGCACAGAATTTTGGGAGTGCGTTTCTGCCGGCCATTTACCAGGGGAGTCGGGTGGGTGCGGCGCAGCGCGGGCCGGCCATGGCCCGTCCCGCGGCGGCTCAGGGGCAGTCCGTTCCCGATATTCGCAATCCTCGGCTTTCCCAGGACCTGCAGCGACGGCAGATCGACTTTATTCAGACACTCAATCGCCAGAAGCTGAAGCGTGAACAGTCTCAGCCGGGAGTGGAGGGTGTGATCGAATCGTTTGAGTTGGCGTTTCGCATGCAGGACGCGCTGCCATCGCTGATGGATCTGTCCGGGGAGACCGACTCCACGCTGGAGCTCTACGGCATCAACGGTGGCCGCACGGCAGCATTTGGTCGTCAATGCCTGCTGGCTCGACGGTTCGTTGAAGCTGGTGTCCGCTTTGTGGAGCTGAACCACGGCAACTGGGACCACCATTTCCGCCTTGAAGCTGACCTCGCGGCCCGCAGCGAGGAAGTCGACCGACCCATCGCCGGACTGCTTGCTGACCTCGACCAGCGTGGCCTGCTGAAAGACACGCTCGTGATGTGGGGCGGGGAATTCGGCCGGACTCCGGATGCGCAGGGCGGTGACGGACGTGATCACAACAATCGTGGCTATACGATGTGGATGGCTGGTGGTGGTGTCCGGGGCGGATTCAGCTACGGTGCCACTGACGACTACGGTGGGGTCGCCGTGGAAAACAAGTGCCACATCCATGACTGGCACGCCACCATCCTGCACCTGCTTGGGCTGGATCATACCCGACTGACCTACCGCTACGCCGGCCGTGATTTCAGGCTGACGGATGTCTACGGCAATGTGGTGCAGGAGATTATTTCGTAAGTCGGGGCGATTGGGGATTCAGTCAAGTCCGGCTTTGCGACAGAGTGATGGTTGTGGGGTGCGCTACGCGAGAGGGGAGGGCGTAGAGAAGTGAGAAGTGAGAAGTGAGAGCGCGATGAGCCGCCTGGCGGCAGCCTGCGGGTAAAGGGTCCTGCGACGCGATGCTGACGCCGTGTGTACCAAGGGTGCGAAATCGCAAGCGGGGGCTTCCGGGCGTCCGTTCGTCCGTTCTCACTTCCGCGTTTTCGTCTACTCTCTACTTTCCACCCCTTTCTTTCTCGCGCAGCTTGGGGCCACCGGCTGTCCAGGGTTTGAGCGACATTCGGCTGCGGCGGCTGACGGTGGCGCACCGGATGTGTCGCCCTCCGGGCTGCAGGTGATATGTTGCAGGCCTCCGGCGGCTTACGCCGCCGGCTATTGATGTGTCGCCCTCCGGGCTGAAACACAGAGCGGACTGGTGATGAGTTGCCGGGCGGGATGCTGGGTGAGAGAGGAGATCGTGGAGAGCGGAGGGGAGAAGTGAGAGCACGATGAGCCGCCTGGCGGCAGCCTGCGGGTAAAGGGTCCTGCGACGCGATGCTGACGCCATGTGCACCAAGGGTGCGAAATCGCAAGCGGGGGCTTCCGCCCGCTGCGCGAGAGAGTAGAAAGTGGAGAGTGGAGAGGAGAAGGAAGTGGGAAGTGGGAAGTGGGAAGTGAGAAGTGAGAAGTGAGAAGTGAGAAGTGAGAAGAGAGAAGAGAGAAGAGAGAAGAGAAACGAGGGAGAACGCGGTGGGAAGAATAATGATCCGCCTGGTGGGAAAGCAATGAGCCGCCTGGCGGAAGCGATACTGAGCCGCAGGGCGGCAGCCCGCGGGTAAAGAACCCTGCCAACGCGATGCTGACGCCGCGGGCAGGGGTGCGCACCAAGGTGCGAAAACGCAACCGGGGGCTTCCGCCCGCCCGCTCATAATCTCGGCCAAGGCGATGGTGACGCGATGAGCCGCCTGGCGGCAGCAATACTGAGCCGCCTGGCGGGAGCCTGCGGGTAAAGAACCCTGCCAACGCGATGCTGACGCTGCGGGCAGGGGTGCGCACCAGGGTGCGAATCGCAACCGGGGGCTTCCGCCCGTCCGCTCAGGGCGGCAGCAGTCCTGAGCGACTGCGGTTTTTTTTTGCCCGCGGGCTGTGCCCCGGCATCGCATGTGTCGGGAGGCCCGCGGCGGTGAGTCGCACTGTGGTGCTGATCACTGGGGGGCGGTGCGGAGGATTCGGTCTCCGGGGCGCAGGCCAGCCACGACGTGGACATGGTCTTCGTGGATTTCACCGGGCTTAATGGAGATGGCCTGGGTGGTGTGTGGCTGAGTGGGATTTTGTACGAAGACACAGGGGCCATCGCTGCGACGCTGGACGGCCGAGCGGGGCACGACGATTGCATCGCGGTGGTCTGCGAGGGTGAAGGTGACGGCTGCATCCATGCGGGGGTGCAGCTGCTGGCGTTGTTCGGCGGACGGCTCCAGCAGGGCTTCCGCCCAGTACTCGGCGAGTTCCACGCCGTTCACCCAGCGAATGCGGGGCATGCTGGAGATGTGTTCGATGGTGGCGTGAATGATGTCGTTTTCGTGGCCCGAAAGAGCAACTTCCACGGCCTGTCCCACGGAAACTCGGGAGAGCAGCGTTTCGTTGACCGGGAAGGAGACTTTGAGCTGTGATTCGTCGGGGATTTCGAAGATGGGCTGCGAGAAGTAGACGGAGCGGCCTTCTTCAATGGTACGAATGCCGCGGCTGCGGGAGTACCAGTTATTGGCATGGATCAGTCGTCCTGCAGCGGGGGCTTTGAGCGTACAGGCTTCGATGCTTTCACGGGCGGTGCGGGCGTAACGTTCATAGATATCAAGCCGTCGCTGGTCGGCGAGCGAGATCATGCGGGCGCGGGTTTCGGCGAGCGAGTTGGCAAGGTCTGTGCGGGCGAGGTTGAGCTCGAGCATTTCGACGCGATGTTCCAGCTGTCGGCGGGTGCGGGGAATGGAGAATTTCTGCAGCAACTGCTGCTGGCCCTGCTGACGGCGCAGCTGTTCGCTGCGGCTGGTGACCAGCAGCTGTGCAGCGGCCAGTTCGGCGTGATTGGCGAGCCCCAGCATCCAGAGTCGTTCAAGGAAGGCACGGTCATCGTCGGCTGTCTGGGCCTGAGTGCTGCTGACGGCAATTTCGTTCTGCAGCCGATTGAGCTGTGAGGGGAAGGTGCCTTCAAGAGTTTCGGCGAGCTCCATCTGGGCGTTCTGGAGGGCGTAGCGAGCTTCAGAGAGGCGGCGTTCGGCAGCGGCCTGCTGGAGCTGTTGCTGCTGCAGGGAAGCGGTGAGCGCGGCGTTGGCGCGAATCAGGGCAATCTCGCGGGAACGCAGGAATTCTTCGATTTCTGACGAATCGAGAACGCAGACGACCTGATCTTTTTCAACGAAGGTGCCTTCCGGGAGCAGGCTGAGGATCTGCACGGTCCACTGGCAGCCGGACTGAACAACCGTGCTGGCCCGAGCTTCGATGGTGCCGGACACCATGTGCGGGATGCGGAAACGAGTGGGTTGCAGCGTGAGGAGATCTGTGTCGGGAATGGGACGCGGCTGTGCAAGAAACCAGCCTGCAGCGAGGATTCCGACAAGCACAGCGACCGGGATGGCGACCGGACGGGCCACGCGGCGGAAGGCGGCTGTGCAGAACGCCGCTGTTGCGGAGGCACGTGAAGTTGCGTGGGCCATGATGCACCTCAGGAGGGACCGTGGCAGCATGGCGTGCCAGCGGCGGAGGAACGAGAAGGAGCGAGGCGGGACCGGGAGGGAACCCGGCGGGGTGCGGACTGGGATCCGCGGAGAGCGATACCGGCAGCCGCGAGACGGCTGTCGGGACCTTGAATTTTAGAGGAGCATCGGCAGTGTCAGCTGGGGAAATTGCGACGTTCGCGGGAATTCTCGGAAGCAGTTGCTGAGCGCGTTCGTGACCGGCAATTTCAGAAACTTTCCGTTTTTTCAAATGCGGGAAGATTGACAGAATTTCCGGAATCTGCGACACCCTGTGTCACGAAGCCCAAACCTGATCGGGCATCGCCCATGCATGGAAACACCACCAATATCACCCCTGCCACGCAAGCACCCCCCATGTCTAAAATCTCGCAAAAATTCCGTCGTGCGTTTACGTTGATTGAGCTCCTGGTGGTCATTGCGATTATTGCCATTCTGGTGGCGTTGCTGCTGCCGGCGGTTCAGCAGGCTCGGGAGGCGGCTCGCAGGACTCAGTGCAAGAACAACCTCAAGCAGATCGCTCTGGCCCTGCATAACTATCACGACGTGTATTCCGCTTTTCCTCCTGCCAACGTTGTGCGGTTTGATCCAACCGATGGGCCTTACGGAGACGGCTGGACATGGCACGCTCGAATTTTGCCCTATCTTGAACAGTCAAATCTTTATCAGCGTGTGAGTGACGTGATGGGCACTGACGCGGGTACCCAAAACTCTGCACGGCAGATACTTGCGGGTCGAACCACGGTGCTGGCGATGTTCCAGTGTCCATCGCATCCGTCCGGCAGCGGTAATGCGTCGAAGAACGGATATCAGGTGAGCACCTATAACGCGTGTTCGGGAACAACATCCTTCAACGATGACCAGCAGGATCAGCCAACAGATCTGGCTTACCGCGGCAACGGGATGTTCTTTTTGAACAGCAGGGTGCGAATGGCGGATGTTCTGGACGGGACGGCCAACACATTTCTGATCGCGGAGGTGACTGATGATTTGCGCGGGTCGCCGAATTCCAACCGGATGACTGGAAGTGACCGTCGCTATTGTTTCAGTGCCGGCGGCGACGGTAATTCACCGACGGACGCATCGGAGTACATGGTGGGAATGGAGACCGACGACCCGATCAACGCGAACACTCGGGACGCAGCCGGCTTTTTCAACAACGACGGCGAGTACGCCGGGAGTTATCACACGGGTGGAGCGCAGTTTGCGCTGACCGACGGTTCCGTTCGTTTTGTGTCTGAGAACATCAGCATGACGATTTACCGGGCGGTAGCCAGCAGGGCGGGTGGTGAGGTGTTTGGGGAATTCTAAGCCTCTGTTCTCTGTTTTGAGTGTGATCTTCCACCGTGGCCCAAAGAGCCGGAGCCTGCTGATGCGTTTTTGTCGTCTGCCGTTGAACGGTTGTGGTCCTTTGTTGCTGCTGTTGTTGACATGGAGTTCCGGTTGCGGTGAGTCTCGTCCGCCTCTGGCGGTGGCGGGTGGCCGAGTGGTTTGCAGCGGCATCGCGGTGACTGCGGGTTCAGTCACGTTTGTGCCGATCGCTGAGCAAGGCGAGAAGACTCCGGGAAAGGCTGCGAAGGGTGAGGTCACCGGGGATGGAAGTTTCCGGCTGACGACCTGGGACGCATTCGACGGGGCGATTGTTGGGCGGCACCGGGTGGAATTCGAGGTCTCGGCAGGGGATGTGGAGGAGGAAGAGGAAGTGGAGAGCACTGGAGATGAGGAGCAGGAGGAGGCTCCTCGAAAGCGTCGTCCGGCGGCCGCAGTGGAGGCCTACCATCTGCCCGGGGAGTTGATAGTGGAGGTGCGTGCCGGTCAGGAGAATCAGTTTACGATTGAGGTGAGTCCGGGGCGGGGCCAATCGACGGAAGAAGAGTAGCGATCCGGTTGTGGATGCAGCGGGGATTGAGCCGGCTGGCGCAAACCGCAATCTGCCGGCTGCATCCGTGTGTGCTGTGGAGTGGGTGTGACCGCGGCTGCTGACGGCTGCAGCCGTGTCCATTCACAGGTCATCCTCGAACGGTTCGATGGATTCACCGTTGTCCACTTCGAGACGGCATTCCGGGAGGCTTTGAATAAACAGTCTGCCGTAGGGTTTTGTGAGCAGTCTGGGGTCGAGTATGACGACGCGTCCGGAGTCGTTGCGATGTCGAATGAGTCGCCCGAAGCCCTGTTTGAGCTTGATGATGGCTTCGGGTGTCTGGTAGTCGCGGAAGGGATTTCCACCGCGGCTGCGGATGAGCTCAAGTCGGGCTTCGAGGAGTGGGTGATCGGGGACGCTGAAGGGCAGTTTGGGGATGATCACGTTTTGCAGAGCGTCTCCGGGGACGTTGACGCCCTGCCAGAAGCTGTCGGTTCCGAACAACACAGCGCGGGGGTCGTTGCGGAAGCGTTCGAGCATGGCGGAGCGGGGGAGTCCGGTGCCCTGGCAGTAGAGTGAGAGGTTATTACTGGCGAACCAGCCGGTGAGTCGCTGAGCGCAGGCCTGCATCATGGAGTAGCTGGTGAACAGGACAAAAGCGCGTCCTGCGGTCTCGAGCACGTGTCGGCGAATGCGTTCGCAGCACTGAGTTTCAAAGGCTCGGGGATCGGCGGCCGGATCCGCGATTCCTGTGGCGAGGATCAGTCTGGCCTGGCGACGATAGTTGAAGGGGCTGCCGAGTCGCACTTCGTTGCCGCTGGTCAGTCCGATTCGGGAGCGGAAGAAGCGGAAATCTTCATGACCGGTCGCGAGCGTGGCGCTGGCCATGATAACGGAGGGGGTGTTGTTGTAGAGCAGATCGCGCAGGAGTGGTCCGACCTCCACGGGGGCGCTCTGGAGCGACAGGCGTTGTCCCTGGGAGCCTGCGCGTTCGATCCAGTAGACGGAGGATGGCACGGATTGTTTGAGCCAGGCTTTGAGGTTTCCGGCGAGCACGGCGCAGCGGTCAGCGGCGGATTTGAGTTCGACCTGGGTGGCTTCACTGGTGGCGGCTTCAGCGGCGTCGCCGATTTCTTCAGAGAGTTGTCCCAGTCGCTGTGAGAGATCAGCGGGGACTTCGAGGGGTTTGATGAGTCGTCCGTTTGGTCGACAGGCGGTTGCGGAGGCGGCTTCGAGTTCGCTGAAGAACGTGGCTGCGGTATTGCGGCACTGCAGAACGAGCTTCTGGGCGGATTTGAGTCCGTGGGTATGGAGCAGGCCGCGCTGTTGCTGATCCTGGTAGAGTTTGTTGAACAGGTATTCGATTTGTCCTTCGCTGATGGCCAGGCCCAGGTGATCAGCGGCGACGGATTCGACGGTGTGGGCTTCGTCGAAGATTACGGTTTCATAGTCGGGAAGGATGGCGGCGTTGTTTCGGCGGAGGGCGAGGTCAGCAAAAAACAGGGCATGATTGACGATCAGCAGGTCAGCGTTCCAGACGCGTCGGCGGGCGGCGAAATAGAAGCAATCTGCGTGTCGAGGGCATTTGCGTCGCAGGCAGTCACCGTGATCGCTGAGAACTTCATCCCAGACGTCGGACTGGGGCTGGAAAGGCAGATCTGATCGGCTGCCGTCGCGGGTTTCGAGGGCCCACTGGCGGATCCGCTGCAACTGCCGCTGGCCGTCGCCGTCGAACAGGTCACGTTGTCCGGAACGCTGGACAGCGCGTTCGAGTCGGCGGAGGCTGATGTAATTGCCGCGGCCTTTGACGAGGACGGCCGAGAATTCAACGGGCAGGACTGCCTGGAGAAATGGCACGTCATGCTGAATCAGCTGTTCCTGCAGGCTGATGGTGTGAGTGGAGACGATGACGCGACGTTTGACCGGCCCGTCATCGCTGCTTTGTGAGCCGCTGTTCGAACCGCCGTGGGATGGCTTGTCGCGGGGAGCGCTGCGTTCGGACTGTGCGGCAAGGATGGCGGGGATGAGATAAGCGAAGCTTTTGCCGACACCCGTGCCGGCTTCAGCGATGAGATGGGTGCGGTTTTCGATGGCGCGTTCGACAGCCTGGGCCATTTCCAGCTGTTCTGCACGGGGCTCATAGCCGCTCAGACGCCGTGAAATTGCTCCGCCGGGGCCGAGGACATCAGCAACCGTGAGTCTGGGTTCGGTCATGTGGTTTGAAGGCCGGAGCGAATCCGGGGTCAGGCGAAGGCTCGTTCCACGGCGGTACGCATTTTTGCGAGCCCTGTGGCTGCGACCGCTGCGGCGTCCTGTTTCCAGTATTCCGGGTTGAAGAGTTCGAGCGAGAGTGTGATGGAACGGCCGCTATCGGCAAGGGCGCGAATGATCTGGTCGAGCGGTGCGATGCCGTCACCGGGGTAAACGCGGTGTGAGTCATTCATCTGTGCACGGGGTGGGTCTGCCGGGTAATCGTTCATGTGAAACACCTGAAGCGACTGGTCATTGAACAGCGACAATCCCGCGAAATCAGATCCGCCTTTGAAAATATGGTAGGTGTCAAGCAGGAGCAGGGTGTCGGGGTCGCCTGTTTCGGCGGCCACCCACGCCACATCGCCAAGGCGAGAGAGGTTTTTGGAGAAGCCCCAGACTTCGAGCTGGGGCTGCACACCGGCATCGCGACCGACTTTCAGGAGTGCCGCGAAACGTTCGGCGGCTGCTGAAAGTTCGACAAGCGGACTGTCAGCCTGATGGGCTCCGACAGGAGGAGCGGCAATGCGGGTGCCGCCGATCTGCTGCAGCATGTCCATATCGCGGCGGGCTTCTTCGAGTGCCTTTGAGCGGGCGTCGGCGTCGGGGTGAATCCACTGAGCAAAGCCAATCGCGCTGTCCACGGTCAGTCCGGAATCACTGATGCGACTGCGGAGATCAGCGAGACTGCCGCCCTGCTGAACAAAGTCGCGAAGGTTGGGAATCCACGGCTCAATTCCCTGGTAGCCAGCCTGTGCAGCGATTTCGACTTCCCGGACGATCCCCAGCTTCTGTCCTCGGAGGGTGCTGGTGTTGAGGCAGTAACGAACGGCACCAGGGGCGACGGGCGGGGTGGAGCCGGGAGTGGCGGCGGGGCTTGCCGATGCAGCCGAGAGGCCGGCGATGGCAGCGGCCGGAAGGGTGCTCAGCAGAGTGCGGCGATGCATAACGGAGGCTCGGGATCTGGGAACAGGGGTGGGGGCTGCGGTTGCAGAAAACCGGATTTGCGGGAAACCTTAGGAGAATTGCGGAATGGAGTCCAGCGGCGGGATGATGCAACGGTGCTAAGAGCTGGTGATTTGCTGTTTCCGGTTTGGTATTTTGGGTTGACGCTGTGATTGCGGGCGGTATGGCGTGCTTCCGGGTGGGTGTGCGTTGCAGCGGCGTTCGCCCGCGGCCTGCGCACCACATGAGGGGGCGGGCGGAAGCCCGACGCTGCGCGAGAGAGGAGAGGGTGGAAAGTAGAGAGTAGAGGAGAACGCGGAAGTAAGAACGGATGAGCGGGCGGGCGGAAGCCCCCGGTTGCGATTTCGCACCCTGGTGCGCACCCCAGCCCGCGGCGTCAGCAACATCCTGAGCGGACGGGCGGAAGCCCGACGCTGCGCGAGAGAGGGGAGGGTGGAAAGTAGAGAGTAGAGGAGAACACGAAAGTAAGAACGGATGAGCGGGCGGGCGGAAGCCCCCGGTTGCGATTCGGCACCCTGGTGCCCCAACTCTGCACGCGGCGGCAGCAGCATTTAGCGCGGACGGGCGGCAGCCCCCGGTTGCGATTTCGGCACCCTGGTGCCCACCCCTGCCCGCCGCGTCAGCAGCATTGTGAGCGGACGGCCGGAAGCCCCCGGTTGCGATTCTGGCACCCTGGTGTCCACCTCTGCACGCGGCGGCAGCAGCGCGTTGCCAGGGCTCTTTACCCGCGGGCTTCCGCCCAATGGCAGTCACTTTGGCTTTTTTGTGGGTGGATTTCCGCTCTTCTTTTTCTCTTTTTGGCTTTCATTCTGCA
>JBEAUF010000108.1:0-7409 GCA_041161565.1 Planctomycetota bacterium | reverse complement strand
CGGGCGGAAGCCCCCGGTTGCGATTTCGCACCCTGGTGCGCACCCCTGCCCGCGGCGTTAGCAGTGCGTTGCCAGGGCACTTTACCCGCGGGCTGCCGCCCTGCGGCTCATGTGACTTTGGTATCGCGATTGCCGAAATCATGAGCGGGCGGGCGGAAGCCCAATGGCCTTGGCTGTCTGGCACGACGCGGTGCCGGGCGGGCGAAGCTCCTGCTGAGCCGCATCCCTGCCGCGAGCGTTTCTTCGATCCCCGCTGCGCCGCAAAAACGCTGGCAAACGCTCACAGCGCGGACCAGCGTTCAGCGGCTCGGCAGGAGCCTCGCCCGCCCAGGTTTTCACCCGTCTTTTCACAGAATTTCAGAGAACCCCATCGCCATCAGGCTGCCGCCCGGCTGCTCAGGGAGTTGTGGGGCCTGCTCCGCGAATTCCGAAGGTGCGGGCGTAGATCAGGTAGAACGTGGGAACCAGCACGAGGACGAGGACGGTGCTGGTCATCAGTCCAAAGCAGAGGCTGGCAGCCATCGGGATGACCAGCTGTGCCTGGAAAGAGGTTTCGGCGAGGATTGGGGCGAGTCCGGCGATGGTGGTGAGTGACGTGAGCATCACGGGGCGAAAGCGTCTGGCGCCTGCCTGGAGAACGGCTTGTTCGAGGGGTGTACCGCTGCGGACGGCGGAGTTGAGAAAGTCAACGAGTACGATTGAGTCATTGACGATGATACCGGTGAGTGCCACCAGTCCAAGGGTACTGAAGAGTGTCAGCGGCAGGTCCATGACCCAGTGTCCGAGCACGGCGCCGACGATGCCGAAGGGGATGATGGCCATGACGACCAGCGGTTGTCCGTAGGACGTGAATTCCATGGTGAGCAGCACGTAAATGGCGATCAGGGCGATGAACAGGCCGATGCCAAGGCTCTGCATGCTTTCTTCATCCTGTTCCTGCTGACCTTCCCAGCGAACGCGGACGGCGGGGTATTTCTTCAGGAGAGTGGGAATGAAGTCAGCGCGAAGGTCAGCGACGATGGTTTTGGCATTGCCGCGGGATTCGTCGAGGTCGGAGGAGATGGTGATGGAGCGTTTCTGGTCGATGCGGTTGATTTCGGAGTAACCGCGGGTGACTTTGACATCGGCCAGTTCGGTAATTGGCCGTTGCACTCCATCGCCACCATCCACCCGAATATCCTCGAACCTGCCAATGGCGCGGCGGTCGGCTTGCGGGTAGCGTACCATGAGTTTGACTTCGTGCCGACCGCGCTGCAGTCGCATGACTTCCTCACCGTAGTAGGCGGCTCGGACGGTGCGGGCGATTGTTTCAAGTGGAATGCCGAGCGGCTGAGCGCGTTGTTTTTCGGTGAGCTGGAGCTCCCATTTGCCGGGGGTGGAGTCATCGGACACATCGAAGACTCCGGTGTACCCTGCGAGTTTCACTTTGGTTTCTTCGACGGCCTGTTCGAGCTGCTGCATTTCCTGGTTGGATGCGAGCAGCTTGAATTCGATGGGCTTCCCACCGGGGCCGCGAGCCTGTGAACCGAAGGTGAGTTTTTCGACGCCGGGCACGGCACCCACCGCCGCTCTCCACTCCTGAATAATCTGTTCGCTGGTGGCATCCCGCAGTCCGGCGTCCACAAGCTCTGCGTAGACGGACCCGGCATGGCTGCCTTCGGTAACCTGTCCACCTCCGGGTGCGTTTTCGCGGACCATGCCCACCATGCGATGGGTGACGACGATCAGGGGTTTGTCGGGTGTGGAGTGTCGGCGGTTGATATCGAGGATGGCCTGTTCGATGCGGGCGGTGGCGGCATCGGTGATGCGACTGGGGGTGCCATCGGGGAAGATCACCGTGGCCATGACTTCCGGGGCATCGAGTTTGGGAAAGAACACCGAGGGCACGGTGCCGCTGGTGACAAGGGCCGCGGAGAGCAGCAGGAAGGCAACTGCGATGCTGACCGTAATTGCCGGATTGCCGGCACTGAAGCGAATGATTGGCTGGTAGACGATCCGGATGAACGTATCGAGTACAAAGTTTGTGCCGCGATTGAGACCGATGGTGAAGGGCGAGGGCCGGCCGGAATCATGGGCGAGGTGGCAGGGGAGTGCAAAGCAGGCCTCGGTGAGCGAGATTGCGAGGATGGTAATGACCGCCAGCGGGATGACTGCGAAGAATTTGCCCATCACACCGGTCACGAAGAACATCGGGACGAAGGCAAAGATTGTGGTGGCGACCGAGGAAAACACTGACGGCACAACTTCGATTGTGCCATCGATCGCAGCCTGCAGCGGTGTCTTGCCCATGGCGCGGTGCGAATACACGTTTTCGCCGATGACAATCGCATCATCCACGACGATTCCGAGGGCAATCAGGAAGGAGAACAGGGAGAGCATGTTCAGTGTCTGGTCGAACTGCAGCAGCACCGCGCAGGCACCGAGCAGCGAAATGGGAATTCCCAGGGCCACCCAGAAAGCCAGCTTCAGATCGAGAAACAAAGCGAGGATTACGAACACGAGAATCAGGCCCTGCATGCCATTGCGGAGCAGCAGGTTGAGGCGATCACGGACTTCGACGGAAGTATCACCCCAGACGGCGAACGAGTAGCCGGGCGGCAGTGATTTTTCCCGGACATATTTGCGGACGGCATCTGCCATGGCGAGCAGGTCTTCGCGGGACGCGGCGCTCACGTCGATGGCCAGTCCCGGACGACCATTAATACGACTGATCGATGTGGTGTCGACAAATTCATCCCTGACCACTCCGAGGTCACCGACCGTGAGCACCACACCGCCGGGCTGGGTGATCAGGGGAATGGCGGCGATTTCGGCTCCGAGCACGCGTTTATCGCGGCCACGCAGCAGGTAGGTTTCGCCTTCGTCGCGAATGGTACCGCCGGGAAGTTCAAGGTTCCGCTGGCGGATGCGGCGGGACACGTCGGTGAGAGTCAGGCCGTATTCGCGAAGACGGCGTTCCGGGATTTCCACGTCAATCTGGTATTTGCGTTCCCCATTGATTTCCGCCTGCGAGATTTCGGGAATCAGCAGCAGATCATCGCGGACCTGTTCGGTGAGTTCGCGGAGTTTGAGTTCGGCGTCGGGGGCAGCCGAATCCTGCTGCACAACGCCCACGGAAATCGCCTTATTGCGGAGCGTGATCTGCTGCACCTCAGGTTCTTCTGCCAGATCCGGCAGGCTTGGAATGCGGTCAATCTGCGACTGGATTTCGTTAAGCACCTTCTGGACGCTGGGCACGTCACTGCGGACTTCAATGACGATGCTGCCGGAGCCTTCGGAGGCGATGGACGTGACTTTGCTGATGCCGTCCACCGACCGAACCGCTTCTTCAATCTTCTGACAGATCCCGCTTTCCACCTCATCCGGACTGGCACCCGGGTAGGGCACCTGGACGAGCACAATTTCCAGTTCAAACTGCGGAAAGACCTCGCGGCGGAGCATGAAGGCGGAGAGAGTGCCCACGACGAGTACGGCAAGAACCAGAGTATTCACCGCGGGGGTATTGCGAATTGCCCAGCGAACAGCGGAAGCAGTCATTGCCCATCCTCCTGACTGTCGGCTGCGGCTGCAGCGGTTGTCAGCTGCTGGACGGTGACCGGCATATCGGCCTGAATCACGGCCAGTGGTGAGGTGATCACGGCATCTCCATCGAGGAGTGGTTCATCCAGCTGGTGCACGAGCAGTGCATCGGGCTGTTGCTGGACCACGGAGACGGGGAGGATTTTCAGACGGCCGTCGCGGACCAGCCAGAGTTGTTCACCGGGGCGGAGGGCTTCAGGGGGGATTCGGAAAAGGGCGACGGGTGCAGTGATGGGAATGCGTACGGAGACGAACATTCCGCTGAGCAGGGCCGGGGGTGCGGCGGCGGCGCCCGGGGTCTGTTGTTTGGTGGTGCCGGCGAGCGGCTGATCGACGACGACGCGGCAGGGGTGTGTGCGAGTGGCGCGGTCCATGCCGGAGCCTTCCAGACGCTCCAGCCGGGCCTGCCAGACAGTTTCCACGCCGTCGGCCTCGAACACGACTTCACAGGGGACGATCGGCATGGAGAGCGGCGGCGAGCCGGAGGCGTCGGCCGGCTGTTCGGACGTGCGGGGCGGAGTATCGCGGAGCTGGCCGAAACGCCAGACCCATGCAAGTTCTTCACCGCGGAGGCTGCAGCGAACATCCATGCGGCTGGAATCGCTGAGCCGGACGAGGGTTTCGCCGGGCCGCACGTAGTCACCCTGTTCGTGGATGTCATCGACAACACGGCCGCTGATGGGAGCGCGGACGGTGCAGCGAGCGAGGTCAAGTTCGGCGCGGGCGAGTTCGGCCTGAGCCAGTTTCAGGGCGGATTGCTTCACCAGCAGCGACTGGCGGAGCGAGGCCAGTTGATTTTGTTGATTCTGCACCGCATTTCGGGCGGTGAGTTCCTGGCGGGTGGCCGCATCCATGTCCGTTTCGGACGTGGCTCGACGTTCAAACAGTGACCGCACCCGCAGCAGATGTTCGCGCTGCAGTTCGAGATCTTCTTCGGCGAGTTTCAGCAGGGAGGCGGCGTTGGTCTGTTCCACCTGGATGCTCTGCAGTTCCGCTTCGGACTGGGCGAGTTTTGCGGCCAGCCGTTGTTGTTCCACGAGGCTGTCTGCGGGATCCAGTTCAAACAGCACATCGCCGGCATTGACGAACAGACCGCTGCGGCAGTTCGGGGATTTGTTGAGAATGCGGCCTGCCACTTCCGAACCCACGCTGACAACGCGCCACGTCGATGCTTCACCATTCACGGTGATTTCAAACGGACCGTTCCAGCGAGTCACGGCAGAGGTGCTGACCAGCGGCGCAGCGCCGCGATCACCGCTGGTGTCGACAGTGGGCACGGGAGGTGCGGCGCCGAAGAACAGCAGGCCAAACACGCCCAGGCCAAGGATCCCCACGGAGCCGATGATGTTGGCAGCGAGGTGCAGCCAGCGCTGATGGCTGGAATGAGACGGCGAGTTGGCCGGGGCCGGGGACGTCATGGAGCAGATCCGGGAAGGAGAGTGGGGGATTGACGCGGGACTGGCGGGTTACTTCCTGAGCGCTGCGAACGCTGTTTCGATGGCTTCCTTCAGGAGGGCACCATCGTTGGAGTAGACCACGAAGCGGGCACCCTGTCGGATTGTCCGCTGCGCCTGATCCAGTTTGCCGAACCAGCAGCCGGCGGCAACGTGTGAGCGATTGGCGGTATCGATGATCTGCTGCAGGCGGCTGATGAGATCGGGGTGGTCATATTCGTTGGGAATGCCCATGGTGGTGGTCAGGTCATTGGGCCCAACAAAAACGGCGTGCACTCCGGGAATGCTGCAGATGGCTTCGAGGTTGCTGATGCCTGCCAGTGATTCGATCATGGGGACGAAGACGGTGTTTGCGCAGCGATCGTCTTCGATGTAGGTACGAGTTTTTTCGGACGGCCAGGAATTGTTCTGGAGGAGGGCATCGAGGGCGGCGCCTTTGAGTGGTCGCAGGAGTGCGGCGGCGGCAAGGCGACGGCAATGCTGCGGGTCTTCGATGTATGGAACGACGACACCGTCGAATGCGTCGCAGACTTTGGAGACATCGTCAGGATCGCGACTGTGTGTGCGGGCCAGACAGGCGATGCCGCGGGCTGCGAGTGCATAGCGGAGGGGGAGGAATTCGGCGATGTCGAGGGCGTTGTGTTCGGCAGTGACGATGACGAAGTCGAGGGCGTTATCCGGGAGGAAATCGATGATCGCCGGGTTAACGGTGTGCTGAATAAAGGTGCCGAAGACAGTTTCACCGCGCTGCAGGCGTTCGCGGAGCAGTTTGCCGAGTTTGGGGAGCGGCATGTTGGTTGGTCCGGGTGTGTGGTGTGGGGCGGTTCAGAATTCCGCGTGTCCGGGGGTTCTGGGGAAGGGGATGACGTCGCGGATGTTGGTCATGCCGGTGATGAGCAGTACGGCGCGTTCGAGGCCGAGTCCGAAGCCGGCATGGGGCACAGTGCCGTAGCGGCGGAGATCGGTGTACCACCAGTAGTCATCGGGGTTGAGGTGACACTCGTGCATGCGCTGGATGAGCACATCGAGTCGTTCTTCGCGCTGACTGCCGCCGATGATTTCGCCCACACCGGGAACCAGCACATCCATGGCGCGAACGGTTTTACCGTCGTCGTTGCAGCGCATGTAGAAGGGTTTGAGGGTGCGTGGGTAATTGTAGAGGATTACGGGGCCGCCGAAGTGCTGTTCGGTGAGGAATCGCTCGTGTTCCGTCTGCAGGTCGCTGCCCCACTGGACCGGATAATCAAAGCTGCGACCGCTGTTGAGGATAATGTCGATGGCTTCGGTGTAGGGGAGTCGAATGAAGGGTTTGGCAAGGATGTTTTCGAGCCTTGCGAGCACGGTGGTGTCGATCCGCTGGTTGAAGAATTCCATGTCATCGCGGCAGTCGTTGAGGACGTCGCTGACGATTGTGCGGATGAAGGCTTCGGCGAGGTCCATGTTGTCGTCGAGGTCATAGAACGGCATCTCGGGTTCGACCATCCAGAATTCCGCGAGGTGTCTGGTGGTGTTGCTGTTTTCGGCGCGGAAGGTGGGGCCGAAGGTGTAAACGTCACCGACGGCGGTGGCGTAGGTTTCAGCTTCCAGCTGGCCGCTCACGGTGAGTGACGCGGGTTTGCCGAAGAAGTCCTGTTTCCAGTCGATGGATGCGAGTTGTTTTTGGGCAAGGATGGCGAGGTCCAGCGTGGTGACCTGGAACATTTCACCGGCACCTTCGCAGTCGGAGGTGGTGATGATGGGGGTGTTGAGGTAGAGGAAGCCGCGGTTCTGGAAGAAGGAGTGAATGGACCAGGAGATGCGGTTGCGGACGCGGGCCACGGCGCCGAAGGTGTTTGTGCGGGCGCGGAGGTGGGCAATGTCGCGGAGGAATTCGAAGGTGTGACCTTTTTTCTGGAGCGGATAGGTTTGGGGATCGGCCGGTCCCAGCACTTCGATGGAGGTGGCGTGGAGTTCAATACGCTGGCCTTTGCCAGGCGATTCCCTGAGCACACCGGTGACGGCGAGACTGGCGCCGGTGGTGGCGTGGCGGATCTGCTGATCATAGCCGGGGATGGAGTGTTCGACAACGAGCTGCAGGTTTTTCATGCAGCTGCCGTCGTTGAGTTCGATGAATGAGAATCCGTTTTTGGAATCGCGGCGTGTGCGGATCCAGCCTTTGGCGGTGATCTGCTGATCGGGCTGGCCATCGCGGAGGATGGTATTGATGCGGGTGACGGGCATGGGCGACTTTCAGGTGCAGCGACTGAGAGGTTGGTCCGGGGGGTAACGGAGGAACGCCACCGGGATATTTGGAGAATTCTATACAAAAAACGGGACCGGGCGAGGGGACCTGGGGAGCGGGGGGGCTTGTACGCATGTGAATTCTGTGTTTTTCCT
>JBEAUF010000101.1:0-2868 GCA_041161565.1 Planctomycetota bacterium | reverse complement strand
CTTCATGGCCACCGAAGGCGTCACTCTGCACGGTGAGCGTTTCACCGGCCGTGAGGCGAATGACTTCGGTCTGGGTTGTGGCATTGCCATCGTCAGCTCGCAGGATGGCGTCGGCCTTCATGGTCACGTTGCGGCCACCGGACACGTCTACACGTGTGCCGGCCCGGAGATCGGCCACAGCCGCAAGGGAGTCTGCGCCGGCACTAACGGGGCGAGCTCCATCCAGCAGCACATCGCGACCAGCTGAAACAAGAATTTCTCCAGTTGCAGTGGTCGTTCGTGTCAGTCCAATAAAGCTGGCGTCTGAGCCGGCCTCAATGGTGATCAGCGAGCCCGAGCGCAGGGATTCATTCGCAAACGTAGCCGAGGTCTGTACGGGGCCGGTTTGTTCAATCCGCTCGGTCACAAGAATGGTTTGCTGCTGAATCACAGGCTCTGTCGTCCAGACAGCCTGCTCAATCTGTTGGACCGTGGGTATGACTTTTGTCACAGTGGCATACTGCGGAACAGTACCAAAAACATCCTCCTCCTGCGTAACCCATTCGTAATTGAATGAGTCGCGGCGGTCGGTCACTGTGTGCCACTTACCAATCCAGTGAAAATCGTAGTCGTTGAAGGTTTCCCGGATGTTCACCAACGCATCGGCATAGTAAAGGTTGCGGCCAAAAACGCGGATCGAAATAAACTCTTTCCCGGCCATGACATATCTGTCGACCCGTCCGCGAATCCCGGCAAGGTCGGACGGCGCGTATCCGTATGACGGCAATCTCGCTGGAATTGCCTCCAGTGCCATTTGGTTCCAGGTTGATTCATCGTTGTACACCCCGGAGCCACCGCCCTCCAGGAGGAACGTACGGAGCCCCTCGTCGGTGGTTATCCCAAACGACGACTCGAAGTCTCTAAGAGCCTTCGGACCCGGGTTTGTGATCTCCAGCCGTCCGAAAACAAACGCCGAACTTTGAAGCACCTTGAAAGTAAACGCCTTTATACCGTTAAAGCCATACTGCGTATCGATTCCATAAGTCTCCTGTGGGTCAAAGCTGTAGACGTCGGGAATCCTCCGGGATCCGACCTGCTGATCCGGACGACTCTGAAACAGACTTCCGTCCACGATTGATGCGGAATCCTGCAGGTATCCCTGCTGTGATGTTGTCCGCTTTCCATTCAGGTCGTTGGCGGTTTCCCACGTGCTGCCACCAAACCAAAGAGGGACACCCGGATGTGACAGACTGAGATCCGCCCCGCCGGCACCATTGATGGTTCTGCCGTCGTTGATTTCATATTGTCGCGCACCATCCCGGACACCGGATGGGCTGGCCCCGTCAGATACCGCATCCACCCGCCATCCGATCACCTGATTGTCGTAATCATCCACGTCCGGTGGTGCGTCGGTCAGTGCAGACGTGATCTGCGTATACCGCACATCAGCGCGGTCTCGATATTGCCCCACGGTCTCAGTCACACTCGCGAATCCCTGCGAAACGACTCGCAGGAAGTCCTGCCTCGCACCTTCCGGAATCCGAACGTATTTGTCCGACAGGCCCGGTGCAGAGAAGCTCATGATCAATGTGCTGTCGCCCGCCCATGCTGGTGTCCACGGAATGATTGAGGCGTTCCCGTTTACTGTTTGATGAGTCCGCGTATTGGAGTAACCGAAGTTGAACAGCCTTTTGTATCCGAGGAAATGCAGGATGACCGAACGCTGGGCGTCGGTCAGCTGTGCAAAGGTCTGAGTTGACTCTGGCGCTGGAACGGGCTGACCACCTGTGGCCGGGGACTGTACGATGTTGCGAACCGTACCGTCCGGCCAGACATGGTAGGATGCCCATGGCACCACCGGAGCCGAGCACCAGCTGCGCGAGATGTTCTGGTAGTCCACCTGTTCAACAAAATACTCGCGGACGGTGCTGCCGTTGTAGTACGCATCCTGTGTGAGCTGCACGTCCATCGTGTGGTACTGCGTGCCGATCCGCACGGTCTGGGTTCCGACCTTCTCTGTGACCTGAGTTGGAACGTAGGTCACCTGATCAACCAATTGAGTGCCGACGTTTACTTCGCGACTTCCGACAACCACATCGATGGTCTTCTCCCTCTGCACTATGATCGGCGTCTTCACACTGGACAGGTTCGGAGAGACAACTGCGTCCGCAGCGAGGCTGAAGCTGGCTCCGGTCGCAATCCGGATTGACTCTTTGGCGTCAAGCACCCCGGATGCACGCACGGTTGCGGAACCACCGGCGAGCTCCGCAGCGGTGGGGCGGGTGGTGAGCAGCCGGGCATCACTCCAGCCGGCAGACACTCCGGAGTGCAGCCGCAGCTCACGACCGCTCTGGGCAGTTCCCGTAATGTCAACTGTTTGCACCCCGCTGAGAATGACAAGATCCGCGCTGCCCGTATATCCGGTGAGCTGCAGCGTGCCGCCAAGAAGGTGAACAAGATTCTCCGCAATTACCGCCCCCGCAGTGTTCAGCTGCAGATTGGCAGTGCTGCGAATATCCGCGGTCTCCGTGGCCTGCAAACGACCATTAATCACGGTGTCACCGCCGCCCCGCACCTGAATTTCCGCTGTGCCGCTCACCAGTTTGTCACCAACAACGCTGAGGTCACCAATCTGACCGGCCAGGTTCATGCCACCAACCGACGTCAGACGCACAAGTCCGCCGGCATTCAGGCTGCCGCCGCTCAGACGTACCGGAGCGCCGCCGCGAACAGGCTGAGCACCTGCGGGAAGCAGATTGCCCGCTTCATCCACCCAGGCACCGTCGCTGTTGATGAGGTATCCGTTGACATCGATCATCCGATCAGAATCATCCAGCAGTCGTCCCTGTGCGTTGGATTTCAGGTACAGCTGGGAGAGAGTCAGCGAAT
>JBEAUF010000073.1:0-26088 GCA_041161565.1 Planctomycetota bacterium | reverse complement strand
GCTCAGTGACGTGTTTGTCCACGGATTACACGGATCAGACGAATAAACGCAAATTACATTTGAATTGTGTTTGTGTTCAAGTCGTCTGGATTCGTGGAAATTCGTGAAATCCGTGGACTTGAATCTCAGGTGCGGCTCAGTGACGTGTTTGTCCACGGATTACACGGATCAGACGAATAAACGCAAATTACATTTGAATTGTATTTGTGTTCAAGTTGTCTGGATTCGTGTAAATTCGTGAAATCCGTGGACTTGAATCTCAGGTGCGGCTCAGTGACGTGTTTGTCCACGGATTACACGGATCAGACGAATAAACGCAAATTACATTTGAATTGTGTTTGTGTTCAAGTCGTCTGGATTCGTGTAAATTCGTGAAATCCGTGGACTTGAATCTCAGGTGCGGCTCAGTGCCGTGTTTGTCCACGGATTACACGGATCAGACGAATAATCGCAATTTACATTTGAATTGTATTTGTGTTCAGGTCGTCTGGATTCGTGGAGATCAGTGAAATTCGTGGACTTGAATCCCCGGGGCGTGTCTGAGGTGTCACGCCCAGTGGCAGTGCAGAAGGCAGCCGGACTGGGAGGCGATGATCAGGCCTTCGCCGAGGGCGGGCATGGCGAGGTGGACAATTGGGTCCGCAGCGAAGTCGCCGGCCCAGAGCACGTTGCCGTCGAAGGTCATCCAGAAGAGTCGCTGCTCCATAGTCCAGACGGCCACGCGGTCCCGTGTGACGGAGCAGGCAACTTTCGCGGGGATGCCGTCAACGGCAAAGATTCCCAGCTGGCTGCCGTCCAGATCGCATACCTGAACTCCGTGATTAAACGCCGCTAAAAAAATTCGCCGTCCGGATTCGGACACGGCCATGTCACCGACCTGGTTCATCAGCTGTTCATCGTGGAGTGCTTTGCCGGCGAGGTCATAGCGGGTGATTTGGCCAACTTCTGTGGCTGCCAGCAGTTGCGGCGATTCCATCAGAAACTGCAGATGTTCGACGGGTCGCCGAGTATCGATGCGTGCGAGCTCCCGGCGTTCCGACGTCATCAGGTGGATGCGGCTGGAATCAGTGGCAAATGCGATGTGTCCGCCTGCGGGGGACATCGCAAGACTGGTGATCCGCCCCGTGACTCGCGACTCCCATTCCGGCTTCAAATCCGGCCCGATGGCTATCAGGCTGGCTTCGTTTCTGACGGCCACAGCGAGGTCTGTGCCGTGGGCAGCAGCCAGCAGTCTGAGGCCGTTGTAGGTGAAGGCTTCTCGGAGTCGTTCGCCGGTTCCGGAGAGCAGGCAGAGTCGACCGTTTGAGGTAGCTACCCAGACGTTGCGGGTTTCGAGCGACAGCCTGAGGGCCGCGATGCCATCGGGAAAGAAGTCTTCAAAGACTTCGTCGGGCCTGGCACCAACGCACTTCTGAAGCAGGTGAGAAGCCATGTCGGATCGGCAGACTCCTTCAGTTGCGTGTCATGCGGGTTTCGAGTGCTTCGAGGGCGCGGGCGACGTCGGGGTCAGCACTGATTTCTTCCTCGGTGCGTCCGCGGAAAAAGGTCGCCTGACTTTCCTCGTCACCTTCCACAAGGAGGTCTGGAGCGATGCCTTCGCCGGAGTAGTTGCGTTTGTTGGGGGAATAGAACTTGGCTGTGGTCAGCCGCAGGGCCATGCCGGAGTCTCCCCGGAGGCGGACGATGGTCTGAACGGACCACTTTCCGTAGGTTTTGCGGCCCACGATGACCCCACGCTGGTGATCACGAATTGCTCCGGCAACGATCTCGCTGGCGCTCGCACTGTTTTCATCCACGATGAGTGCCAGCGGATATTTGCGAGCGTAAGTGCTCTGGGCACGGTATTCCTGATTCTGGCCGTCGGCGCGACCGCGAGTGGACACGAGGACTCCACGGTCGATGAAGCGTTCGGAAACGGCTGCGGCGGTATCGAGCAGTCCGCCGGGGTTGCCGCGGAGGTCCCAGATGAGTGCCCGCATGCCCTGGCGTTCGAGGGATCGCAGGGCTTCGTCGAGCTCCTGTGCAGTGCTGTCCTGGAAACCTTCCATGCGGATGTAACCGATGCCCTGAACGGGGTCGAGCATCATGCGGCGGGTGACGCTGCGAATCTGCACGCGTCGGCGAACAAAGTCACCGGTGAATTCCCTGGCGGAAGGGTTTTTCCATGTGAGTCGGACGCGAGTGCCGGCGGGGCCGCGGAGAAGTCGAGCGGCTTCATCGGTGGTGAATTCGCGGCAGTCGGTGCCGTCGATGGCAACAATGTGGTCGGCTGCCTGGAGGCCACCTTCTTCGGCAGGGCTGCCGATCAGCACATTCACAAGATGCATGCCCTTACCGCGGTCGGCCTTCATTTCGATGCCGATCCCCACGAGCTCACCCTGGATGCTGCCGTAAAGGTCATTGTAGCGGTCGGGAGTGAGCAGGTTGCTGTATTCATCGAGCGCATTACAGCCGCCGAAGATGTATTCAAGCAGGACGGCGGTCGGGGACAGGCCGAGTTGTTTCTGGCAGAGTGAGATTGTGGAGCGGATCACATTTCGAGCTTCCCCGATGCTGGAGACGGGGCGGTTCCAGTAATCGCGGACGAGCGTTTCACGGACAGAACGGATTGTGCCGTCGCCGGACGCAAGCAGATTCTGTTCGAGGAATCGGTCGTTGCGGAGCGCCATGTAGAGGCTCTCAGTGCCGTGGGAAGTGAAGCGGGTGACCGACACGGGGTCGATGTATTCCCGTTGCACCTGACGGTAGATGTCTTCCCACAGATTGAGCAATTCGCCTTCGCCGCGGTCCTGCAGCATCTGTTCGTAGCTGGAGTCGGAATAGCGACGGTCGATGCTCAGGTGGATGCGAGCGCGGCGGAGGGCGTATTTGAGTGGTTCGTCGGCCGGCCAGGACTTGAGTGCCGCGGTGTAGATTTCAATCGCGTCTGCCCACTGGCGGGTGGTTTCGAGCACCTCACCGGCACGGAGTGCCGCCGGTGCGTCCGGCCAGGTTGTTACGGGGACGACCTGCGGCGAGTCTTCGCAGAAGGCCGACGAAACTCCGCAAACCGGCAGCAGAACAAGCAGCAAGAGCAATTGAAAGGCACGCATCACGGCAGTGTCCACCTGCGAAACAATGGTATTTGGCTCGCAGAAAGAGTCTGCGAAACCTTCGCGGCGTCCTGCCTGAATTCTGCGGCCTGTGCCGCAGAAACCGTCCTCGTAAACACACCTTAGCGGTGAAACTGGGTGAAACTTGAGTCAAATGTCGATTTTGAGATGCTTTTTTTGTTGCCCTGCGGCCACATCCGGATTTGCTGGTGCGTCCTGCGCAAACCGCGCAGAACGCGCGGAATCCATAGAGGCCTCAGGATCCTACCAGCCGATCGACATGTTGGCTTCGATGACTTTTTGAGCTGTGGTGAGGTCGCAGCCGGTATCGAGCATGTAGAGTCGAATGGCGTGGAGTTTGTCGCCGGAGGATCGTGCGAGGCAGTCGCGAGCCACGTCGCAGGGGCGAACCTTGTTTTCCAGCCCCAGCAGGCGTTTGGAAATCACCCAGATGTCGCGAGGGCGTCGCGTAATCCGCAGGACTTTTTCGTCTGGGTAATTTTTCTGAGCCATGTGCTCAGCCTGCTCCAGACTGGAAGCCCAGCCGATCATGATGTGCGATTCCGTTTCAATCTCAAACAGAGGCATGGGAGTGTTTTCGGAACGGCAGGGGGGGAGTGGTACGTCCGGGGTGAAGCATAGCAGGCGGAGGCTCCGAGGTCGACCACAAGGCGTCCTGAAGAACCTGAAAACCGTGCTGGATGCCTGCTGAACCTCCGATTTGGCTCGTCAGCCACTTGAAATCACGCAGGGCTTTACGCAGAATGATCCATCGGAAATTGGCAGCATTTTTCTGTGTTGCCGGATCGCTCCGTGAGTGATCGTCCTGGGGCTTGTTAGCTGGGAGAGTGCAGTGGGTGGTTCATTACGGAAAACGCTGCCGTCCTTCGTCGTCTCGCTGTTGATCAATGGCGGAGCCCTCGTGCTGCTGCTGTTAATTCAGCGTGTGGTCGCCTCACAGTCGCTTGACCTCGTCCTTGAATCCGTCTTCACCGAAGACATCCCCCAGGAAGAAATCACCCGCGACCTCGAACTCGACACTGCCCCCGCCGAAACGCTCAACGTCATCGCCGGCGGCACACCCTCCACCGCGGTCGGCTCCGCCTCGTCCCAGCCTGCTGCCACGGCCGTCAACGTGCAGAAAGCTGCCGTGATGAAGGAGATGAACGTCCGCCCTGTGGTTTCCGATCTCGCCATCCCCTCCGATGCCATCCTCGGCGAAGAACTTGGCGAAGGTGAAATCACCGGCGAAGTCGGCGCCATGGTCGAAGGCTACGGCGCCGCCATGGGCATCATCACTCAGGAAATCATCCGGATGATGCGCAATGACAAAGTCACGGTTATCTGGCTGTTTGACGAATCCGGCAGCCTTGAAGATGACCGCCGCGAAATTCGCGAGAACTATCACCGCGTCTACGAAGAACTCGGCATCGCCGCCAAAGACGACCAGGAAATCAAACGCGGTGGTAATGACCAGCTGCTGACGGTGGTCTGCAGCTACGGCGCTGAAGTGCACGAATGGACCCCAAGGCCCACCTCAGACATCGATCAGGTCAAAGCCGCGATCGATAAGATTCCCGTCGATCAGACCGGCCAGGAAAACATGTGCCAGTCAATCTCGATCGCCATTTCCAAGTACAAACGCCAGGCCATTCAGGGCAAACGAAAACTCGCAATCATCGTCGTCTCCGACGAAAGCGGTGACGATGGGCAATTCGTCGAACAGGCCGTCGCTGAGGCCAAAGCCGCCAAATCCCCCGTTTACTTCCTCGGTCGCGAAAGCACCTTCGGCTTTCCCTACGCTCAGCAACGCTGGATTGATGAACCCACGAAGGAAGAATTCTGGATTCGCATCCGCCGCGGTCCCGAAACACCATTCCCCGAATGCCTCCAGTGGAACGGCCTGCACACTCGCTACGACGTACAGAACTCCGGCTTTGGCCCCTACGAACAGGTTCGGGTCGCCCGCGAATCCGGCGGCATCTTCTTCGTGCTGCCCGGCGAAGAATCGACCCTTGTCGGTGCCGGAGCCAACGAACGCCGCAAGTACGATTTCCTGTCCATGCGGGAATATCAGCCAAACCTGACTTCCAGGCCAGCCTATGTTCAGGAACGCGGTTCCAGCAAATTCCGCGAAGCCGTCTGGCAGGTGGTCGCTCGACTGAACCCCAACAAAGATGAACTCCTCTTTCAAACCGCCCACGATCCGGAACTCAACCTGCAGAACGAACACTTCCCACTCGCACTTCAGGAATTCCAGCAGGCCGCGCTCCGCCAGGTCGCCAGGGCCGCCCGCTCTATGAACCTTACCCACGAAGCCATCGCGCTGCTCGAGAGTGTCAAACCGCTTCGCGCTCAGGAACCCTCTCTTCGCTGGCGCGCCAGCTACGACCTCGCCCTCGCACAACTCTACATCTTCCGTCTCCGACTCTACCAGTACCTCCTCGCTATGGACGTGCACGCCAACAACATGCCCGCTCCCAAAAATCCCAAATCCAACGAGTGGAACTTCTGGTGGGGAGGGCCGCCGATTGTTCCTGATGAAGCGCAGTTCAGCCGGCTTGCCAAAGCTTTTCAAATGAAAATGACCCGCGATGAATACCTCGCCATGGTCAAATCAGAAGAAAAAGCCGCCGTCGAACGGATGCAGGCCGTCGTTACTGATCACCCCGGCACTCCATGGGCTCGACGCGCTGAAAGCGAAATCCGACTGGGCTTCGGTTTCAATGTCGGTGACCGACTCTGGGATCCCTCCGGCAAACGCAGCGAAGCTGCCAAACGCGTGCCCAAACTCTGATGAACTCCATACCCGCCGGCCCCAGCTCCAGTGCCGCCGAAGAACTCTTCGACGTCGTGGACCAACTCGATCGCGTCCTCGGTGCTCGGCCTCGTTCAGAAGTCCACCAACTGAAACTCCTGCACCGTGCGGTTCACGTGTTCCTGTTTCAGCCCGATGGCCGACTCCTGATTCACAAACGCACTGATTGTAAGGAAGAGTTCCCGTCCGTCTGGACGTCGTCCTGCTCAGGTCATGTGTCGGCCGGCGAATCCTACGACCAGACGGCCCCCAGAGAACTCTTCGAAGAGCTCGGTATCGATAACGCCCCACTCACACCGCTCCACAAGTTCCCCGCCTCCGCTGATACGTCGTGGGAGTTCACCACGCTCTACACTGCCACATCCACGCAAACGCCCCAGCCGGATCCTGTCGAAATCGCTGCCATCCAGTGGCTCTTTCCCGATGAGATCTCCGCGTGGATTTCCCGCAGCCCGCAGGATTTTTCCCCGGCCTTCCTTCTCCTCTTTCGCTGGTTTCGCCAGAAATACTCGCCATGAACCCCAGAGCAGTCGTCCTCGTCAGCGGCGGACTCGATTCCGCTACTACGCTCGCCATCGCTGCGTCACAGGGCCGGCAGATCCACGCCATCTCCTTCGACTACGGTCAGAGACACTATCTGGAGCTGGATGCCGCCAAACGCATCTGCCGTGCTGCCGGAGTCGTGGAGCATGTGGTCTTCAGCGTCAACACGGCCATCTTCAGAGGTTCCGCGCTGACCAATGATATCCCCGTTCCCCACAATCGCTCCGAAGCCCAGCTGGCTCATGGGATTCCCGTCACCTATGTTCCCGCCCGCAACACCATCTTTCTCTCCATCGCCCTCGGGCTGGCTGAATCCGTCGGTGCGCGAGACCTCTTCGTGGGCGTCAATGCCGTTGACTACAGCGGCTACCCCGATTGCCGCCCGGAATACATCGCCGCCTTCGAACAAATGGCCAACCTCGCCACAAAAGCCGGTGTGGAAGGCGATTCATTCCGCATCCACGCACCACTTATCCGGATGACCAAAGCGGACATCATCCGCACGGGAATCTCACTCGGAGTCGACTACTCGCTGACTCACAGCTGCTATGATCCGGCACCGGACGGCGCCGCCTGCGGAGAATGCGATTCCTGCCAGATCCGGCTCCGAGGATTCCTCGATGCCGGCTGCGTGGATCCCGTTCGATATAAAAGCCGCCAGTGATCAAGTTTTCAAAGAACCAACCATGCCCGCTGAATTTCTCGACCCGGAAACCCGCCAGCAGCGTCAGCGCATCGTTCGCGACATCCTTGGCGAACTCGAAACCGTCATCGCGGAAGCCCAGGCTGCCACTCGGCCTCTGGAAATAGAACCCTGGCGTTCCCGGCTCTTTGCGGCCTTTGTGCGAGCGTGGCAGCAGCAGCTGATCCCGGACGAATCCAGTTCGGCGGCCTTCGAAGATGCCGACGAAGACGATCCCGCTCTCGAACTCTCCGCAGATGCTCTTTGCCGCATCCTCGCTCGACGGTCAGGCCTTGATCTCGCCGCCCGGGAAGCCCAAACCCTTCAAACCCGTCTTCCCCCGGACCAGCTGGAGCGTATGCGGCTCCTCTGGTCACTCATGCGGATGTGGATGGAATGGAGCTACGCGTGGCTCCGCTGGAATGAAGTTCATTCGCAGAGCGCAGTTGGGGCTGACGGGGATTCGGGTGTCAGGAGTGAATAGCGCGTCGGTCGACGGCCATGGCTGCTTCCTTGACGGCTTCTGAGAGCGTTGGGTGGGCATGACAGCAGCGAGCGATGTCCTCGGCACTGGCTCCGAACTGCATCGCTACTGCCGCTTCATGAATCAGTTCGCCGGCATGCGCCCCGATGATGTGCACGCCGAGAACACGATCGGTGTCTTCAGCGGCGAGGATCTTGACGAAGCCGTCAGTGTGGCCGCCTGCCCGGGCTCGCCCGTTGGCAGCGAACGAAAAACGGCCTGACCGGTACTTCACACCGGCCGTCTTGAGCGCGTCTTCGGTGTGACCTGCGGAGGCGATCTCAGGAGCCGTGTAGACGACGGCCGGGATGATGTTGTAGTCGATGTGGCCATGTCCCGTCACCATCTTTTCCACACAGGCAATGCCTTCTTCTTCAGCCTTATGTGCCAGCATTGCACCGCCAATGACATCACCGACCGCATACACGCCTTCGGCTGTTGTCTGATAGGCGGAATTGACGAGCACAAAGCCGCGTTTGTCGGTCTGTACCCCAGCCTGCTCCAGTCCAAGGTTGTCTGTGCAGGGTCTGCGACCGACCGCCACCAAAACTCGATCACAGACAATCGGTTCCGCGCCCTCGATGGTGACGGTGCAGGAATCAACGCTGGCTGTTGCGGATGTCACTCGAGTCCCCAAACGGAATTCGAGTCCCTGCTTTTCAAAGATCTTTTTGGCTTCCGCTGCGACCTGTTCGTCGATTCCCGGGAGTATTCGCGGGAGGAATTCAAGGACCGTAACCCGGGCACCCAAACGTCGCCAGACGGTGCCCATCTCAAGCCCAATCACACCGGCCCCGATTACAACCAGGTGCCGGGGAACTTCCGGCCAGCAGAGCGCTTCGGTGCTGGTGCCCACGCGGTCGCCGTCGAGCTGGATGCCCGGGAGCACTGAGGGGACACTGCCGGTGGCGATGAGTATCCGCCGACCAGTCAACTGCTTTGCAGGGCTGCCAGACGCATCGGTGACTTCCACCAGGCCGTTGCCTCTGAGCGTTGCGTGGCCCGTAATCCGCTCAACCTTGTTCTTCTTCAGCAAACCCTGAATGCCACCGTCCAGCGTGGCGACCACGCTGTCCTTGTGCTTCATCATCTGGGGGATATTGAGCGATACACCGTGGATATCGAGGCCACGTTCGGCGAAGTGCTTCCGGGATTGTTCGTAGAGTTCACTGGTTTCCAGAAGTGCTTTGCTGGGAATGCAACCCACTCGCAGGCATGTGCCGCCCAGCTTCGCTTCACGCTCGATTACCGCAGCTTTCAGTCCCAGTTGAGAAGCACGGATTGCGGCTACGTACCCGCCGGGACCGGCACCAATTACGATCAGGTCAAATGCGTCTGACATGGCGATCGAAAGCACCTTATTGCAGAACAATTTGCAGGGGTAATTCAAGGAAAAACCGCCCGGGAATCTTCCCGAGCGGTGCGGTGAGATGCAAGTGCAGCGACGTGATCAGACTTCAAGAATCAGCCGCGTGGGGTCTTCAATCATGTCCTTGATCAGCTTCAGGAATGAAACTGCTTCCCGACCGTCAACCACGCGGTGGTCGTAGGTCAGAGCGATGTACATCATTGGGCGGACGACGACCTGACCATTGACCGCCACCGGACGGTCGAAAATCCCGTGCATGCCCAGAACTCCGCTCTGAGGCGGATTGACGATCGGGGTGGACAGGAGCGATCCATAGACGCCCCCGTTTGTGATCGTGAAGGTGCCACCTTCCAGTTCGTCCAGACCGATCTGGTTATTCTTGGCGCGGTTTGCGAAATCGACGATTGCCAGTTCGATATCCGCGAAACTCAGGTTTTCTGCGTTGCGGAGCACGGGGACGACCAGACCTTTTCCGCCGCCGATCGCGATGCCGATGTCACAGTAGTTGAAGTAGGTGAGCGATTTGCCGGTCATTTGCGCGTTGAGCTGCGGGAACTGCTGCAGACCCGCCACCACTGCGCGCACAAAAAACGACATAAAGCCCAGCTTGACTTTGTACTTCTTCTCAAAGCTGTCCTTGTAGGCGTCCCGCAGCTTCTTGACGGCGGACATGTCCACTTCGTTGAAGGTGGTCAGGAGTGCCGCAGTGTGCTGAGCGTCGACGAGGCGTTTGGCAATGGTCTGGCGAATTGGGCTGAGCGGCACAGTGCGGGTTTCGCGGGAACCGCCAACCTGCACAGGGCCGGACGCCACTGTGCGAATGACGTCTTCCTTCAGCACTCGCCCGCCAGGACCTGTCCCGGCGACGGAACCCGCCGGCAGCCGATTCTCTGCCATCAGCCTTTCAGCGGCGGGCATCACATGACCGCCGGATGTGGTGGTGCCTGAGGAGGCAGCAGCTGAGGGAGCTGCGGGAGTGGCTGAGGCAGCGGCCGGGGCGGATGTTGTTGCCGGAGCCGGAGCCGGGGCAGCAGGGGATGCAGCAGCAGCGGGCGCCTCGGCAGGCTGCAGGTAGCCGATGACTTCCTCCACCTGAGCCAGTTCGCCGGCTTTTTTCAGGATGCGGCTGACGATCCCTCCGCGGGGGGCGGGGACGTCAAACGTGGCCTTGTCCGATTCGAGTGCCACGAGGTTTTTGTCGGCGGCTACGTACTGTCCTTCACGGACGTACCATTCGCCGATCATGACCTCAGAAATGGATTCTCCCGGACGCGGGACCTTGATTTCAATTTCCGGTGTGCTCATTCGAGTTCAAATGCCTGTGTCAAAATGGTCTGCTGTTCGATCCGGTGACTGTGAGCGGAGCCGGTAGCCGGGCTGGCAGCTTCCGGACGAGATATGCCGCGAAACGCATAACGGTCCAGCAGCCGCTCGCCAAACCGCATCCGCAGGAAGCCCCACGCTCCCTGATTTCGAGGTTCTTCCTGGACCCAGAAGTAGCTGGTTGAGGCCGGGTAGGCTTCAAGCACCGCTTCGAGGGCCGCGGTTGGGAAGGGATAGAGTTGTTCAATGCGGACGATCGCCACATCGCGACGATTGAGCGATTCGCGCTGAGCGGCCAGCTCATAGTACAGCTTGCCGCTGCAGAGCAGAACACGGGTGACCTGCGCTGGATCGACAGTGGTGTCCGGAATGACTTCCTGGAACTGGCCGGCGGTGAGTTCGGTGAGCGGGGAGGAGGCGTCTTTGGAGCGGAGCAGGCTCTTGGGGGACATAACCACGAGCGGTTTTTTCCACCAGCGGAGTGCCTGCCTGCGGAGCAGATGGAAGTAGTTGGCGGCTGTTGTTGGGTAGACCACCTGGATATTGTCGTCGGCGCCCATGGCGAGGAAACGTTCGAGTCTGGCGCTGGAGTGTTCCGGGCCGGCACCTTCCATGCCGTGCGGCAGGAGCATTACGAGACCGCTGAGACGCTTCCACTTGTCTTCCGCACTGGCGATAAACTGGTCGATGATCACCTGGGCCACGTTGACGAAATCGCCAAACTGAGCTTCCCAGATCACCAGTCCATCGGGGCAGTCGAGGCTGTAGCCGTATTCAAATCCCAGTACTCCAACCTCAGACAGAGGACTGTTGTAGATCTCCACGAGATCTGCTCGGGGGGCGATTTCGCGGAGTCCGATCCAGACCTGGCCGGTGCGGTTGTCGTGGAGCCCCGCGTGGCGGTGACTGAAGGTGCCGCGACGTACGTCCTGTCCGCTGAAACGCAGGCGAGTGCCTTCGGAGATGAGCGTGCCGAGGGCCGCAAGTTCGGCACCACCCCAATCAAACATGGCGCGGCCCTGACCCATTTCACGGCGGGTCTTGAGGACTGCTTCGACTTTGGGGTGCGGCACAAAGTCGGTCGGCGGTGTTGAAAGAGACGTCATGACGGATTCGATGAGCTGTGCGGAAGCGGCTGTGGCCGGAGTATCCGCGTGCCGGACGCTTCCGCCGAAATAGCCCTTCCACATTCCGGCGCCCGTGTCTTCCAGGTACTGGAAACCAGCCTTCCGCGCTTCCTGCAGCTCGGCTTCCAGAGTCTTTCCGCGACGCTCCACGATCTCCAGCCCTTCTTCGCGTGTGACTTCGCGGAGGGAAACGAGCGATTCAAGGAAGCTGGAAAAGACGGTTTGGCGAGCACGGATGACGTGGTACATGGTCGGCTGAGTGAACGCGGGCTCGTCGCTTTCATTGTGCCCGCGTCGCCGGAAGCAGTACATGTCAATGATCACGTCCCGCTGGAATTTCTGCCGGAAATCCATCGCCAGACGCACGGTCTGAGCAACTGCTTCGGGATCTTCACCGTTGACGTGGAAAATTGGTATCTGGAGCATCCGGGCGACGTCGGTCGCGTAGGTGCAGCTGCGGGCCTCGGAGGGCGACGTCGTAAAGCCAATCTGATTGTTGACGACGATGTGCAGCGTTCCGCCAGTCTGGTAACCCGGGAGTTCGCTGAGGTTAAGCGATTCCTGGACAACTCCTTCACCGGCAAAGGCCGCGTCACCATGAATCAGCACGCAACAGCTCTTGCGGCGGTCCAGATCCCCCGTCCGGTCCTGTTTGGCTCGCAGCCGTCCGAGCGCCACCGGGTTGACAAATTCGAGGTGACTGGGGTTGAAGCAGAGCGTCAGATGGACTTTCTGGCCCGACGATGTCATGCGGTCCGAACTGTAGCCAAGGTGGTATTTCACGTCGCCGCGGCCCATCTTCAGCTGGGGATCCACGTCGTCGAACTCGCGGAAGATCTTGGCCGGACTCTTGCCCATGATATTGGCGAGCACATTCAGGCGGCCACGGTGAGCCATCCCCAGCACCATCAGGTCGATGCCCTGACTGCCGGCATGCTCGATCGCCAGGTCCAGCAGCGGAATCAGGCTTTCCGCACCTTCCAGCGAGAAGCTTTTGGCGCCCACGTATTTCTTCTGCACGAATTCTTCGAACACCACGGCCTCACTGAGACGCTCGAGAATTCGCAGCTGTTCCGATCGTGACAGCTTCAGTCGGTTGGCAGTTCGCTCCATGCGGTCTTCCAGCCACTGCCGGACCTGCAGACTGTCAATGTGCATGAACTGCACGCCGATCGATCGGCAGTAGGTCGTCTGGAGCCAACGCAGCATTTCCCGGAGCGTTCGCACGTTGGGGCCGCCGGACCACTGCGTGGAGAACCGACGGTCCATGTGCTCTTCCGTGAACCCGTAAAACGCGGGGTCCAGCTCCGGGGGCTGCGGACGCTCGGCGTTCAAAGGGTCGATCTTCGCTACGATGTGGCCACGCACCCGGTAACTGCGAATGAGCTGTTCCAGACGTTCCTGGAGCACTGCTTCGTCAGATGCGGACCCCGTCTGGCCGCCGCCGGAGCGACGAAAGATGCTCTCGGCCTGAAACGGTGCCGTCAGGCTCTCCGGAGTCAGCCCGGAGTCGGCTACACGCATTTCGTCGAAGTAATCACGCCAGTCAGGAGAGACCGAATTGCGGTCCCGCAGGTAGCTCTCCAGCTGTGCTTCGGCAAATTCAAGATTGGTCACGCCGAGGCAGGCCGGGTCGCGCCGAGTGCGGGACGGCGCAGTCTCCGCGGAGGGCGGGGATTGCAGAAACGGCGGGGCAGATGAGGGCAGAGACGCAGATTGGGACATGGTGGAACTTGCCGTGGGGTGATCGCTGATTCAGGCCGGGAACTAACTTTGGGAATGGTCAGGTGGAGCCTGCGCCGAAGCGAGAACGGAAATTGGCTGGTCGCGGATCTTAGCAAACATCTGAAAAAAAACCGAAGTGAATTCCTGGACAGATTCGCGACAGGACCTGATCATAGTTTCGGCGCTGGGAATGAGAAGTCTGCGGGATGTATCAATCCTGCGCAGAGTTTGCATTACCACGACCGGTTCGAAACCTGCCCACCCGTCAAAAACCGGCCAAATTCAGCCGAAACGTCAAAAAAAATGGACTCCATTACCCAAATTGGAATTCTGACCATATCGGATCGCGCCAGCCGCGGTGAATATCAGGATCTTGGAGGCCCCGCGATCACGGAGTACCTCCGTGAAGTCCTCGTCAGTCCCTGGAATCCCGTCGCGCAAATTGTGCCGGATGATCAGCCTCTGATCGAGTCCGCTCTCAGGCAGCTTTGCGACGACCACCACTGCTCACTGGTTGTTACCACCGGAGGCACGGGGCCTGCTCTGCGGGATGTTACCCCTGAGGCAACCATCGCCGTATGTCAGAAACTGCTGCCCGGCTTCGGTGAACTGATGCGCAAAATATCTCTGGAAAAAGTCCCCACCGCTATCCTCAGCCGCCAAACGGCCGGAATTCGAGGCCAGTCGCTGATCGTAAATCTTCCGGGACAGCCCCGCGCCATCCGGGATTGCCTGCAGGCTGTGATGCCCGCAATTCCCTGGTGCATTCAGCTCATCGGCGGGCCCGAAATTCATACCGATTCCACACGGTGTCCCGCCTACCGCCCGCCCGTGAAATAGCCGCTGCTGTCCACAAGTCCCACCACCAGGTCCATGACGTTCGTCTGCGTGGGCCCGGTTATGAGCAGTCCATCGGTTTGCCTGAACAGGCTGCACGAGTCATGCCGCAACAGAAAGGTGCTCAGATCCAGACCCTGAGTCGCCGCGGCATCCAGCACTGAAGAGTCACAGATCGCTCCGGCTGCCGGTGTTGGACCGTCCTCACCGTCAGTTCCCCCGGACAGCAGCACTTTTCCAAGCCAGTCGTCAGGGTTGGGGGCTGCTGCAGCCGCCGCCAGCACAAATTCCTGGTTCCGCCCCCCGCTTCCTGGTGGCTCGCCCCCTGAGGCCAGATTCACTGTCGTCTCGCCGCCACCGAGCAGGCACCAGCGGCCGCTGCTGCGAGACAACTCGGCCAGGTGCTCGCCAAATGCACGGCCGGCAACTGCAGCTTCTCCCTGCAGGTTTCTCAGTATCGGGACCAGCTGGTAGCCGAGCTCCGTGGCGTGGGCTGCTGCGGCCTCCAGGGCCATCGCATTGCTCGCCACGATCCGATGGTGCAGATTGGCGGGCAACCGCACGCGGCCGGATCTCGCTGCACCGCTCCGCGGAATCGATTCGCGCGGTTGCGTCAGCCAGGCACGCACGGACGCTGGCACGCGTTCCCAGAGCTGTCGCTGGCGGAGAATCTCCACAGCCTCCGGCCTCCGCGACGGCGTGGCCACCGCCGGGCCGGAACCAATCACCTCCAGCGGATCTCCGATGACGTCGGAAATTACCAGCACTATCAGGCGGTCGCTGCTGACCAGTTCTGCAAGACCGCCGCCCTTCACTCGCGACAGTTGTGTGCGAACCAGATTCAGCTCCTGAATGGGAGCACCGGAAGCGGAGAGCAGTCGGGTTACCTCCAGCTTGTCCTGCAGCGTAATTCCAGGAGCTGGGCTGCAGAGCAGGGCACTGGCACCACCCGAAAGGAGCACCACGCAGACGTCTTCGCTGCTCAGGCTACTTGCTCGCCGCAGGATTTCTTCGGTTCCGGCAACCACCGCGGGCGTCGGTTCGTTACGACCCGGAGGCCGGGCGGGATGCAGTCGGATATGCTGGAGCGGCAGCAGGCAGTCCTCCGGGACGTTCACCCAACCGGAAAGTCGCTCAAACCACGCAGTTCCAGCCAGCGCGGCTTCAAAACCCGCCGCCATGCCAGCACCGGCTTTTCCAGCGCCCAGCACCTCGAGCCGGCCCGTTTCAGTTGCTGCGAACCGCTGGCCGGCGATCTCCAGCCAGTCGTCGTCGTTCACAATCACGCGGCTAACGGCAGCCGAGGAATCCACGGCAGAAAGTCCGGCTTGCCAGATGGAAACGGCATCCTCTCGAAGCTGCATGGTTAGTCCTGTTCCGGTGGGCCTTGAATGCGAGCTCAGAGCTTCGCTGAAAGATGCTGATCAAACCAGTCTGCAAATCGCACGATGTCAAAGATCATCGACGGCCATCCGTGACCCTGTCCACTGCGAACTTCAAGACGCACTGTTGCACCTGCCTGCTGAGCTGCCGCGGTGAAACGTTCAGACTGGTCCAGTGGCACAAGCGTATCGGCGTCGCCGTGGACGATAAACGTCGGTGGCATTGAGGAACTGACATGGTAGATTGGGGAGAGTTCCCGGCCGAGCACTCGCCAGTCGGCCATGTTCTTCGCCCGAGGACCAAAACCGGCTGCGAAACTTTTAGGCGGCCCGCCATTGCCGGGATTCTCGGTGGAATCACCGAGGTTAAGCAGGTCCGTGGGTGGATAGAAGCAGGCCACACACTGCACCGCTGAGGATTCACGCTCCACCGGATCCACTGCAGCGGCGTCGCCAGGTGTCCCGGTGGTCCCCAGCATGAGCGACAAATGGCCGCCGGAGCTGCCGCCGATGACACCCAGCCTTGTGCCATCAACGCCATACTTCGCAGCATGATGCCGCACATAACGAACAGCTCGGGTAACGTCTTCGACGATGCCACTGATTGTACAGTCCGGCTGCGAGATGTGCTGTACGGCAAACACCGTATATCCCCGGCGGATGAAGGGCGCAAAGAGTTCCGGGCGGATCGATCCGGAACCCGACTTCCAGCCTCCGCTGACCATCAGCAGTACTCCGGCACCGTTCTGTTGGGGAGGGCGGAAGACGTCGAGTCTGAGCGGGTTGCCGTTACGGCTTCCGTACTCAATTCCCCTGGTCAGTTCGTAAGGCGCGCGAAACCAATACCACCAGAAGGCACCGGCGATCAGCAGAGCCAGTCCGAGGGGGAGTCCGAGCCATAGGCCGAGGGATCTTGCGGAGATTTTCATGATTGTTTTCCGGAGCGGCCACAGGTCGGGTGCGGCGGAAAGTGTACTGAGAAGAACGCAAAAATCCCCGCCGAAATGGATAAAATTCTCAAAAAGGTGCCATGTACCTTGCAGTCGCAGCAGAGCGTGATAAGCTGAGCCTCAGCCTTGTTGAAAGGGTCTTTCTTTATGCCCCGCGTGAATCGTCGTGAAATCTTTTCTGAAACTGACGTTCAGGTCTTTCATCTGATTAGCCGCTGCGTGCGGCGCAATCACTTGTGCGGGCGTGATCGCAGGTCTGGGCGCGATTATTCGCACCGCCGCGAATGGATTCGCAGTCGCCTTGAACAACTGGCCGGCATCTTTGCCATCGAAACGCTGGGGTACGCGCTGATGGCCAATCACATGCATCTGGTGATCCGCACTCGCCCTGACATTGCTCAGGCCTGGTCCGACGACGAGGTTGCCCTTCGCTGGTGGGCGCTCTTCCCACAGCGGCGCACCCCCGACGGGCTCCCCGAACAGCCCACCGCCGAAGAGCTTAGTCACATCAAAAACAGCGGCAGGGGCCTTGTCGATAAGCGCCGGCGGCTCAGCAGTGTGTCGTGGTTTATGAAGTGTGTTTCCGAGCCCATTGCGAAGCGTGCCAACCGCGAAGACGACGTCACCGGCCATTTCTGGGAGGCCCGTTTCAAAGCCCAGCCGCTGCTTGACGAAACAGCCGTTGCCGCCTGCATGGCCTACGTCGATCTCAACCCCATCCGTGCGGCGGTTGCTCAAACGCCAGAAACCAGTGAATTTACAAGTGTTTACGATCGCATTGCGGACCGTCAGATCACCGTCGCCTCGTCCTCGACGGTTGCTCATCAGGCCCACTCCGAGTGTGGTTCCAGGGCTGGTTGGCTGGCCCCCATTTCTCTGGAGCCTTCTCGCACGCATTCCCGCGATCGTCGCACCGACCGTCGCGTCAGTAATCGCGGCTGCCTCGGTATGTCGCTCGATCAATACCTGCAGCTGATCGACTGGACCGGCCGACAACTGCGGCTGGACAAACCGGGCCGGATCCCGCCGCAACTTGATCCCCTCCTCACTCGGCTCGATTGCAGCCCGGAAGTCTGGCTGGATCTTGTCAGGAACTTCCGGCGCCGCTTCATAACAGAGGCGGGGCGCCCTGAAACGCTGCGGGCGGTTCGGCGTCTTCGTCGAGGGTATCGGCAAGCCTGCTCACGCCCCTGAATACTCGCCTGAAATCACCATTAAGGAACCTTCAATGTTCTCGCGTCTGTTGTTCTGCATGGCCTGCTGGATCTTTGTTTTTTCGCCCGCTGATTGCGGCCGAGTGATGGCGTATCAGGCCACGGCGGCTGCCGAACCTGTGTCAACGGCCACCGGGCTGCGGATCATCTGTTTCGGTGCCCATCCGGACGACGCTGAATACAAGAGTGGCGGCACTGCGGCACTCTGGGCTGCCAGTGGGCATCACGTGAAGATGGTCTCTGTAACCAACGGCGACATTGGACACTGGAACATGGCCGGCGGTCCCCTGGCAAAACGCCGCACTGCTGAATCCACCGAAGTTGCACGTCGTCTGGGTATCGAATATGAGGTGCTGGACATACACGATGGTGAACTGGAACCCACGCTTGAAAACCGCCGCCTGATCACTCGCCTGATCCGCCGCTGGAACGCAGACATCGTAATTGCTCATCGACCCTGGGATTATCATCCCGATCACCGCTACGTCGGGGTGCTGGTTCAGGATGCTGCTTACATGGTGGCAGTCCCGTTCTTCTGTCCCGACACCCCACCGCTCAAAAAGAATCCTGTGTTCCTCTACAGCAGTGATCGTTTTCAGAAGCCCTACCCATTCCGCGCCGATATTGCCGTGGCTGTTGACGAGGTTTTCGATAAAAAAGTTACGGCACTGCTGGCGCTGGAATCACAAACTTTTGAGGGGGGAGCGCTGGGTTCCGAGGAAGCAGCAGCCGCGGCACCTCCCGCTTCGCAGCCGGAACTGCGCAAAGCGTGGTTACAAGAACGCTGGGACCGTCGGCAGTCCGCCGAAGCTCGTGATTACCGCCAGTCCCTGATCCGCTGGTACGGTGAAGAACGCGGCAATGCCATCAAATACGCAGAAGTCTTTGAGATCTGCGAATATGGTCGTCAGCCTACGGAAGCGGAAATTCGCCAGCTGTTTCCATTCTTTCCCAAACCGTGAACCGCGGTTGACGTGTCTTTACAGGGAACGCAGCCAGAGTGTCCACGCGCCGGTAGTATCAGCCAAGGTTTGTTCTGCGGTGATTTCCGGCACCCAGAATCCAGCCTTCCTTAACTGCGCGATTGAACGGCTTCTCAGAGCCGCCTCCTGCGGCTGAATAGCGGCATCGGGTGCATTAAACAGCACCGATCGCCCCATGATGCCCGCAGTTTCAATCAGCGAATCGTCAATCCAGCCCTCCGAGATTGCGGTTCCGCGGAGTGGTGAAGCCGGATCAGCAACCAGCTGAAAGGCCAGCGCTGACTGAGCTTTTCCCGCCACCACCACAGCTCGCCGCAGGTCACATTCCAACTCACCGGCTGTGGCCTGCAGCCCTGCCATTACAAGGGGGCCATCGGCGTCTGTGAGCGCTGCATTTTCTGGGTTCACAGGAATCAGCAGTACCAGTCCGTAACGCTCAATGGCTGCTCGCCACGCTTCCAGAAGGCGTTCTTCAGACTGTCCCTGTGCAGAAAGCAGAACCACGGGAGCAACTGGAAATGCCGGGGCTGCGCCCGCTTGCAACAGCACCACTCGCCCCTTCCCGGGAACCTCAATCTCGCGTCTGCGGACGCCCACGGCTCCTGCACCTCCCTTTGCATCTGCAGCTGCTGGCCGTGGCTGGTTTCCTGCTGCTCCACCACCGGGTGCGGCCGCAGGGGCTTTGTTCGGTTGTGCAGCGGCCAGTTCGGCCACCGTTGTTCCGAACAAGCTCAACAGCGCATTATCAGGCCGTTCAACCCGATCGATTCGCCGAGCAACTCGCATCTCTGTTTCTTCGATCTTCGCAATTCCCGGATTTCGCCAGGTCAGTTTCACAATGCTGTCCGCAGCGGCATTGCGAAGTCGCAAACGCAGCTGGTTTTCCGAGTCCACCGTTTCAGCGTTGACGGCGAGCAGTTCAATCGTGGACGGCAGCCCCGCGATGGCGGCCGGGGAGCCCGGGATGACCAGTACTCGCAGTGGCTGAGCGGTTTTTTCAGCTGTCGCCGCTCCCGCAGCAGCAGGACCACCGGGAGCATCGCCATTCGGAAGGTCACGAAGCATCCGCTGGAGCAGGTCTCGGGCACCATCACCGGCGGCACCCTGGGGAAGGGGAATCGGGAGTAATCCCAGGTGGCCCGGTGAGGGCACAGGCAACTCGGCGGCCAATTGGGCAGTGACTGTCGTCTGCTCCCCACCACGCTCCACCAGCACTGCAACGGCATCACCCGCATATCGCGCCAGCAGATACTCTTCCACCATCCCCGGGCGTTCCATCACTCGTTCGCCCATCTTCAGGATCCGATCGCCACGCTGGAGTCCGGCCGTAGCCGCGGGGCCTCCGGGCAACACATCGGCGACTAAAACCCTTGAACTGAAGGCGCCTGTGTCTTCCAGTCGCAGTCCGAGCAGTCCCGGGTGGAGATCGGCGCCCGCCCGCAGTTTGCCGGCCGACTCAAGCGCGTCGTCCATGGGGATCGCGAAGCCAATCCCTGAATCGTACCATTCCAGACCTGATCCGGCCGTTCCGCGTCCGCGTGGCGAAAGCGGAACGAGAATTCCGAGGGCTTCACCCGAGAGTGAGACCAGTGGGCCACCGTAGTTTACCGGGGAAATCTTCGCGTCTGTCTGCAATGCCCTGCCGTGAATACGATTGAGAGCACTCACGATGCCCACGGAAAGATTGACGGAAGTGGGAGAGTAGAAACGTCCCAGAGCGATTGAGTACTGTCCGACTCGAACGCTTGCCTTTGCGGCTGGCTGTACCGGTGTCCACGGCCCCCCGCTGTCGACACGCAGAAGCACCAGCCGCCGCACATGATCTGTGGCGACTATTCTGGCTCCCGTGCGGCTGCCATTGGCAAGTTCCACAAAAACTGCGTCCGGGCTGCCCTGAAGTGCAAATTCGCTGGTGAGGATTTCGCCACTTTCGGAGATCACAACGCCGGTTGTGACCAGCGAATTGACAGAGTCGCCGTCGATCTGCTGCCTGCCACCGATCACCCGCAGCCGTACGACGCTCGGTTCGGCGGCCCTGCCTGCGGCTTTAAGCTGTTCGCCGAGTGCAGGTGTCTGGGCAAACAGAGGCGGCGCAGCAGTCAGCAGGCTGAGTGCCGTGATGAGATACAGTGCACGAGGCGGGAGGGCCATGCGAAACACCCGAAAAATGCCAAACCTGATCGCCGGGAGTTCTCCTGCCGATTCAACTCGCGGGGCAGGAGTCCCGAAGAAGAATACAGTCCTGCGGAGGAACTGGCCAGCGCTGCTGTGGCTTTCGGTGAGGTGGGGCAGGGGCGGGCTGTGGAAAGCAAAAGAGCCTTCCCCGCGCAGGAAGGCTCTTGGTGGATCTTTGTCGGACCCGGATCTGCCCGGCGGGATCAGATCGCGTCTACTCCTGTTTCACCCGTACGAATTCGCACGACTCCTTCGAGGCTGGAGATGAAGATCTTTCCATCTCCGATCTGGCCTGTCCGCGCCGCGTCGCAGATGGCAGCGATAGCAGTCTCGACTTCGTTGTCGTTCACCACCACCTCCATCTTCACTTTCGGCATAAAGTCCACAGTGTACTCGGCGCCGCGATAGGTCTCCTTATGACCTCGCTGACGGCCGAAGCCGCGGACTTCGGAGACGGTCATACCCTGCACGCCAATGCTGGTGAGCTTCGTCTTGACGTCTTCGAGCTTGTAGTGACGAATGACTGCTTCGAGCTTCTTCATGTTCTTTGCCCTAACCCCGACTGTGAAATCCGGCCTCGCGCCGCTTCCAAAACGGCAGCAAACCCTGGACACTTGTAATCCAACCAATCCGAAAAGGCCAGCCCTCGTCCAGAGTCGGCTCTCCTTGTCGTTAACCGAAGAGACGTCAGCGTTCCCGGGTGGGCGTGGCTTCCGTTTACTTCTCGGGTCTGCGAGATGCAACTTTCATGCCAGCCTCCCAGTATTTTGCTCGGTGCTGCCCAATTCCAGTGCTGCTGCTCGAAAAAGAAGGCAATTATTCAGCCTGGCAACTGGCTGCTGCTTTATGAGACTCTGCGTGATCGTCAGCAGTCGGCCATAAATTCCATTTGATGCCTTAATTGCGTGCTGTTTGCCTAAAAAACAGGCGGATCTTTCATGCTGCTGATTGCCATCACAACTTTCGCGGGTTTTGTGGCGGGGGCTGCTGCGGGGTGGTGGGCTGTCTGGCTCGTGACATCACCCGCGGCCGGTTTTCCGGAGTCACCGGTGCGTTGTCGTCGTTGTCAGGGGCTGTCCCGGTTCTGGCTTCCGCGGCTGTGGTCGGATTTGTGTATGGAGTGTGGGCAGGCGCGTGCCCGCTGGCCGCTCCCGGTCTGTTTGATGTCCGGAGCGGCATTTGGGTGTTTTGCATGGTTGCTGACGGAGATTGATTGTCAGGCGGTGACCGAGGTGCGTCCTGAGGGGCCCATGTGGTCGCACAGGCTTCCGTTTCACCTGCTGCTTTTGTTTTTGTTGCTGACTGCGATGCTCACGGATTTTCTGGACTATGTGATCCCTGACGCAATTACTCGCACGGGAACGCTGCTGGCCGTTTTGCTGGCGACCGCGAGTGGGGATTTGCAGATGATTCATATCTGGGTGGACTGGAGCGACCCGTTGGTATCGATTTACGGTCCGTGGTTGCCGCAGTGGATGAAGGATCACCAGCATTTGCATGGCTTTTTGTGGAGTTTGTCGGGAGTGGCAGCAGGTGCCGGGATCACCCAGCTGGCTCGCTCTGTGGCCTACTGGATTCTGGGGTTTCCTGCCCTGGGGGCCGGTGATGTGACGCTGATGGCGATGATTGGCGGGTTCATGGGTTGGCAGCCCGTTCTGTGTGTGCTCGGTCTGGCGCCTCTTGCGGGCATCGCGGCGGGCCTGCCTGTATTCATCCTTACGGGCCGTTCGTTTATCGCTTTTGGTCCTTGTTTGAGTGTGGCGGCAGTGGCCGTGCTTTGTCTCTGGCGAAGCCTTTGGGAAACTCTCCAGCTGCGTCTGATTTTCAGTCACGGGCCGACTGTTGCCGGGATGGTAGGTGGGTGTCTGGCGGTCTACGCCTGCCTGCTCTTCGCCCTGCGAATTTTTCGAGCAGCTCCGCCGGAAAAGCTGCGGCGCTGAGCTGGTGCATCTGTCTGCCGCGGGAAAAATCCGGATTTCCGCCGTTTCCACTACGCATCGCGGGCAATTTGCACAAGAATTCGAACGGAACTCAGTAGTCCTTGTGACCTGCGGCTCTGTTGCCGATATCCGCGTCCATTCTCCCGTACCGTTTTGTTTCGGACTCAGGAACCCTGTTCATGCTCAATATTCTCCCTTCGGGCAGTCTTGACTTCCTCTCCCTCGGCGCCCTGATTCATCGGCTTGATCCCGGTATTATCCCATTCCGCAAGGCCAGCCAGTGTTCGATTCATGTGAGCGGTGGCGAGTTCAATTGTGCGGCTAATCTGGCCGACTGCTTCCAGCTCCGCACCGGCATTGCATCAGCGATGGTCGACTACCCGATTGGCGAACTGATCAACGAGCGTGTGCGCGCGATGGGAGTAAAGCCGTTTTACAAACGGTTTGCTCACGACGGTGTCCGGGGGCCGAACATGGCTACGGTCTACAGCGACCAGGGGCACGGGGTACGAGCGCCGATCGTGTTTTATAACCGCAGCAACGAAGCTGCCGGACTGCTCAAGCCAGGCGACTTTAACTGGAAGGAAATCTTCGCTGGTGGTGTTCGCTGGTTCCACAGCGGCGGTATCTTTGCAGCTCTGTCGCCGACCACCCCTGAACTCATCATTGAAGCTATGCAGGCTGCGCGGGCTGCTGGCGCGGTGACTTCATTCGACCTCAACTACCGCGCAAAACTCTGGCAGGTCAGCGGTGGGCTGGACAAAGCCCAGGAAACGCTCAATCGAATCGTGGAACACGTGGATGTTCTCGTCGGCAACGAAGAAGACCTCCAAAAAGGGCTTGGTCTGAAGGGGCAGGATGTTGAATCCCACTCCAAGCTTGATCCCTCAGCTTTCTTTGGCATGATGGAAGAAGTTGCCAACAAACTCCCCAACGTCAAAGCCGTGGCTACAACTCTTCGTGAAGTGCATTCCACCAATCGGCATTCATGGAGTGCCGTGTTGTGGATGGAAGGCAAGACCTACCAGGCCAAAACCATGGAACTGGATGTAATTGACCGCATTGGTGGCGGTGACGGTTTTGCTTCCGGTCTGTTCTACGGTCTGCTCAAAGGCTGTGACCCGCAAACGGCACTGAACCTTGGCTGGGCCCACGGGGCTCTGCTCACAACCTATCCCGGTGACACCACGATGGCGACAATCAAGGAAGTCGAAGCGGTCGCTTCCGGCGGTTCTGCCCGCGTGCAGCGCTGACATTCAGCAACCGCGTCTTCAGTTTCTGTTTTTCTCCCATCTCCAGCCTGTCTCTGCGGATTCAAATACATGTCAAAGCACGATATCGGTTTGATTGGCCTTGCCGTCATGGGTCAGAACCTGGTCATGAACATGGCCAATAAGGGGTTTTCTGTCGGTGTTTACAATCGTACGACAGAAACCACGCATGAGTTCCTGAATGGGCTTGCCAGTCGGCCGCCGGGTGTTGTGGAGCCTGGCACTCCCGATCGCATTCGCGGTTATGACACGCTTCAGGATTTCGTTAACAGCCTTGCTTCACCCAGGCGTGTCATGATCATGGTCAAGGCAGGCAGTCCTGTGGATGCCGTCATCGATCAACTCAAACCGCTGCTCGCAAAAGGCGACATTATCATCGACGGGGGCAACGCCGACTACAACGATACCAATCGTCGTCACAAGCAGCTTGCCGAAGAAGGTTTCCGCTTCATAGGCACCGGCGTTTCGGGGGGTGAAGAGGGGGCTTTGAAAGGTCCCAGCATCATGCCTGGCGGCCATCCGGAGGCATGGCCGTACGTCAGGGAAGTCTTCCAGAAAATCAGCGCCAAGGTCGGTCCCAGGAACGACATTCCGTGTTGCGAGTGGGTTGGCGAAGCCGGAGCCGGGCACTACGTCAAGATGGTCCACAACGGCATTGAGTACGGCGATATGCAGCTCATCTGCGAAGCCTACTACATCCTCAAGTACGGCGTTGGCCTGACGAATCAGGAGCTGTATGAGGTGTTTCGGGAGTGGAATGAGGGCGAGCTGGAAAGCTATCTGATCGAGATCACTCGCGATATCTTCACCGTGAAGGACCGTGAAACCGGGGCCGATCTCGTCGACCTGATTCTCGACACCGCCGGCCAGAAAGGCACGGGCAAATGGATGAGTCAGCACGCTCTTGATCTGGGCGTCCCGACCACGCTGATTACTGAAGCGGTATTCGCCCGGTGTTTGTCTGCCCAGAAGGACGCTCGTGTTCGTGCTGAGGCCGTGCTTTCCGGGCCGGATGCTCGGTTCAGCGGAGACAAACGTCAGTTCATCGATGATGTGCGGCAGGCATTGTACGCATCCAAGCTCTGCAGCTATGCCCAGGGATATGTTCAGCTGGATGCCGCTGCTCGTGAGTTCGGCTGGAAACTCCAGAATGGTCCCATCGCACTCCTGTGGCGCGGCGGATGCATCATCCGCTCCAGATTCCTCGAAGACATCAAAAAAGCCTTCGATAAGAACCCCACGCTCGAAAATCTGCTGCTCGATGACTTCTTCCGTTCGGCCATCGACAAGGCCCAGCCGGCTTGGCGTCGAGTTGTCTCGACGGCAATCCAGCTCGGTCTGCCTGTCCCCGGGTTCACAGCCGCACTAACCTACTTTGACGGCTATCGTCGCGGTCGGCTTCCTGCAAACCTGCTGCAGGCTCAGCGCGACTATTTCGGGGCCCACACCTACGAGCGGGTCGACAAGCCACGGGGCGAAAAATTCCATACAGACTGGATTCGCGAACGGCGAATTGACTGAGATGCCCAATTCCGCCCCCACGTTTGTCGATTTGCTGCGACTGTGGGGGCGGCATTGCTTGCGGCTGCTCGGCCCCGCCACGCTCCCACTGCTGTTCCTGGCTGCAGCCCTGTGGTCCGTTGCACCGGTGCTGCGTGATTTTCAGGCGAGCGTTCCGGCACCGATGTCCGGAGTGAGAACGGTCTCCCTTTTCAACGTCTGGACCGTCGTTTGGAACTCGCTGCAGTTTGAGGAACGCTTCTCCGGGTACTGGGACGCCCCTGTTTTTTTTCCGGAACCGCGAAGCTTTGCCTTCAGCGAACCGCAGCCCGCGACTCTGGTGCTGGCACCGTTCCGGCCGCACAGGTACAGACCTGCACTCGCTTTCAACCTCTGGCTTATCGCATCGCTGACTCTGAACGGTTTGTTTGCTGCACGGCTGCTGCGATACCTTGGTGTTTCTGTGTTATTCCAGGCAGCAGGGGGTACGGCCATGGTGCTGCATCCACTGGTCCATGACCAGCTTGATTCCTCACAGCTGGCCCCGCTCTGGCCGTCACTCTGGACAATCACCGCATTGCTGCAGCTGCGGCATTTTTCCTGCGGGGCAGAGCAGCCGGCGGGCAGGGGGCTG
>JBEAUF010000110.1:0-4691 GCA_041161565.1 Planctomycetota bacterium | reverse complement strand
ATGGCTCCTGTCGCATGCGTGAAGGCGGGAAAGCCATTCTCATTCATCACAGACCACCTAGGCTCGCCCTCCTCAGCATTTGATGCAGCCGGGACGCGAGTTTGGGATGCATCCGTTTCCCTGTACGGCGAACAATTGAATCGCGTGGGTGATCCGGCTTTCTGCCCGTTTCGTTTTCCTGGCCAATATGAAGATTCAGAGACGGGACTCCTGTACAACTACTATCGTTACTATGACCCACAATCCGGCATTTACTTATCACAGGATCCCATTGGCTTGCTCGGGGGCAACCGGCCTTACAGCTATGTTGGGAATCCCACGCTCGATGTCGATCCATTCGGACTGGCGCCAGGCGATAGCGCAGCACTCGATAGGGCTCTCGGAGGAACTGTGGGCGATGCGCATCAGGCCCATCACTTGATTCCCTGTCAGGTTTGGGATAACAATCAAGCGCTGTTTGACGACCTCGGAATGGAAAGGAATGCCGCTTCGAATGGACTGCTTATGCCCAGCGACGCTGCAATACAGGGATCACGAGTTGGGCATGTGGGTTCCCACCCCAAATACAACCAGTTGGTGGCAAACGAAGTTGACTCCATCAGAACCGCCCTCGGTGATGGATTAATTACCAGGGGCGAGGCCCGCGAAATGCTAGATGACTTGCAGATCGATCTCTCAAGACGAATCAGAAGCAGAGATCCATCAATCCCCGTAACTGCGTCCAAAACAAATCCTTGCAAACTCGCATAACCCAAGGGCTCCTTCTATGCCTTTCTTTATGATGTATCGTCATCCCGGGGACGAGCCGGGATTTCCCGTGTTTTTTGATCGCCAGCTTGACCGTGAATCAGCAGGATCCTGCATACCCGAGGGGACCGCCGGTGAGTGCCTGACCAACTTCTCTGCACAGGTATTGACCTTTCGCTGTAAGCATAAGTGGCTTAGTTTCGACTTTGATAATGCTTCCGGGGCTGAGTATTTTTTTTCACAACGGCTTTGGGGAGCATGTAAAAGTCTTCACCCTGCTGAGAACAAGGTAAAACTGGTTCGGTTTGTTACCATGGGTAGCCAACCTGCGGCAGAGTCGGAGTACCTCGTAGTTCGTTTTCCATCCGCACTTGACGCCGTTGACACCCAAAGATCTGTCATCGTTCCATCAGAACAGCATAAATTCGTTAAGGTGACTAGACACCTCGCTCTCGATAAAAGTAAGGTTGGGGAGCTAGACCTGTTTCGTATCAGAAATATGACCCTCGGATCACTCCTGTTTTGCTCCGAGCGATTTAAATCGGTGGCCATGGATGCCGGTGCAAAGCTGCAGTTTATTGCGGAAGATGAAGCGGCAGAGGTGTATCTTGACAGGATCAACCCGCTTTCCTCTCAGTAAACGGAATCTCGACAAGTGCCATGTACCTTTCGCATAGTGAAGTTTGGCAATAACCTCGGGCCGACGATTGACTACCTTCGTGAGAAAGGCAAGTCATCGGAGGAAATCATCGAAAGTGCGTCTCGCACTGGGGGTGCTGATCTGGGCCCTGCGAAGCCGGGAGGTTGAAATGTTGCTGCAATCACACCGCTCATTTGGCAAAATGGCGAAGTTCGATCCCGCTACGGGGGCGTTTGAGACGTTTTCCCAGTCGGACTATTCGAACAGTTTGCCGACCCAACGAAAACACGGAATCTTCGACTACTTAAACAGTCACCGAGTTATTCTTTTCAGACTTGGCAAGGAACTGGTCGTACAGGTTGATGACCATGCAGTCAATCTAACCGAGCTTTCTATTGAGCTGATTCCAACGGCGGCGGTGCGGTGCCTTCGATTGCGTTCCAGCGATGGCTTCGCCATCTCGATTGAGTATGAATTGCCTCGGGATTCCACGTTTGAGGATGATCCGACACCGTTTGCCGAGGCAGAGGACTTCGACTTCGGCGAGCTTCTCGTCAATGTTGCTAACGATCCAAAGAGGCAAGAACGATTGTTCGATGAGCCATGACAAGTGCGAACTCCCCGCTGGCGATTCTTGGCCCCGGCACACGATCAAGAAGAAGCAGGGGCAGAGCCATCACGGGACAGGGGACAACCTTACCTATCAGGGCAATCCCCCGGATTTGTTTGATTCTGATCTTTGCAACAGCGGTCGCCATGGCGATGGCAATGCTATGTACCAAGGTGTCATGCACCTGTCGCACAAATCCCCCGTTTTTTCCCTCGCCGAAACCCACAACTACACAACCCGTCCCACGCCGGCCTTCACGCCGATTTCACCCTTATTCCCACCCATGCACAAGTAACCAGTTCGACACACTCGTCAGCGGAATCATCACAAACATCACTCCCGCTGTGAATCGCCCCAGTGTTGCAATCGGAACTTCATATCCACCGCGACAGAACCGCCACCGCCGCTCGCACAAAGCCAACCAACCCATTCGGCAAAACCTGTTGATGGCCCAAAGCGATAAATCCCGGGGGTCTGGGGCTGGCCCCCAGCAGCCCTTCAATTAGATTTCCCACATTCGTCGTCCGCTCTTCAATATCGCTCAACATCGCTCAACAGGCCAAACAATGTTCCCGTCTGAACAGTACATTTTTCCTCGCTGGCCTTTCGGCATCTCCCTGCAGGATTGGGTTTGGCCTCCAGTCTCCGCATCGTAGGGAATATGTGGCCATGGCGCCAGTCTTCCTGAATCATTAAAATCCCCCAAAGTACGAGACGTCCGAGCTTGACATCGCCAATCATTGTCGTCAGACAAAACGTAGTGATGCTGGTTTTCCGCAACAGCCCATTGATCACCCGTTAGTCTCGTCCATGATTGTCGAGTGCTTCTGATGCACCTCAACTCGAAGTATCAACCTGACCGACGACCGAGGAAGATACTTGTGAGAGACAAAGTCGCCCAATACTGGCAGGAAGTCAGGCTGAATTCACTCTTCGTCCAAGTCCAGACGGACACTCGGGCGAACCCTGAGTGCTAACCCACAGGCTGTGCTCCTCAATATTCTCCTCTACTCCCGAAAAGACGACGCTGAATCCCCGATTTTCTTGCCGGAAAGAGGTACCTGATGACCGTTCCCATTCGTTCTGTCAAATTTTGGATCAATGCCTTCATCCCTCGCGATATCCCCGGTTATACCCGCATTGTCCCCGCTGGCCCGCACAGAGGACTGACGATGATCCCGGGGCCCTCACCAGTGTCTGACTGCTTCCTGACTGATCAGCGAACGTTCAGCAATAACATCCATGCCAAGTCACGGATGCATACGGAGGTGAAAGTCGACGTATCCAACCCGACTCCCACACTGTCGCAGTGGCACAACTGCGACTACACTACCGAGTGTGACTGTGAGGATGGCGATGTCGAATGCCTCAAGAAGGGCAACACCTCCCGGATGAGCTTCTCGTTGCTCCCAAACCCAATCCAGACATCGACATCAAGCCGACCTCGAACGATGCTCCTCCCCCAGACCACTATCAGTTATCCCACTGGAGCACCGCGGCCGGCGAACCAACTCATCCGCATCCGCATGGACTGCGCCGCCAGCAATCCATGCTCCCCAAGCTCACGTCTTTTCGGAGACATTGATTTCACGGGCACAATCGAGATTGATATTGTCCAACGCACAATTGAGTTCAATGGTCTGCTCGACCAATTCCCCGCCTTCGAGGCCTATGCAACGATAAACGACGGTGCCGGGGTGACAATGTTTCAAGAGAGCCCGCCGACGGGCAACACCGTGATGAACCTGCCAGGGAAGGCTAACCGGCCTAAACGCTGTCGGCTTCAGGATTCCGATGGAGACGGTATCTTCGACAGACTGCAGGCGCTATAAGCAGGGACGTGGAGCGGTTATGTCTTGCTGATTTTGCTCTGACGAGCGAGAGAGTGTGCTGGGGCACCCAAAAGGTGCCATGCACCTGCCGTCCAAACGGCCAAGGTCGATTTCGTGGCGCAAGGCGATCAGCTCAAAGCCAACCAGTTGCAACTGCTCGGTGATGCTTACCGCGTGGAAGGCAGCGGCTCGGCCAAGCTTGATGGTTCCAATCTCGGTCTGACGCTGTGCCTGGTGAGGGGCGGTGGCCGTACGCTCCCCTGATGCCCGCCGTGCTCGATACGCTGCAAAAGATAATTGCCAAGGGTTTGATGAAAGTGAAAGTGACAGGCTCGGTGAATAAGCTGGATGTCAGTGTCGAACCCATCCCGTTCCTGACGGAACCGGCGAGGGATGTGTTTCGTAGCGTGTCACGATAGGTGGAACAGCGTTGTGCGGACTACCAAAGTTAGCGACCAAAACCAGATTCGACTTTGACATATGCTGTCCTCCCGATGGATTTCAACCACTTGCGTACATCTCGATGAGGCACTGGAAGGTTGCCAGCCACGGTTTTCAAGCCGCGTTCGCCAGCGGCTCTTTCGACAAGATCCACCCAGCGCCAACCTTTTGGGGTAATCTGGGAACGCCGGGTTCATTACCCGCAATTTCACCGGTTTTGACGTCAGCACTCCGAGATGCTTCTGTTGGGTACGTAAATATCTAAACTCGGCGCAGTTGGTTGACGCGTGCGAAGCTTGTGTTGCGTTGACTTGTGTCAGCGTTCGGGCTTCAGAGCGGGCTGAAGGCGTCAGGATGCGGCGCAATCGGGTTCGCAGGAGTCGCCGTCCACGGAGGATGCGTGCCTGCGGTGCTGACGCAA
>JBEAUF010000407.1:0-14817 GCA_041161565.1 Planctomycetota bacterium | reverse complement strand
TCCAGCCGATTCATGATCCCGGGCAGCTTGACCACCAGTACCAGCCCCGCCACCGCGGGCAGCACAATCAGCGGCAGCATCAGCGGAGAAAATGTGTCGGCCCCGGGCACCGAGAGCAGCGTCAGCATGTCGCTGTATACGGTGCCCAGTGTCAGCACCATCGGGAACTGCAGCAGAAACAGGCGGCGGCGGGATTTGGGTGTGACGATGGTGATGACAAACAGGCAATACAGGAATGCGATCTGCCCCACATACAGCAGGAAATTCAGCAGCATCGCCAGGCCAAATCTGTTAAACGAATCCCGCCAGATGTTGGCGGCCACCCATACAGTCAGCAGCAGGAAGAACAACGGCATGAAATCCCGGAATACCGCCCCCCGAAAGTGCCGCCAGAAATCCTCCCGACCGATCGGCAGCAGAAACTCGCTCGACATCCGTCGACCGCGCTGTGACCACGACTGGATCCTCATCCCAATCGGAATGATCAGCAGCCCGGCAAGTGGTCCGATCAGCATCGACAGATTGATTGACGCACGCTGAGTCAGCATAAAAATCAGGAATGGGAGCATTGAGCACAGCATCAGCCGCAGTTGCTGCGGGCTCAACCCGAAGCGGACTGCTCGCAGACGATCGCTGAAATTACCTCGCAGCAGTCGCGGGGAGGGAACGCTCGTTCCCTGCAGCCTCACGCTGGCACGGTCCATTGCCTGAGTTCGAGTTTCGTTGCCGAGGAATCCGGGTAAGACCGTTGCTCCCTGTTCCGAAAACCATGCGTACTGCTCCTTTCCGGTCGTCAGGACCAGGCCGAACATCGCAGCAGCCACCACCAGCAACCCGATATTGAATTCCACCAGATCACCGAAAAGCATCGGAATTGAGACCTGCGGGTAAACCACCGCCTGGCAGAAAGCAATCGGTGGGAGCATCCAGCTGATGATTAAGACTGTCTGCGGACTGCCGGAAAACAATCGCACAATCCGCTGAATCGCCCCGGTGTAACTCACAGTGATTAAGTTCAGACCAACCGGAAAGCACCATGGCAAATCCAGCAGCGATGCCGACCAGAAGCCGGTGAGCACCACCAGCACGGCAAGGCCCGCGGAGATGACCCCAATCGTTTGCCGAAAACCAGGCAACACGCTCGCCTGAGGGCTGCCGTGCATTGAATTCAGCAGCGATGCGAAGGCAACCTGCGAAAACAGCAGGCCACTCCCAATGATTATCATCGCAAGCTCCTCACCGATTTCAAATCCCGCCTCACCACGGCCGAACGTCAAACCCGGCAGGTTGGACCGAAAGGCTGAAAGACTGTTCGTCAGAAACGTCCGCTCTCCGAATCGCCCCGTGATCAGCTCAACTTTCCGCAGCTGGGGCAGTTCCTGCAATCGCCGGAGCACTTGAACATCCGGGTGGGTCCCGAGTTGTGGTGGCTGCGAATACAGCGAATATCCCGGTGGCAGACGCAGAATCACCTTCTTCAGCTGCGGAAGCTGTGCAGACAAATCTGAAAGGGGCAGCACACGTTCCAGATCAGGGGCGTCCAGAATGAGCGTCTCCAGTTGTGGCATCGCGGCGAGTCGAATCCAGGTTGTGCCCAGCAGATTTAACTGCTTCAGCTGAGGTAACGCAGCCAATGCGTCTGCTGCCACCCTCGCGCCGACGGCCGGATCGCCAGGTGGTGGCGCCAGACGACAGCCTTCGAACAGCCGCAGTCGGCTCAGCTGCCCTACATCCTGCCAGTCCTCGATCGTCAATTGAGATTCGTGGATCTCGATACGCGCCAGTTCCGGAATCATCTCGTGCAGATTCTCCGGCTGGCCCGGCTCCACCGTTCTGAATTCTGATCTGCTGCGAGGCAGAAAACTAAAAGGTTCGCGAGGGCCGGAAAACCACAGCGCCGGCTCTGACCCGGAATCTGCAGCTGCCTGCTTTACCTCCCGCCATGTCCAGTGTGGCCAAACCTGCTCTCCGGATGCTGCCTCATGGAAAGGCGATACATCCGGGAACTTCTCCGGCGACAGGTCGTGCGAAATTCTGAATTCCGCAGGCCTGTACAGGAATCCGAGTGGCCCCAGCACAATCACCAGGAAAAGACAGGCGAACAGTTTCTGTGAAAACAACACACTCAGCACCGCTGTGAACCGTTTCATCGCCGACCCTCCACGCTCTCACCTGCACGCCAGGAAAATCTCTTCCAGATTCAAATCCTCAACCACCACATCCGCCCCCCACTTCGACCGCAACTCGTCCGGAAGGGCAGCTGTGAAATTGTTCACCGTCATCACCCCCGTGGTGCCCGCCGTCTGCCACTGCAGCACTCCCGGTAAGTCGGCCTTGCTCGGGAGCGTGGTGCCGGCAGCTAACCGCAGCCGCTTCGTTCGCTCCTTCAATCCGTCCTGCTCTTCATGAAACTGAATGCGCCCCGACCCAAGCAATGCCACGTGCGAACACACTCGCTCCACGTCCGAAGTAATATGCGTGGAAAACAGCACGGTTCGGTTGCCATCCGCCGCCAGTTCCAGCAGCGACTCCAGAAATGCTCGACGCGCTGCCGGATCCAGACTCGCCACAGGCTCATCCAGCACCAGCAACTCCGGCTGATGACCAAGCGCCAGCACAATCCCCAGCTTCTGTCGCTCCCCGGCTGACAAAACACCGCAGGCCTTGTCCTGTGGCAACTCCCATTTCCGCAGCAGCTCAGTCACCGCGGCTGCGTCCCAGTTGGCGTAAAATGCTCCGGTGTAGTCCGCCATGCCCCGCACCGTCAGCGTCGGGAATAACCAGACCTCCTGTGGCACATAGCCCAGTCGCGCCTTTTCGGACTCACCCAGATTCCAGGACTCACAGCCGAAAATCCGCGCACTGCCCCCTGTGGGACGCAGCAGCCCCAACAGGCAGCGAATCAGAGTACTCTTGCCGGCACCGTTCAGGCCCAGAAGTCCAGTCACCTGGCCCCGCTGCAGCCGCAGATCCACACCCGCCAGCACCTCGGTATCGCGAAATTGCTTCCGCAGCGCACTCGCTTCCAGCACCACGTCACTCATTGCAGATGTTCCTCAATCGATGCCTTGAAAATACCCAGCAGCTCGCTGCGACTCATGCCACACTGCAGTCCCCGAATCACCGCCTGATCAGCAAGCACCCGCACCTGCTGCTGATTCTCAGCATGCAGGGACACGCGTCGTGCTCCCGTCACCACCATCCCCCGGCCCCGATCATGCTCCACGACTCCCTCCGCCTCAAGCTTCGCCCAGGCCTTGGAGATCGTCATGAAATTCACCTCCAGCTCGGCTCCCAATTGACGCACGCTGGGCAGCACGTCTCCGGGCTGCACCCGGCCGGCGGCAATCATCCCCCGCACCTGATCAATCAGCTGACGGTAAATTGGGACGCCCGAAGACGGCTGCACCACAAACGCTGAAGGAGAAATGTCCATGTGTATAGAGACAGTAATACAGTGCGGGGAAAAATAATCTGCCGGAGAGGGCAGCGTGGGCCCGGCGGGGGAGACGCCGTTCCGCGGCGGGTTTGAACGGGTTGAGGATCTGGTCTTTGTGTATTACTACTCTAATACATCTGCCGGCTGTGGTCAACTGAATTTCGTGCGAATTTGGTATGCCGTCGGTATTTGGCCATCGTCACGGGCCACAGCCCGGCGTTGGCGAACGCGCCGACAACCGCAGCGAGCCGCCGGGTTGCCGCCCAATAGCCTTGAAGTTCTCTCCATCACCGCCAAAAGGCGGGAAGGGCGTGCGGGGGATGTCAATCCGGGGTAACGGAGCGTGCCCGCGCGGCGAGCGTCGCAGCCGGAGCTCACCAGGGCGGCAACGGCCGATTGACATCGGCCGCACACCCTTCATGATCGAAACCACGCGTGTTAATCGAAAGCGAGTACTCCAGCACATCCGAAGCTCCAGAATGTCAAGGCCACTGGGCGGGAGCCCGCGGGCAAAGAGCCGTGGCAATGCTCAGCCAACGCCGCTGGCCGCGCGCACCTTGCAGTGCAAAACGCAGCCGGGGGCTTCCGCCCGCTCGTTCAGCATTCGGGCAAACGCACTGACAATCGCGTTTGCAGACGCGCTGGTCTGCCGGGAGTCGCATGATTCCCTGCATTGTCCAGGTGTCTGCTGCAGAGTTGCACAGAGCCCCTGGCAGCATGTTGGCAAACTGCCTCGACTCTGACGATCCCGGAGCATTTTCCGGCCTCAGTGGTGAACAGAGCGGGATATATCACCCGAGTATTCGCACGTCGGCGGGTGCTGGGCATCTCCGCGGCAAATCACCTGGCGGCTTTCGCCAATGCTCTCTTTCACTCACAGGAGAAATGCAGATGATTCAGGTTGTTCCTACGGCATCCCGGTTTGGTTTTCCTGGCGAATTGGATGCTGCGGCTGGAATGCTGCCGCAGGAGGACACGGCATATCGAGCCTGGCTGTCGCGTCGGGATTCGGCGCGTCAGCAGATCCGTCGGTTGTCCCGCCGGGAGTTGCAGGTGGTGCAGTTGGTTTCCAACGGGCACGCCAACAAGAGTATCGCAATGGAGCTGCGAATCAGTGTGAAAACGATTGAGAAGCACCGCGCGAATGCGGCGAGGAAGCTGGGGGTGAACAGCACAGCAGAAATGGTGCGTCTGGCGGTGCTGGCGGACCACGAGGCAGCAGCCGCTGCAGTGTCTGAGCAGCGGGCAGCTGAGAACGGATTTGCATCGCGTGGCTTTGAATCGCGGCTGACTGAGACTCGGGGGATGGAGATGCGTTCGAACTGAATCGAGGCGGGGCCCGCGGAGTCTGGTAAAAGGCACCGGCAGCCGATTTACCGATCCCGCGGGGCCCCCCGCTCCGGCGTCCACCCAGCGACTATCCCCGAAATCCCTACTTGGTGACTGGCCAGAACCCGTGCGGCTTGTGTACACTTTCACTGCTCCCGATCTGGCACTCCCACGCCCCGGTCCGTTGTTTTTCTGCCGCTGTCCTCCGCGGCATTGCGGAAGGCCCTGTCGCGAGACCTGATTTCGCCGGCAGTTTCTCCCGAGTAACTTCGATGACAGCTTCCCCCGTTGTGCAATATGCGTCTCGCACTGACGTGGGAATGCGCCGCGCCGTGAACCAGGATGCCTTCGCCGCCAGACTCTGCACGGATCACGCGGAATGGAGCCGCTACGGGCATTTGTTCGTGGTGGCGGATGGCATCGGCGGTCACGCTGTCGGAGATCTCGCCAGTCGCATTTGTGTCGACACGCTGCCGATCGCGTTTTTCAAACACGCTGACAGTTCCGTAGAAGATTCGCTGCACCACGCCATACTCGCAGCCAACAAGGCGATTAATGACCGCGGACGGGAAAACCCGGAATTTGAAGGCATGGGCACCACCTGTACGGCACTCAGCCTGTCCGCAGCCGGGGCCATCGCCGGGCATGTGGGAGACAGCCGGCTCTATCGCGTCCGCCGCGGTGTCATCCAGCAACTCACATTCGATCACAGCCTTCAGTGGGAAATGATTCGGCTGGGGCGTGCCACGCCCGAAAACGTGGAACTCTTTCATCCCCGTAATGTCATCACTCGCTGCCTCGGTCCGGACTCCTTTGTCCACGTGGATATCGAAGGACCGTTCCCTGTGGAATCCGGTGACATTTACATGCTCTGTTCGGACGGCGTCACCAACCACGTCTCCGACGCCGAAATCGGTCTGATACTCAGCAACCTCACCCCCGCCGAATCCTCTCGGCTCCTGATCAACCTCGCCAACCTCCGGGGTGGCTTCGACAACTCCACGGTCATCGTGGTGAATGTGGAGAGCTATCCTGAGCGTGGTGCTGCTGAAGCAACGGCTGCAGCGACTCCTGCCGTGCCCACCCAGCCACCGCGACGTCAGCGTTCGCCGGGCCGATACGCCGCTTCCGGTGTTGTGCTGATCCTTGCTGCTGTCCTGGCTGCTCTCGCCGCACGGGTGACCGTTACCAATATGCCCGCCGGCCCCGGTGGTTTCCTTGCTGCAACGGTCGCGGGCGCCATGATCCTGTTCGCCGGACTGCTGATCGCTCTTCGCATTTACCGCTCCGGGGTCAGGTCCGATGCGATACCTGCCCAGCCAGCCCCAGCTCCTCCGGCAGCCCTGCCCCCAGCGCCCGCGGTCGCTGCCGCAGCGCTCTCGTCAGAACTTGATGCGTTCCCCGGAACCGCCTCCGATCAGCATCTCCTGCGATCCTCGTTCAATGCTCACCCTCCCTATCGCACTGTCCAGTGCCACAAGGCGGATGAACTCTTCAACTGCCTCGCTGAAGCTCACAACGAATTGATGCAGGCCTGCCGCGATAATTCGTGGAACGTCGATCTCGAGGAACTCGCAATGCTCGACCGGCAGGCAACTGCGGCGGCACAGGCCGGTAAATTCGACCGCGTTCTGCGGGCTCGCGGACGGGCCATCGACATCGTCATGCGAGAGCTCCCGCAAAAACAGACTCCCAAAGGCCACGCTTAGCCGCGGCCCGACCGCAAACATGTGTGGCAAGCATTGATCTCAGTTGGTCGGTGCCGCCAGATGCTGATCGAACCACTCCAGCAATGCTGTTTCCGCCTGCTGGCCCTGCGCACCGGGGAATCCGTGAGCCGCACCGGGCATCACGATCAATTCGCACACCGCGCCGGCCTTCTGCATGGCTTCATGGAAACGCTGGCTGTGTGATATCGGCACCAGCTCGTCCTTGTCCCCGTGGATCAGCAGGGTTGGAGCGGAGCGTTTTGTGACCGACAGCAACGGGGACACATCCGAGGCCTGTTCATCTGGAAACACAATTGCCGGAAACTGTCTGCTGAGCGTCTTGTGATTGACGTATTCGCGAATATCCGTTGGCGGAAAGTAGGCTGCGACCGCCTGCACGTGGCTGGGTGTTTTTTCGAGTTCAATCGCAGCGTCCGGATCGCCATCGTCACCCATGGTTCCCAGCACCAGCGACAGATGTCCGCCGGCGCTGCCGCCGCAAACTCCGATTCGCTGCGGATCAGCACCCCAGGTGGCTGCCTGTCGGCGAACGTGGCGAACGGCGAGCTTCACGTCCGCGACGGCGTCCGGGACTTTGAAATACGGGCTGCTGCCGTGACGCACAAGCACCAGCGTGTAGCCGCGGTCCACGATTTTTTCGAAAAGATTCAGGCTCTTTTTTTCGGCTCGCACGACGGTTTCCGGTGGAGCCCAGAGCGACACCCAGCCACCGCTCACCATGAACAGCACAACAGCCCCATTGGGGTCCTCTGTTGGGCGGATGACGTCATACGTCAGTGCCATGCCGGCTTTATGACCGTAGATGACGTCCGGCGTGATTGTGCGCCATTCCTGAGCCGGGGCAGGGGACGACGTGGAAATGCAAAGGAGTGCTGCAATGAGCAGAGTGTGACAGCGCATCGCGGGAGCTTTCGTGGGCAAAGGAAACGTCGTGGGGCAGGCCAGTGGGTCAAAGTATTGACGGCGGATGCGGCGAATGCAACCTCGAACATGGGCGCTCGTCGGGCGTTGACTGTGAGCCTCGTTAGTATCGCTGCGTCGCATTTCCCAGCACGCCCACGCGGATGCAGCCCGGATTCATCGCGGCAGCCAGTGCCGCTGGTGTCTCACGCAGTGGGAACCAGCTGGAAACCAGCGAATTAAAGGGAAAACGACTGTCTGCGGATTCCAAAAACTGTACGGCACGCAGCAGGTGACGGGGGCCGTAGTTGTGGATGCCGATGACGCTGAGGTTTCTGCGGACGAGCGTATCCATGGAAAATGAAACAGGCGTGGCTGGAAAGACGGCACCGACCAGCACAAAGCGGGCTCCCGTTCGCAGCAGTGGCCAGAGTGTCTGGAAGGCCGACGGGGCGCCGGAAACTTCAATCGCGATATCCGCTCCCCGGCCACCGCTGATCTGCTTGAGCAGTTCCGGAAGCTGCTCCGGGGCAACCGCATGCGTGGCGCCGAACGCTGCAGCGCGATCCCGACGCTCTGGGTTGACATCACACAGTACCACAGCAGCCGCGCGCTGACTGCTGGCCATGGCTGCCGCTGTGAGTCCCAGCAGTCCGCCGCCGGTAATACACACCACCTGGTCGCTCAAATCCCCTGCCGCTTCCATGGCTGCTGCGATGGTGGACGTTGCGCAGCTGGCCGGGCTGATGGTGTTCAGAGAGACTCCTGCGGGCGTTTTAACAATGGCAGTGCCGGGGGTGAGCAGACAGTGATCGGCAAGTCCGCCCAGCAGTTCGTAGCCGGGGCGGAAGGCTTCATGGCCGTATTTCACAGCGTTTTCGCACTTCTGCGGCAGATCGCGTCGGCAGTTGCTGCAGAGTCCGCAGGAGGCAACCACGGCCCAGACGACGCGGTCACCTTCAGCCAGCTGCTGACCACTCAGATCCGTGCGAGGTGCCTGGGGACCAAAAGCCGTAATGCGGCCCACGATTTCATGACCCAGAACCGTGGGCACAGGAACTGCCCTGCGGCCCTCAAAACTATGGAGATCACTCCCGCAAAGTGTGCAGGCTTCAACTGTGACCAGAATCTCTGCACCGCGCGGGCGGGGCGTAGGGATCAGCTGCAGAGTGATGGCGCCAGGAGTGCCGTGATAGACGGCGGCAAGCGAGTCGGATGACATGCGGCAGAAATGGCTTTCAGGAGGATGATTCAGGTGGCGGTGTTGCCGCAGCAGACTGTTTCGGGCTGTCCTGAGGCTGCAGGCGGCTCCCGGAAAAGTAGAGCAGACTGGTGATGACGCAGGCCAGTGACAGCAGGCTGGCCAGCTCGCAGATCCGCAGATAGAAGGGCAGGAATTCTCCGCGGTGATCGGCCCAGTTCTTGAAGAACATGATGCCGACGTAGCCCAGATAGCCGGTGGAATCAGCAAGATACATCAGGAAAGCCGCATTTCCGCGGCCGCGAGTGATGGCGAGCAGACGTTCGAAGATGGAGGCATGCACGGCGACGTATGGCAGGTAAAGTCCGAGACCGGTGAGTGTCATAAAGAGGAACGGGCTGAGTACTGAGCTGCGGAGCGCGATGGCTGCGAGGATCAGTGCAAAGCCGGCAAGGCAAGTACTCAGGGACAGCCGAAAAGCGATCAGGTTTCCGGAGATAAACACGAGGCAGCCATTGCAGAGCACTACGCCGGCGGCGACCAGCATTTCGGAAGTAACAAAGGTGTCGGGAGCCGCGGGGACACCAAGACCGCGCCAGATCTCTGCAGCAAAGTCGGCGCGCACGCTGCGAAGAATGGTGGTCAGCAGATACATGCAGACGATGGCGGCCAGTCCCACGGAGCCACTGTGAAGCATGGCCCAGCGATCGCTGCGAGTCATGGGGACGCGTTCGGAACGGGCGGCGGTATCAGCAGGGCTGGGGGCCGGAGTGCGAGCCAGCACGGCGACAGCTGCTATCAGCGGGGCGGCGAATAGCAGACCTGCGGCAGCCGGCATCCAGTCTTCGGCAATGCCCAGTTTCAGGAGCTGGGCGCCAGCTGCTTTGGCAGCACCATCAGCTACGATAAAGCTGGCGCAGAGTCCTGCGAGCAGCGCTTCGGAAATCTGCCGACCCTCCAGAAAGCTCATCACCAGCCCAAACACCATGCCCAGTGGCAGCCCGTTGAGAAACATGCAGGCGATGTTCCATGGGCGCGGGAGGATTCCGAAAAGTATCAAAGTCAGTTCGGCGACGGCAATCAGCCCCAGCAATGCCCCGGCTCGCCGCGCAGGCGGCATTTCCGAGATCACACGGATACCGATGAATTTGGATAACGCGTAGCCGAGGGTCTGAGCGGTGACCAGCAGCGATTTCAGAGTCAGGTCAAAGTATTCTGCACCACCGTATTCCGCTGCCGCATAGGGTTTGCGGAAACCGTACATGCAGAAGTAAGTGGCGAAGGCGGCGAGGACCGTCCAGAGCGCCTGCAGAGACCACGCAGACGCAGAGCGGGGGGCTGAGGGGGCTGCTGGGTTCACTTTCAATATCTCACTTCCGTCCCCGTGGAAACTCACGAATTCTTCATTCCAGCTGTCAGACTCTCTGCCCGCTGCTCGCTACACTGGCGTCTGCTGCGTCACTCTGCCGTGCAGATATTAAGAATCTGTCAGCACCCGGGAAAGTCAGGCGATTTTTTCGATGAGGCGACAGGGATTTCGCAGCGATTCTGTTTGACGTGGTTACCGTTTCTCTTCACAGGATTGTTCAGCGTGCTTCAGGAACATGTGGCCGTGATTGGTGCAGGTATCGTGGGGCTGGCCCATGCCTGGTCAGCGGCCGAACGCGGTCATGACGTGACTGTCTTCGAGCGTTCATCTCGCGCGTCGGGTGCCTCCATCCGCAATTTTGGCATGGTTTGGCCAATTGGACAGCCGCATGGTGAGCTCTTTCAGACAGCGCTGGTTAGTCGTCGACGATGGCTGCAGGCGGGTGCGGGTGCCGGCATCAGTGTTCGCGAATCGGGTTCCATTCACCTGGCCCATCACGATGACGAGTGGCAGCTGCTGCAGGAATTTGCCGCCGTCGCAAAGGATCTCGAAGTTCCGTGTCAGCTTGTGACGCCTGATCAAATCCACAAACTCACGCCCGGAGCCAACCCACAGGGGCTTCGCGGCGGACTCCACAGCCCCAGCGAGCTCTGCGTTAACCCCCGGGAAGCCACTCGCAGTCTCCCCGCATGGCTCAGCGAACATTTTGGCGTGCGGTTTTATTTTCAGTCCCCGGTAACGGCTGTGGACGTGCGGTCCGGCAGCGCTGTCGGGTTGAACGATGGTCTGGTGATCACAACATCCGACGGTGATCGTCGCCGTTTCGACCGAGTAATCCTGTGTTGCGGCGCTGAATTTCACAGCCTGTTTCCAGCCTCGCTCGCTGCGTCGGGACTCGTGCCCTGCAAACTGCAGATGCTCAGTGTTCGGCCACCCGATCCCACGTGGCAGCTTGGACCACACCTCGCCAGCGGACTTACGCTGCGGCACTATCGCCTGTTCGAAGTTTGTCCGGCGTTGTCCGGTGTTCGCACACGCATCGCTGCTGAGACACCGGAGCTGGATCGCTTCGGCATTCACGTGATGGCGTCGCAGAATAATCACGGCGAGATTATTCTCGGTGATTCGCACGAATATGGCGACGAGATCGAACCTTTCGACAAGGCGGAGATTGACGAGCTGATTCTGAGAGAGCTGCGGAAGGTCTTTTGCCTGCCATCATGGACCATCGCTGAACGCTGGCACGGCGTCTATGCCAAACATCCACAGTTGCCGGTATTTGAGTCCAGTCCACTCCCGGGTCTGCAGATCTTCACCGGCACCGGCGGTGCTGGTATGACCATGGCATTTGGGCTCGCCGAAAGATTCTGGAATCAGCTTCACGTGTAGATCACGAATTCATCCACAGGGGGATCTTCAGCATGCATCCACTCGCCCGCGTTCAGGCCGTTGTTTTTGACTGGGCTGGGACCACGGTTGACCATGGCAGCCGCGCTCCGGCCCAGGTGTTTCAGGAAATCTTTCGTCGCCGCGGTGTGGAAATCACCGTGGCGGAAGCTCGAGGACCGATGGGCCGCGCCAAGCACGAACACATCGCCCTCGTGGCAGCTCTGCCCCGCGTCGCCGCTGCCTGGCAGCAGGTTCACGGTAAATCTGTCTCCGATGCGGATGTGCTCGCCATGTACCACGATTTTCTGCCGCTGCAGAAGGAAATCCTCGCTCAGGGTTCTGATGTCATTCCCGGTATCGTCGACGCCGTGCAGACGCTCCGACAGTGGGGACTCAGGATCGGGTCGTCCACTGGCTATACCCGCGAACTCATGGAGATCGTCCGCCCCCTCGCGGCTGCTCAGGGTTATCGGCCCGATGTCACGCTGTGTTCCGACGACGTCATTGCCGGACGTCCGGCCCCATGGCTGAATCTGCGGGCGGCCGAACTGCTGAATGTCTGGCCGGCAGAACGGATTCTTGTCGTGGATGACACGCCGGTCGGCATTCAGGCGGGAAAGAACGCCGGCATGCTGACCGTCGCAGTGACTCGCACCGGAAACGCCCTTGGGCTTTCGCTGCAGGAGGTCAGCGCGCTGCCAGCAGCGGAACTGCAGCATCGACTCAGCGCGGCCACTGCGGAATTTCTCACGACCGGCGCCGATTTTGTGCTTGAATCCGTCGCCGACCTCCCACAACTTCTGCAACAGCACGGGTTCGGCTCCTGATGCCAAAACAGCAGTCAAACTGACCTGCTGTTCAGGATTAACGCGTACGCGGCACGTCAGGTCACTTCGTTCCGTTGAGCCGCCAGGCGGCAGCCCGCGGGTAAAGAGCCCTGCGACGCGCTGCTGACGCCGCTGGCAGTGCACACCTTACGGTGCAAAACGTACTGGGGATTTCGCCCGCCCGCTCAATTGATGAAACCGGGGTGAATCAGAGTTCCCGGAAATCAACGGGCGAAGGCGGATGCGAATGGCGAGGACAACGTCGTGCTGGTGAAATGGTGGAAGACCTCAGGATTCGAAATGTTTCTGCAATGGGTTTTGTGTTTGCATCCATGGGTGTGGTTGTGACGCCGACTTCTCTGTCCGATGTTGCTGTTGGTCGTGCGGGAGCTGCGAATTCAGCGGTTACGGTGCATGTGCCCGCGGGAGTGCAGCGGCTGGGGCGAAGACTGGCCGCACCGGCCGATTGACATCGTCCGTACACCTGAACACACTCCGCCCACGAAGATTTTCCCCGTCTGCTGCTCGCCTGCCTCTCACCGCGAACCTATCCATGTCCGCCTTTACCGACGACCTGTTGCAGTCTCCGCTGTCCCCGCATGACTTCTGGATGAAGAAGGCGCTTGATCAGGCGGTGTTGGCTTTTGATCAGGGCGAGGTACCTGTGGGGGCAGTGATTGTGCACCAGAATCGGGTGATTGCGGAAGCATACAATCAGCGTGAGATGCTGCAGGATCCGACAGCGCATGCGGAAATGATCGCGATGACTCAGGCGGCCGAGGCTCTGCGATCCTGGCGATTGCTGGATTGCACGTTGTACGTCACACTCGAGCCCTGTCCGATGTGTGCTGGCGCGATCGTGCAGGCACGCATCCCCTTTGTGGTTTATGGCACGTCTGATCCCAAGGCTGGCGCCTGTCATTCGCTTTACAGTATCCCGTCTGATCTGAGGCTGAATCATCAGAGCGCGGTTCTGGGCGGCGTGATGCAGGAAGACTGCCGGGCCATTCTTCAGGAATTTTTTCGGCAGCAGCGTGCACTGGGAAAGAAGTAGCGGAAGGTCCTGCCGCTTACCGGTGTTGCAGCAGAACGCTGCGAGCGCGATCAGCGGCAATTTCTGCCGATTTGGCTGAGCTGCGGCGAATTCTGCCGCCAGCCCCCGACTTTCCTCCGGTGGCTGTGATTTGACCGGCCGGGCCTTCGGAGAATTCCCTTCAAAACATGAAACGCTATTGACCCAATTTTTTGATTGGACTAAATCACCCCCCATCGCAGCACAAAAGTCGGCAGAAACAGCCACTCAGTTGCTGATCCCGTCCCCTTCTGCAGTTCACCGGAATTCATCCCGGCAGGTTCCGCCAGAGTTCCGGTCCCACCCCAAAGACCCTCTCCTTTCATTCCCGGCTGTCTGGCCTCCTCTCACCGCAATCCACGGATGGATGTGCAGGTTCGCCGCCGGCGCTCCTTGGTGTCTCTTCAGGGAAGAAACTCATGCTGTCCGGAAAATCGTCTGTCGGTGCTGCCCTCGGACTGCTCTGCTGCTCCATTTCAGCTTCCACCGCACAGGCCCAGTTCTTCGGTGCGAACAACTGCAACTGTGCCCCGGTACAGCCCGCCATGGCGGCCTGCTACCAGACAATTCCTGTCACCAGCTACGTGCCGGAAAAGCAAACAGTCGAAGTCCCAACCTACGAAACCGCCTATCGCACTCAGGAAGTCACTGTCTGGCGGCCGGTCACCGAAACAAAGCAGGTTGAAATCCCGACGGTGACCTATCAGAACGTCACCGAATACCAGACCGTCAACCGCGACATGGGCCGCTGGATCACGCGGTATCATCCTGTCGCCAAGTGTGCCCCCTGTCAGATTGATCCGCGTCCCGGAGTCATCGGGTGGCTGAATCGCACCGGGTATTCCATGCGGACGGCCTTCATGCCCAACTACACCACGTCCCGCGAATACATTCCCAACCTCGTGGCCTTTAACGTGCCTGTGACGCGTCAGGTCGCCATCCGCGGTACTCAGCGAGTCGCCGTTCAGGAAACCCGGATGGTTGCCGAGAAACGTGAAGAACAGGTTCCGTATCAGCGGCTGGTAATGCGCAAGGAAGAGCGCACTGTGATGCGTCCGGAAACGGCCTGGCGGACTGTGCCGATTGGCACCGCAATGGCCTGGGGCCCCTGGGGCCCGACTCAGACCGTCTACGCGCTGCCCACCGCTGATTCGACGCGGACAGCTGCCACGCCGCAGCCGGATGATCGCTTCCGCGAACGCTCTGCCCGCAAACCTGCAGGAGCCGCCACTGGGTCTGATCTGGTACCAGTGAGCCCCTCTGAATCCGGGAGCGAACCTTCCTTTGAACCCCCCGCCTATGAACGTGCTCGGCCAGAGGCTGACCCCGCTCCTCAGACCCGCAGCAGCCGGCCGGCAGATGACAGTCGCCCTGCCGCTACTGCCAGCCGCACGCCCTCCGGCAGCTGGAAAGCCAGTCGCCGTCCTCGCTCCGCTGCACTCGCGGACGCCGCCGTCGCTGATGGCCTCTCTGTGGCCACGGCCGATGCTCCCTGACAGGCCGTTTTCATTCGCCTGCCCCCCGAAACAATAGCAGCCCAGGAAACCAGCTTGCGTTTCCG
>JBEAUF010000406.1:0-10292 GCA_041161565.1 Planctomycetota bacterium | reverse complement strand
ACCGCTCAGGGTACGGGCAGGGGTGCGCACCAGGGTGCGAAAACGTAACCGGGGGCTTCCGCCCGGCCGCTCAGGGGCGGCTGGGGGTGCGCACCAGGGTGCGGGGCGCAACCGGGGGTTGTCGTTCCGTGGTCGCGTTGTGGGATTTTCGTGGGTTTTCTGATAGACTGCGGGCTGCTTCCGGGTGTATCCGCGTTCCACGGGGAATCAGAACTTCAGCAGATGGCCGCATTGATCGAACTTGAGGGGCTCACGAAGGACTACGGCAGTTTCCGGGCACTCTCGGACATCACGCTGCGGTTTGAGCCTGGCGTGACGGGGCTGCTGGGGCCCAACGGTGCGGGCAAGAGTACGCTCATTCGGATCCTGCTGGGTCTGGCCCGGGTGACTTGCGGCCGCGGGCATGTGCTGGGGATTCCGCTGGGCAGTGAGTTGTCGCGTGTGCGTTCGCAGGTGGGTTTCATGCCTGAGGACGACTGTTATCTGCATGGTCTGTCCGGCATAGAGACGCTGCAGATGGCTGGTCGACTATCGGGGCTCCCGGCGTTGGAGGCTTTGCGTCGCGGGCATGAGATTCTTGACTTCTGCGGTGCTGGTCAGGAGCGATACCGTCCGGTGGAGACCTATTCCACGGGGATGCGTCAGAAGCTGCGATTTGCGATGGCGATTGTGCATGACCCGCAGCTGCTGATTTTGGACGAGCCGACAACGGGGCTGGACCCTGAGGAGCGTGAAGCGATGCTCAACCGCGTCCGCATTCTGTGGCGGGATTTCGGCAAATCGGTGCTGCTTTGCACGCACATTCTCCCGGACGTGCAGGCGGTTTGTGAACGCGTGGTGATTCTGGCTCGGGGGACGGTGCGAGTTTCCGGCAGTCTGGAGGAGTTGTGTCGGACGGCTGAGCCCTCGTTGTCGGTGACAGCTGGTGGTGGTGTCGAGCCGCTCGTCTCTGAGCTGGCTCGGCGGGGTTTGTCTGCGGAGATTCGGGAGGTTAATCAGCTGCGTCTGGCGGGCAGTGCAGAGACGTGTGGGCAGGCGTTATGGGAGGCGGCGGCGGTGACGGACAGTGTGATTCGCGGGATTGAGCCTGCGCGGAATTCTCTGGAGCAGATTTTTCTGGAGGCAGTGGGCGAGGTGCGACGTGCCAATACATGATCCCGGATATCGGCCGTGGCGGGGTCAAACCACAGCCACCGGTCTGCGCTGGCTGGTGGTTGCTGAAACCGGCATTCAGCGTGCGTGGCGCAGTTCGTGGCTGAAGCGACTGCTGCTGCTTGCCTGGCTCCCAGGTGCCTCCCTGGGGCTGCTGGTGTTTATGTACGAGCAGGCGCAGGTGCAGGACGACGTCTCTGCGAAAGCGATTCAGGGAATGGTCCTGAATGTGCTGGAGGTGCCACAGTCAGCGCGGGAGCAGTTTCGGGATATTGGAGGTGTGCTGGCGCGGCGGAATTTGAGTCCGGGTGAGGAGCGGCATTTATTCTGGTCGTTGCTGCTGTTGAATCTGTTTCGGCGATCGCAGCCGCTGCTGCTGTTGCAGGTGGTGGGGCTGATTGCTCCGCCGCTGATTTCCCAGGACGTCCGTTCTCGCGCATTTCTGTTGTATTTCTCCCGCCCGCTGTCACCTCTGCAGTACATTCTGGGGAAGTGTCTGGTGGTGCTGTTTTACGCGCTGCTGATCACGCTGGCTCCCGCGCTGTTGCTCTTCGTCGCCGGCGTCCTGTTTTCTCCCGGTCCTGAAGTGCTGGTGGCGACCTGGGATCTGCCCCTGCGAATATTGCTTGCAGCTGCCGTGATTACGGTTCCGAGCACGCTGCTGGCACTGGCTCTGTCATCGCTCACCACGGAATCCCGCTTTGCGGCCGCGGGCTGGTTTGCAGTGTGGATCTTCGGCTGGCTGCTGCGTCAGACGGCGGGGTTGTTTTCCGCAGCGGGGCCGGATTCGCTGGTTTGGAATCTGTCGTTGTTTCACGTGACGACGGACGTGGCCGGGAGGGTGCTGGATCCTAATTTCCGTGTGCCCGGGCTGGAGTTGCAGGTTGTGCTGCTGGGGGTGCTGTGTGCGGTTTCGCTGGCGGTGCTGTATCGCCGTGTGTGTGCACCGCTGCAGGTTTGATTGGGAAAGAATTCAGCGCATGGCGTGGATGATTGAGCTTGAGCACGTGACGAGGCTGTACGGGACGGTTCTGGGCGTGAATGACATGACGCTCCAGTTGTCGCCGGGTGCCTGGGGTTTGCTGGGACCCAACGGTGCGGGCAAGAGTACGCTGCTGAACCTGCTCATAGGCCAGCTCCGGCCAACTCGCGGGTCCGTGCGGGTGCTTGGACAAAACCCGCGGAACAATGCGGAGCTCATGCGGCGGATTGGTTTTTGTCCGGCGTTTGAGGGGATGTATGCGGGAGTGAGTGGATTGGAGTGGACGACGTGGCTGCTGCAGTTGCACGGCTTTCCGCGGCGTCAGGCGCAGCTGCGTGCGGCTGAGTGTCTGGAGCGTGTGGGCATGGGGGCCGGGATGCGAAGGTCGATTTCCAGTTATTCGCGGGGGATGCGGCAGCGGACGAAGCTTGCGCAGGCCATCGCCCACGACCCTGAACTGCTCATTCTGGATGAACCGCTCAGTGGTCTGGATCCGGTCGGCCGTGCTCAGATGACGGAGCTGCTGCGGGAATGGATTGCGGCGGGCCGGAGTGTGCTGATTGCCAGCCATGTGCTGCATGAAATTGAGGCGTTAACGCAGTCGTTTCTGCTGGTTTCCGGCGGCCGGCTGCTGGCATCGGGAACAGCGGCCGAGGTGCATGAGCTGTTGTTTCAGGTGCCGATGGAGATTCAGGTGCGGTGTTCTGAGGGGCGTCGTTTGTCGGCACTGGCGCTGGAGCAGGGCGTGGCGGATGCCGTACGGCTGCAGCCTGCGGCGGCCGGTGGTGACCTCGTGCAGCTTTCCACGCGAAACGCCGCCGGTTTTTCGCGGCAGCTGGCAAAGTGGGTTAGTGAGGAGCGGTTTGTGGTGTATGAGCTGCGTTCCGCCGATGATTCGCTGCAGTCACTGTTTAATTCACTGATGAAAATTCACCGGGGTGAGTTGTGAGGGAAGTGGGGGCCGTGTTTTTGTATGAGTGTCGGCGGATGCTGACGCCAGGTCGAATGGTCTGGTGGCTGATGATCGCCGGCTTTCCGGTGGCCATCACGCTGCTGGTGCGCTGGAATCTGGTGCAGTCGGGGCCCGTGTCCGGTCCGGACAATGTGAACGCGGCCTGGTCGCTTGCTTACTACATGCTGATCCCTGGTGTCTGCACGGCTCTGGGAGTGCTGGTAACGGCGGGGCCTGCGGTGGCATCCGAACTGGAGCAGCGCAGCTGGATTTACCTTGCGTCCAGACCGCATGGTGTTTCCCGGCTGCTGCTGGGCAAGTACCTGGCGGCGGTGGTTTTCGGCTGTACGGCTGCCTGGACGGGTTTGTCGGTTTCGGTACCGCTGTGCACGGCCGATTCGAAGTTCAGGATCTGGTCGGCGATGCTGGGGTTGAGTGGCTTATCGGCGGTGTCTTCGGCCGCCATTTTTTTGTTTCTGGGTACGGCGGTGCTGCGGCGGGCGATGGTGATGTGCATGGCGTGGGCCTTTCTGGTGGAGGGCATCCTTGGGGCGCTCCCGGCGCTTGTGAATCGTCTGACGGTGCAGTACCGGTTGCGTTCGATTCTGGTGCAGTGGCTGCCGCTGCCTGTGGACCGCGAGGGGACTCCGGTGTTGAATTATGCGATTGGTGGGGAACCTGTCTGGCAGCATGTCGGCTGGATTCTGCTGCTGACGGGCCTGTTTCTGGCGGCCGCTGTGCTGCTGGGACGTCTGCGTGAATTCACCACGGCCGCCGAGGGCGACGTTTAGCCACAATCTCTCCCGGGATCTCTCGCCCTGTCTCCCCCCGTGGAGTAGACTTCCGGGGCGGTCTGTCACTGGTTGGCCGTCGTCTGCCTTTCGCTCCTCTCCTGCTGCATCTTCCGCGGAGTTCCCCGCATGTCTCTGCCCACCTGTCCTTCCTGCGGCCAGTCGGTTATTGAAGACGACGCCGTCGATTGCCCTTTTTGCGGCGCTGCGATGGACGGTTCCCGTGGGGCCAGAAACACGCCGCAGCCCAAAAAGAACCCCGCGATCAATCGGCCCGGTGCCCGGGCGCTCCCGCAAAAGCCGGCAGCACCAGCAGCACCTGCAGCTCCCGGTGGTCCCGGGGCAGCCTCAGCCACACCAGCATCGGCAACGACTCCCAAACCCTCCACTCCGGCTCGCCCTGGCAGTCGGATGGTGGTTGACGAGGACGATCCGTTCGGCATCGGAGCAGCGGGTGGCCAGCAGGTTATCGAAGCATCGCTCAAGCCGGAAAAAGGTCGCCTGCAGAAGACGGTTTGTCCGATGTGCGAGCAGACCAATTTCGTGCCCAAATCGGCGCTGGGAAAAAGTGTTCGCTGTGCCAATCCGAAGTGCATGGTGCCGGTGTTCACGGCGGCGGATCCGGCCGAGCAGAAGTCGGATCGCCGGCCCACGCGGCTGTCCGACGAAGCTGAATCACAACGCCGCGCCGCCGAAGAGGCGCTGCCGCGCCGGCGCAGTCCGATCCTGCTGTACGCCGTTGCCGGGGCCATCCTGCTGGGGCTCACCGTGGTCGTCATCAGTCAGCTCAATCGCAAGCCGGATACCACCCAGTTTGCAACGGGCCAGGACCTGACCGAACTGCAGCGGCTGGCGGAAGAGGACGCTGCGAAGCAGGCCGCGCAGCAGGCTGCTGAACAGGCGGCTGCGGCGAAGGCGGCAGAAAATCCGGCGCAGGATCTGGAAGCAGGTATTCGCCGCATGATCGCCCTTGCCCGGTCAGAAATGCGCGACAAGGCACTGGCTCGCCGCATGACGGGGGATCTCTGGCTGCGACTGGGCCGGATGGAAGAATCAGCCACCGAATTTAATCAGCTGCTGGTCGTGGACAAGACTCGCGGCTTCTACCGCATGCTGCCGCAGCTCGCTCGCTACTGGCGCAGCAAGGCTGCCGGGGACGCCCAGACCGCCGGCGAAGCGCTGCAGCTGGCCGAGACGGAAGCGCGGCAGCGAAGTTTCCCACGGACCGGCCGTGCCGCCACCGACGCCGCTCTGGCGCTCGCCGCTGCTCTGGCGGCCGAAGGACGCATGGCGGACGCCGCCGGCCTTGTCAACTCCAGACAGCTCGATCGGACCATTCCTGCCAATCAGGACCAGGCCTGGGGAACCGCATGGTTGTTCGTGGCGTCTCAGTGTCGCGATGCCGGCACCCTGGCTCCCCCGGCGCTCGAATGTCTGCTCTGGTCTGACCCGCTGCACACGGCGATCAGCGCTGTTCTGGCCGCTCGCGGGCGGTGGCAGGCTGCAGTGGACTGGGCCCTGCTTCCCGGAGATGGCCGCGCCGCCGCTGACGCGCTCACAGTGGCCGCCGACCGTGCCGGCGCGGCCGGCGCCGCTGCAGCGGCCGAGGCTGCTCCGCTCATCGAAGCGGCCGCCGCCAAACTTACCAGCCCCGCGCTGCGTCTGCGAGTGCTCGCTGCAACGGCCGCGGCCAAACGCGATGCCGCCGGCCTGCAAACCAGCCTTGCCGAGCTTCAGAAGCTTCCCGAAACCCCCGCATGGACACTCCCGGACCTTGCTACACTGCTGCAGAAGGAAATCCCCGACCGCTCGGCCAGCCTTGCGGCAGCAATCGCCGCTGCAGAAGCCTTCCGGGCGGCCGTGCAGATGAACAGTTCCGAGAATGCTGTGGCAGCGATGACCGAGCTCCGTCGGCATCTGGCCGCCGCTGCTCCACCCACCGCCGAAGCTCGGGCCCTGCTGGCCGAAGCCAAAGGCAACGAATCTGCATTTCGCCGCCGGATCCAAACAGAACTTCGTGAAAGTGACGCCGGAAGACTCGATGCTCTCTACCGCCAGATAGTCGCCCGCAGCACCAGCCTTGCTCAGGCGGCCGACGAGCGTCGCAGTCTGTTCGTGCTGCTGCTGTGCCGCATCGCTGCTGCGGGTGGTGGTGACATGCTCCAGCAGTCGTTGACGGATGCCGCCGAGCTGCAGGCTGAACTGGGGCTGGACGAGCTCCGCGGACTTGTTGCCTCCGCCGCGCTGGCTGGCGGCAAGCCCATGCCTGGTCTGGCCATCACCGAGGCGTCGCAGGCGGCAGCAGCCAGTCGCAGTTCCGTCCCGCAGATGCTCATCGAACTGGGTCGTGCAGCAGGTGCCGCTGCGGGACTGGAAGCTACCAATCCGGCTGATGCATTTCGCTGGATCGAACAGGGCACTGAATCCTTCCCCGCGGTTCGCTCTGCGCTGGCCGCCGAGTGCTCGGCCCGAATCAGCAGCACGCTGGATCCCCCCGCAGCGCTCGCTGCCATTGCCGCCTGTAAGAATGGGCTGTGGCGGGAAGAGTGTTTCGAGATTGCCGGGAGAAAGCTGGGCGAGCGAGGACTTGCTGAGGGGCTTGCGGCATGGGCCGCTTCCAGCCGCATTCCTCCGCAGGAACACATCGCGCTGCTTTACGGCTCCGGACTCAGCCAGCTTGTGACTCTCACCAAACCCGCCGCTGCAAAACCCTGATTCGGCCGATCTGGTGAAGGGAGCATTGAAATGTCCGAGCCCGGACGCATTCTGATACTCGGCGGCGGCTTTGGCGGTGTCTACACCGCGATGCGTCTGGAACGTCTCTTTCGTCACCAGCCCGAGATCGAAATCGCGCTGGTTAACCGGGAGAATTACTTCGTTTTTCAGCCGCTGCTGGCCGAAGTCGTCTCCGGCAACATCGGTCTGCTCGATACCGTCAGCCCCCTGCAGAGGCTCATTCCCCGCACGCGAATTTATGTGCGCGACATTGAGTCGGTGGATCTTGAACGTCGGGAAGTGGTGCTGGCTCCCGGCTTTCGTCCGCAGCCGCTGGTGCTGAAATGGCAGCACCTTGTGGTGGCACTCGGAACTGTCACCGACTTTCGCGGGATCTCCGGACTGCAGCAGCACGCCCTGCCTTTCAAAAACCTCGCGGACGCCGTCCGGCTCCGCAATCACCTGATTCATGTGCTGAATGAAGCGGAAATCGAATCTGATCCGGAGCGTCGCAGACAGCTGCTGACCTGTGTGATCGCCGGCGGTGGTTTTTCGGGTGTGGAGGTGGCCGCCGAGATCAATGATTTTCTGCGTTCCGCGGCCAGGCGTTTTCATAATTTTGGGCCCGCCGATATTCGCGTGCTGCTGGTGCATTCCGGTGTGCGGATCCTCGAACGCGAACTCAGCGAATCACTCAGCCTCTACGCCCAGTCCATTCTTCGCCGTCGCGGCGTCGAGCTGCTGCTGGGGCAACGACTCCGCACCGCCACTCCTGATGCCGCAGTGCTCGCTTCCGGCGAACGAATCCTCTGCCGAACACTCGTGTCCACCGTGCCTGCGTTTGCCAATCCGATTATCGAGACGCTGCCTTTGCAGAAGGAAGGCGGCCGGATCCTTGTCAATTCGTGCCTTCAGGCCAGTGGGCACGAGGATGTCTGGGCGGTGGGAGATGCTGCACGAATTCCCAACGCAGCTGACGGCGGGTTCTGTCCCCCGACGGCACAGCATGCGATCCGCGAAGCCAATCTGCTCGCCGATAACATCGCCGCTCGGATGCGTGGGCAGAAGCTGCGTGCCTTCAGCTTCCCCGGTCTCGGCAAGATGGGCTCGCTGGGGCACCACAGCGCCGTGGCCGAGCTGATCGGAGGCATACGCATCTCCGGATTTCCGGCGTGGGTGCTGTGGCGATTTGTGTACTGGTGGAAGCTGCCGGGAATTGATCGACGTTTGCGAGTGGCCTTCTCATGGCTGCTCGATCTGGTGCTGCCGCCGGAGACTGTGCAGCTGCGCATGGATTCTTCCGGGGGAGTGATGCAGTTGCACTTTGAGCCTGGTGAAGTGGTCTTCCGGCAGGGCGACCGCGCCGATTCGCTCTATGTGATTCTTGCCGGTGAAGCGGAAGTGATTGACGAGGGTGGTGTGGTGCAGGGCCAGTCCGATCCGGTGCCTCAGCGACGGATCGCAGTTCTGCAGGCGGGTGAGTTTTTCGGGGAGATCGCGATGCTGCAGCAGCGCACGCGGACTGCCACGATCCGCTGTCTGCAGGCGATGGACGTGCTGGCACTTCCGCAGAACCAGTTCCAGACGCTCGTGCGACATCTCCCTGGTTTTCGCAGCGGCTTTCAGACAGAGATGCAAAAGCGTCTGCAAAGAGAAACTCCGGAAAACTGATTCAGTTCTGATATGCAAGTTGAGGAAAGAAGGAGTGTGCGATGGGAAAGCGACTTTCCGGCGGGCGGGATGATTCGGGAAGCTGGCTGGCTTCGCTGCTGATTCTGACGATCGGACTTGGATGCTGCGCTTTTCTCACACTGTCATTGAACCCTCGGGCTGCCACGATCGGCTGTTCAGTGCTGGCCGTGATCTTCGGGCTGTTCCTGCTGATCAACCGTCTCAGTCGCATTGGCAATATGAAGTCGTTTGATCTCGGCTTCCTTGGATTGCTCGGTCGCAGCCGACGTGACGATGGTTTGAAGGATTACGAGCCTCGCAGGGTCGCTGCACCTCCGCCGCCTTCTTCTGCCGCCAGCAATCAGCCGATCTCAGCCGGTGAAGCCCGGGAACTGAGGCTCAACAGTGCCAGCACATGGGTGCCCGCCCGCGGGCGAAAAAAGAAATCTCCGGAAGGCTGAATTCAGGCGATTTTTCTGAATTCTCCTGGCCGCAGGTAACGGCCAGCGTAGAACAGAGCACGCCAGACAGAGTCGCGATCTGTCGGAAGTGCTCTGCCGCCGGCACAGAGCCCAGCAGTTCAAGTGTGTATTTTGGGTTTTTGTGTGCCTTCAGGAGTTGGCTATGAAGAATTTGATCGCTCTGCTGCTTGCTGCAGCAGTTGTTCCGTCCGCCATCGCAGGTGACAAGTGTGGCAGCAAGTGCCGCAGTCAGAGGACGACTCGCGTCACGACACATCATCGTGCAGTGCTGACTTCAGCTACCGCACATCAGGTGGGTGATATCGTTGACACCGCAGTTGGCGCCGGCAAGTTCAATACGCTTGTTGCTGCTGTCAAAGCGGCGGGGCTGGTTGAAACGCTGAAGGGTGAAGGTCCTTTCACCGTATTTGCTCCCACCGACGAAGCGTTCGCCAAGCTGCCCAAGGGCACTGTCGAAGACCTGCTGAAGCCGGAAAACAAAGAAAAACTGGTAGCAATCCTGACCTACCATGTCGTGCCCGGCAAGGTCATGGCCGCTGACGTTGTGAAGCTGAAGTCCGCGAAGACGGTTCAGGGTCAGGAAGTCGCCATTGCCGTTAACGGTGGCGCAGTCACTGTGGACGGTGCCAGGGTAGTGAAGACTGACATCGGCTGCAGCAACGGCGTGATCCACGTGATTGACTCCGTGATTCTGCCGAAAGCTCCTGCCAAGGCCGGCGATATCGTCGACGTTGCCGTCGGTGCTGGAAAGTTCGGCACTCTGGTTGCTGCAGTGAAAGCCGCCGGTCTGGTCGAAACTCTGAAGGGTGAAGGTCCGTTCACGGTGTTTGCACCGACCGACGAAGCCTTCGCAAAGCTGCCGGCCGGCACCGTGGAAAGCCTTCTCAAGCCGGAGAACAAGGACAAGCTGGTGGCAATCCTGACGTACCACGTGGTGCCAGGTAAGCTGAAGGCTGCCGACGTGGTTGCTGCCAAAGAACTGAAGACGGTCAACGGCAAAGCCGCGCCGATTTCGACCGAAGGCGGAGCCAAAATCGGTGGTGCATCCATCATTAAGACCGACATCGAAGCCAGCAACGGTGTGGTGCACGTGATTGATGCAGTGATCCTGCCGTAAGGCGGTGCCCCTGCCCTGAGGCAGTGGGAACTCGATGATTGAATCCGGGGGTGGTGCGTGCTGAAGCCGCACCACCCCTGCTTCGTTTGTGGCTGTCGGTTGATTTTCTGGTTTTTTGTTGGTGGCAAGCCCGAATAACTGCTACCCTGACGCAGTGTTCAGGTGATCAGCATTTGTAACCACACAACCATAACGTTCCAGAGAGTTTTTCCGTGTCGGATCCTGTATCGCGGCCACCTGCCTCCCCCCAGTCAACGGTCCCCGATGATTCCCTGCGTCTTTCCGGGGGGGTAATTCCGGACGGCAACACGGTGGTGATGTCGGGGGTCGATCAGGGTTCAGCGGTGTCAGCTGTCAGCCATGCTGCCATTCCGCCGGAGACGCTGGTCGGAAAGTACCGTATTCGGAGGTTGTTGGGGCAGGGCGGGAT
>JBEAUF010000319.1:0-15026 GCA_041161565.1 Planctomycetota bacterium | reverse complement strand
CTTCGGCGTCCACTGCAATCAGTGCCGATGCGCGAGCCACGCGATCTTCAGAAGTGGTGGCGGGCAGTTCGCGGGCCTTGCGAAAGTCCGCCTCCGCTTCCTCACTGCGTTTGAGCCGTTCATAGATTCGGGCACGAGACAGATGATAGCGATTGGAAGTGGGGCGGAGCCTGATGGCTTCGGAAAGATCCTGCACTGCCTCGTCTAATTTCATCAGCCCCTGACGCACAAAGCCACGTTGCAGCCATGCATCCGCCAGCTGCGGGTGATTTTCGACTGCTGTAGTAAAATCGTCTTCAGCAGAGTGATATCTCCCGAGGGCTAACGCGGCGTTTCCTCGGCCAGCCAACGCCGCTTCGTGTGTTGGCTGCTCGTTCAAAATAATCGAAAATGCCGCGATCGCTTCGCGGAACTGTCCAAGTTGATGCAGTAGTTGCCCGCGAACCATCCAGTGCAGCGTCGCGAGGCATACGGGTGGGTTGCTGTTCTGGAGGATTTGCAGAGCAGCCTCGTTGTCCCCGCGATCTGCCAGGTGGATTGCATAGAGCAGTTCATCGAGGCCCGGGATCGAGGTGTTTTCCGGAAGGCCAGGTTGGCTGAAGTCAGCTGCCTGTAAAGGTGTGTCCAGCAGACATTCCAAAAAACGGTTGTTCTGCAGATTGTCCGGGAGCACGGTAATAAGCTCGCGGATCTGAGCATTGCTCAGGGAAGTACCGCTACCGGCCTGCTCTTCGACTATGGCCATGATTTGTGTTTGTCTAAGCTCCTGCTGGCGTGCTTCTGCTGCCGCAATCGTCAGTATCGTGACGCAGCATCGCAAGTCTGCCACTTCAGTCGGTGTCAGCAACGACTGCACCTCGGCCCATTTTTCCGCCACGGACTCGCCCGACTGACATTTAAAGGCCTGCAAAATCGCCTGCAGGACAGCCCTCGAGGATTGGTATGAGCTGGAGCTTTGGTCGATGCTGGAGCGAAACAGACGGGAACTCAGGTTGTTGGTTACGTCGAACAGCTGGTCACGAATCTCGGATGCCTCAAGCAACTTTTCTGCCTGCCGGGCGGAGATGAGCCACAGGCAGAGGAAACCGATGACCATCAGCGAAGCCGCGGTGATGAAGCCACCGGAGAAGGCCCGCGGATAACGGCGAAGGGTTTTGGGAATCTGTCCTTTCCAGAAGGACTCTCGGGAGTGCACAAGGGGTTGATTGGCGGTTTCACGGTCAAGGTCAGCCAGCAGTTCGACGGCCGTGGGATAGCGTCCTGCGGGGCCTGGAGCGATGCAGGCAGCGACGATGGTGCGGAGCCCGATCGAGCCCACGCCCGTGGTGAACTCAGGGACCTGTTCGTGGCTGGCGAGCGCCGCCTGAAGCTCTTCGGAACTGGTGTTGTTGGCTGAACGAAATGGCAGACGCCCTTCGAGGATTTCAAACATGATCACGCCCAGAGCGTGAATGTCATATTCGGGTCGTGGAGGGCCTGCGGACTGATTGAGCAGTTGCTGGAGCTGTTCGCGGGCGAGGTATGGCATTGTGCCGCCAACCCATGCTCGCTGTCGAGACTCCGTGCTCTGAGACAGATTGAAGTCAATCAGCGCCGGTTCGCCATCGTTGCGAATCAGGATATTGGCAGGCTTCAGGTCGCCGTGGACCAAACCGCGCTGATGGGCATGCGCCAGCGCACTGGCCAGACGTCGGAAGATCCACAGAGCAAGACGGCCACTGTTCATGCTCTGCAGCTGCTGCAGGGGGCCCGACGCTGCCTGATGCCAGCGTTTGAGTGACTGTACAACGTCGTTCGCGGGATTGTTCAGGCCGGTGGGCTGGGCTTCGTTGCGGGATGTGAGCCGAGTCTGGGCTGCTTCGACGGAGTTTCGCAGACTTTCGCCGGTTCGCTGCTGCGGGTTTTTGACTTCCCGCAGCCAGCGTGCGAGTGTTGTGGCACCGCTGTAGGGCATGCAGAGCACCCAGCGGCCTTCGGCTTCGTGGCAGGAATACAGCGGCACAATCCCGGTGTGCTGCAGACGCGAAAGATTGTACGGCTCCTGCATCGGACGGTCGACGACCTTCGCGGCCACATAACGACGGCCCAGCGACGACTGGCGAGCCAGATAAACCTTGCTGAATGCCCCCTCGCCCAGCAAAGCCACCAGCTCAAAGTCCCCAATACGCTCGGACACCTGAGGAAGCGCGGCCGCAGCAAACGAACTCTCACCCGGGGGCAGCTGATAGCTCAAAAAAGATGCTGTTGAAGGAAACTCCAGATGCCCCGATCCGGTCGCGACCTGCGTCTCCGACTGCAATTCCCGGAACCAACCCTCCGAATCCACCCCGCGATATCCGGCCCAGCGAACAAGCGGGCAGGCCCGGCGACGCTGTTTGCGGCCCCGGTAATCCTCAAAACAGATCGCAGCCACATGCGTCGGATCCTGCTGCAGATCAGGAAATTGCCGAAAATAACTGTCGAGGTCCACGTCATTTCCCGCCGCATAACGACGGTCAATGTCCACTCGGATCAGCTCCACGATTAACTGCGGATCGGAGGGTAAACCTGCATCCTGTGCCACACTCTGAATCAGATCCGGCTGATCCAGACGCCAATTCTGCTCAAATTGCTCAATCGCATCATCGATGGCCTGCAGCCTGTCTGCGGCGGAATTCATGAGCAACCTCAGGTGGGTAACGGCAAAAAGGCAGCGCCAGGGACAGCCCCCTCCACCGCAGCGCTCGGTACGCGGCGGACTTCAACAATTTCACTAGTCAAGAGGCCGGGATTCCCTGGAAACCCGCCATTTTTTGCGCAGAATATGGCAACTCAGGGGGTTTCTTCAGAGTCGTCGCATTCCTCAAGCAACCGGTCGGACAGCTTCTCCCGAATCCGCTGCAGCGTACGCTCAATCGTCCGACAACTCCGCCCCACTCGCTGACTGATCTCCTCAACCGTGAAACCCTGCACCCGCAGCTCCACTATGTCCCGCTCCTGCGGCTGCAAACACTCAATCGCCTCACTCAAACTACTCTCGAACTGCTGCTCTGATGTCGTCGCCGCCAACTGCTGCGATGAAGATGGCTCACCGTCCGGCCCCTGAAATGACTTCGCCGCCACGCTCCGGTCGCGACTTGCCTTCCGCCGAACCTTGTGGATCGCGATAATCGCCAGCAGACTCCAGAGCGAATTCCCCTCGGGCGCTTGGTAGGATCCCGCCGAAACACCCCGAAAAAGACTGCGAAATGCACTCTGCACGATGTCGTCAGGTTCGACTGTCCGGCGAATGCCCGCTGACATCTGACGGTCCGCCAGTCCATGCAGACGCGCGGCATATCGACGGTACAACTCCGTCGCCGCTGCCTCATCCCCCTGCCGCAACCGCGATACCAGCAGGCGGTCTGTAGGCTCGCCGGAATTCTCCAAAGCCAGCGAATCATCAGGTGACGACATGGAAATTACCCTGGGTGATTGTGCGAAATAAAGGCAAACCCCGAAGAATTCTGGGGCAAAACGTAACCGCAACCGCAGCCGGATATCAAACAATCTCCGGTTTTTTTGATCCAAACCCGCAAGTTCGCCGCGACCAGGCAGGTGCGACGGTGAAAAGTCCCTGCATCGACTCTGCTTATCAACACCACCCCTCCACAGCATCCCGCCGGAAACCCCCGTCAATAGACCAGTTTTCGGGTGATCAGAATATCACGTGTTGGTGATAACTCCAGTGATCCTGCGGCGGTCTATGGGTTGGGGGCTGCCGGAGAGTCCCCGGGACGCCTTGCTCCAAAAACCCCGCTGATCCGCGGATCGCTCAGATCCAGACGGTACATCAGCTGGTTGTAGTTGTACCTGGGGGTTGCTGGAGAGTTGGTAAACATGTTCGTGTAGGTGCCCTCGAACAGGATTCTGCGGCCGCCCGCTTCGTCAAATTCAGGATGCTGGCAGGGGTTGTAGAAGGACTGCCCGGGGTGCGTGGCAATCTTCAGAGCCTGCAGAAACGGGCCCTGCGGACTCTCCGACTCGGAGTAGTAGACTTCGCCGAGGAACGAGGCGAACCCGCGTTCCCAGTGCTGAGCGTTGGCGATCAGCACCCAGCGTTGCCGCCACGCATTCCAGTTGACGCTGCCCCCGTGCATCAGCACCCGCTGGCCTGGGTTTTGTGCGTTCTGCGGGAGAAACCGGAGTTCTCCGGGCTGCACCAGTCCGTCCCTTAGCCAGCGTTCTTCAAGCTGCTGAGTAACTGGCGGTGCCTGCTTCCAGCCCCAGTCAGGCTGGCCGGTGGCGTTTCGTGCTGGACGCGGCGGCTCGGAGCCTGGCCTCGAGTCATTGTCTGTCGGCAGGCAGGTCCATGCCTCCCAGGCGTCCGGCTGGCTGATTGCCTCCAGCTGAGCCGGGACTCTGACGGTCGGAAACGGATTTCCGCAGACCAGATATTCGCGACCGGCGATCAGCTGTCGAATGGGGTGGGCCTGCAGCAGTCGCCAGGATTCCTGCAGCGGGATTTCATTGAGCTTCTCAAAAATGCTTTCCTGGTCGTTCCAGACGAGGTGTCCCTGTTCCAGCGGTTGTTCGAGCCCGCGGCGGCGGGAATAGCTGCAGACCATGCGTTCACGTCCGCTGGAATCGGGCACCACAGCCAGTCCCTGGATCCAGACCACACCCTCCGACTCTGTCAGCCTCACCATGGCTCGAGCAAAGCCGTCCGGGTTGGTGAAGTACTTCAGTTCGACGCCAGCGGACGGCAGCAGCCCCCCGGTGCCCGGAAGATCGCTGACGGCCCCTGCCGTCCGGAAGAGCCCCAGGGGATACGACAGCCTGTTTGTATCGCCCCAGAACCAGTGGAGGCGGTTCTGATAGACGGTCATCTGTACGGAATCCTGACCGACGACAAGTCCGCTGCCGTGGGCTGGTTTGAGCGGCACAGGGTGTTTCAGGCGGAGACTGTCGCGGTACAGGTCCCGGCCAGTGATTCTGTAGAGGCGTTCAGCGATGTTCTCTCGTTCGAGGGGGATATTGATCTTTCCGCCTGGTTGCACGGTGATTTTTGTGCCTTCGATGCCGAAGCCGTCCTTGGGGGCTCGGTAGCCTGGGGAGCGGGGTTTGAGAAACAGGGTTTGTCCGTGGAGTTCGGGTTCCTGCAGAGCTGCGCGTCCGGCGTTATCTGTGACATACACCACGTCGTCGACCGTGATAAGTTCCACGAGCGGGATACCGCGTCCGGTGGCGGCATCCGTCACCTCTACTTCCATGGGTTCCTGAGCCGGGCAGTGGTTTGGTTGGGGCAGTTGGGCCAGAATCGCAAGGAACGCGCGGGTGAGCAGTCTGAAAGTCCCCATATTTTCCTCCATCGGCTCTAGCCGAGGCCATCGCGGCGCGGAAATCTGAATGCATCACCTCCAACCTACGGGACGAACATGCCGGGGGCAACCGAGCCAGCCGTGTTCCTGACAATCGGGTATCAATTCACGTGACTTCAGCGGCGGGTGTCGGGTATCCTTTTGAAGACCGCCCTCCCTGCTCCGCCCGCCATCACTCCTGGGCAACTCGGGTCCGACCATGACAAATCTGTTTCCTCCTGCCTTGATTCCCCGCCGGCGGTGCCTGCATGCGGCGGCTGACTTTGCGACGCTGGCGGCGTCCATCATGTTGTTTGAGGATGCTGCGAAGTCTGGTCAGGATGCTCTGCCGGGGGCTCCTGGGATTGGTGGAACGCTGGGGGTGCTGCATCATCCTCCAAAGGCGCGTCGTGTGGTTCAATTGTTCATGGGGGGCGCCGCCAGTCATCTTGATCTCTGGGATCACAAGCCACAGCTTGAAAAACACCACGGTGAACCATCCAGTTTTGGTGAGAAGGTCGAAGCCTTCCAGAATGGCCTCGGGCCATGGATGAAATCGCCGTTCGCCTTTCGTCCGTACGGTCAGTGCGGTAAGTTTCTCAGCGATGTTGTGGAGCCTCTGGGGGCGGTCGTCGACGACATCGCCTTCATTCACAACATGTCCGGCAGGACAGGCGTGCACAGCCAGGCAACCTATCTGCAGGCCACGGGGTTTGACCGGCCTGGCTTTCCGGGGATGGGGGCGTGGATCACGTGGGCTCTGGGATCATTAAACGAGAACCTGCCGGCGTTCGTGGTGCTTCCTGACCACCGTGGCTTTGCCAGCAACGGACCTCGCAACTGGTCGTCCGCGTTTCTGCCGGCTTCCAGTCAGGGGACGATGATCTTCCCGCAGCGCGAGCAGCCAATTGAGGATCTGTATGCTTCGGCCGATTATCTGACTGCCGGAGCGGAAGCTGATGGCCGACGACTTCTGCAGGGGCTCAACGCCAGGTACAATGCTCAGCGGCCCGGAGATTCCCGCCTCGAATCGCGATTGCGTTCTTACGAATTGGCAGCGAGGATGCAGTTGAGTGCTCCGGAGGCATTCGATTTGTCCCAGGAAACCGCTGCCACCAAGGCCATGTATGGTCTGGCAGAAACCGGCAGCTCCTGGCCTGCCGAGATAAATATTCCGGAAGAGGCTGAGTACTTTGGCCGCAAATGTCTGGTGGCTCGTCGACTGCTGGAACGTGGTGTCAGGTTCATCCAGATCTGGAGCGGCAACGACAATGGCTTCCCGCGCCGCAACTGGGATAGTCACGAAGACATCGAGCGTGATCACAAACCTCTGGCCATGGGGATGGCGATTGGCGCCGCAGCGCTGATTCGTGACCTCAAACAACGCGGACTGCTGGAAGACACGCTGGTGCTCTGGACCACCGAATTCGGACGGATGCCGTCTACTCAAGGCAGCAGGGGGCGCGATCACAATCCGTGGGTGTTCACCAACTGGCTCTGCGGTGCGGGGATTCGCGGTGGCATCAGTCATGGCCCTTCAGACGAATGGGGCTACAAGCCACTCGATCGGAACAACCCGACACAGGTGTATGACGTGCATGCCACCATCCTGCATCTGCTCGGCATTGACCACACGCGACTGACCGTTCGGCACGACGGCGTTGATCGCCGACTGACCGATGTGCACGGCCATGTGATTCATGAGGTACTCAGCTGACCGACTGGTGGGTGCGCAATGGGGTTGAAGTTTCCAGGGCCGCGGAATTCTGAGTGCCAATTATCCAAAGCGGTCGTGTGCACAGCGCCAATCAGCCTGCTGTGCTCCCTGCTGTTCGGCATCTGCCTGAGTTCCAATCTGCTCGCTGATGACCTTTATCAGCGCGAGATTCGGCCATTGCTGGCGCAGAAGTGTGCGGCCTGCCACGGAACGCTCAGGCAGGCCGGCGGGCTCAGGCTTGACTTTGGCAGCGGAATTCATCGAGGGGGTGAATCCGGGCCGGCCGTTATTCCCGGGCAGCCGGAGAGCAGCCTGCTGCTGCAGAAGATTACTGCAACCGATGACACCCAGCGCATGCCGCCTGCGGGCGAAGGCGAAAGACTCAGCCCGCAGCAACAACAATTGCTGCAGGCATGGATCGCTGCAGGGGCCGGGTTTCCAGCTGACGAGCAGCCGCCGGCCGACCCGGCAACATGGTGGTCCTACAAGCCCCTCTCAACACCCCCCGTGCCCGATGTCAATCAAAATCCGTGGGTCCGAAATCCAATTGATGCGTTTATTCTGCAGCAGCACCAGCAGCGGGGACTGATTGCTGCGTCCGAAGCCCGCCCCGAAGTGCTGCTCCGGCGCGTTTACCTCGACCTGATTGGTATCCCTCCCACTCGCGCTGAATTGCAGGCCTGGCTGGCCGATCCTGACCCCCGGCGGTACGAAAAAATCGTCGATCAACTTCTGGACCGTCCTGAATACGGCCAGCGCTGGGGCAGGCACTGGATGGACGTCTGGCGCTACAGCGACTGGTACGGCAGTCGCGGCATCAACGAGATTCGCTACAGCCAGCGACACATCTGGCGGTGGCGTGACTGGATCGTCGAATCACTCAACGCCGATAAGCCCTACGATCGCATGCTTCTGGAAATGCTGGCCGGCGATGAACTTGCTCCCTCCGACCCCGATGTGCTCCGCGCCACCGGCTTCCTCGGACGCAACTGGTACAAGTTTGATCGCAATGTCTGGATGTTTGAAACCGTCGAACAAACTGCCCAGGCCTTCCTCGGACTCACCCTCCGCTGCGCTCGCTGCCATGATCACAAATTTGATCCCATCACTCAGGAAGACTATTACCGCTTTCGGGCTTTCTTCGAACCGCATGATGTTCGCACCGATCCGGTCTCCGGCAATCTGGAAACCGAAAAGGACGCCACCCTCGGGCCGGTGCTGAAGGAAGGTCTCGCTCGGATCTTTGACCGCGAACCTGAAGCACCCACCTGGCTTTTTGAACGCGGCGATAACCGCTATCCCGACAAGTCCCGGCCCATCACTCCCGGTGTTCCTGCCGTGCTGGGAGGCACGTTGGAAATCGCCCCGGTTGGTCTGCCCGTCGAAGCGTGGTACCCGCATCTCCGACCAGCAATCGCCGAAGCTCTGCTGCAGCAGGCAGAGCAACGACTGCACGAACGCCGGCAACAGCTGGAGATCGCCACAGCAGCCGCGGCGGCGGCGGAAGCCTCAGCTGCCCAGGCCGAGGCAGCAGCGGCTGCAGTCGCAGCCTCCGGCCAGCCCGCCACTCCACCCCCGCCGATACTTGAGGAACACTTCCGGCAGCAGTCTGCTGCCTGGAAAGTCGTCAGCGGTGAATGGCAGTGGCAGGATGGCGTGTTGCGGGAAACGGCGGTTACCAGCTTTGCAACCATCACCGCCGAACCTGTACTGCCACGCAACTTCGAAGCCACGGTCCGCTGGCGAACACTCCAGCCAGGCACCTATCGCTCCGTGGGTTTCAGCTTTGACTATCTCAATACCGGTGATTCCCAGGATGTCTACACCAGCACCGGCGATAACTCGCAGACCATCCAGGCTTTTCATCGGCTCAATGGACAGCAGCAATATCCGGCAGCCGGGATTGTCGGCACCACGCTGCAGGTTGGGCAGGAAACACGAGTCGATGTGATGGTTCGTGACCAGCAGCTGATCATTCGACTCAACGGCGAACAGAAACTCGACTACGTCATGCCCACTCCCCGGCGTGAAGGTCGTTTTGCTCTGTGGGTTCACCAGGGTAGCGCTGAGTTCCTTGAAGTCAGTATCCGGCCACTTGTTCCCACACCGGCCAGTCTCCGCAGCGCTGCTGTACAGCAGCAGGTTGCTGCCCGCGTTGCTGCTGCTGCCGTCGAAGCGGCTGCCGCTGACCTCGAAGCCCTCAGCGCTCGACTTGCTGCCGAAAATGCTCGCAGCCGCGAACTCCCCCCCGCAGAAACCCAGCCGCTCGCTGTTGCTGCCGCACGCGCGGAAAAACAGGCGGCCATCGCCGCGATACGCACAGAACTGATCACTGCTGCCCCCGAAAAAACCGCTGAACTGCTTGCCCGCGTCGCGGCCCTCGAAACTCAGCGCGATTCCGGGTCCGCCGAATACTCCCCTATCGCGGCCACATGGCCCAAAACCTCCTCCGGTCGCAGACTGGCACTCGCCCGCTGGATGGCCAGCCCGGATAACCCCCGCACTGCCCGCATCGCCGTCAATCACATCTGGCTCAGGCATTTCGGAGAAGCTCTCGTCCCCAGTGTCGCCAATTTTGGACTCAACGGCAGTCAGCCGTCCCACCCGGAACTTCTCGACTGGCTCGCTGCCCGGCTGATCACGGACGGCTGGAGGATGAAGCCGCTGCACCGCCTGCTGGTGCTGTCGGCCACGTATCGCCAGAGCTCGGCGACCGCCGTCGCTGACCCTGCTGCCAATCCTGAAAACGCCCGATTGCTCGCGGCAGGCGCCCAGATCGATCCTGGCAACCGCTGGCTCTGGCGAATGAACTCCCGCCGCATGGAAGCGGAAGTTGTTCGCGACAGCCTGCTTGCCGCCAGCGGACAACTGGATCTGTCCCATGGCGGACCGGAAATCCCCGAACAGCAAATGCAGCAGGTTCTTCGCCGCAGCCTGTATTTTCGAAATACTCCCAACGAAAAAGCCACGCTGCTGGAACCGTTTGATGTTGCCAATCCGAATGAATGCTATCGCCGTCAGGCGAGCGTCATCCCCCAGCAGGCGCTGGCCCTGCTGAACAGCGGATTAGCGCTGGACTCGGCTCGCAGACTCGCTGAACAGTTGCGAGCCGATGCAGCGGAAAAAGACGGCGGGAACTCTGAGCACACGTTCATCAACAACGCGTTCGAAACGATTCTCGCCCGCTCGCCGACGGCTGCTGAAACAGCGGTCTGCGAAGAGTTCCTCGCAGACGCAGCCTCCATGGCGGAATCGGGCACTGCTTACGCCGCCGGGCCCGAAACGGCCCGTCTGCCGCCTTCAACCGATCCCCGCCAGCGAGCTCGGGAAAATCTGCTGCTGGTCCTTTTCAGCCACAACGACTTCGTGACCGTCCGCTGACAGACAGCCCCTTCGGATACTTGCCATGCCCCCTGCAAATTCCCTGCCCTCGTCCCGGCTCCGGTCGCTTCCCGGCCAGTCTCGTCGTACTTGTCTGGCAGACCTTGGAATGGGTGTCACCGGGCTCGCGCTGGGGTCGCTCCTGGCTGGTGACGGTCTCGCCCGGGCCGCTTCCGGCACAAATGATTCGCGGCCGCAGCTGGTGAGAGCTCCCAAAGCCAAAAGCGTGATCTGGTACTTCATGCTGGGGGGCACCAGTCACCTTGAAAGCTTCGATTACAAGCCTGCTGTGAATCGCTTCGCCGGGCTGACCATCGACGAATCACCCTATCGCAGTACTGTGCTGGATTCCCCCTTCTACCGCAAAAATGTGCGCGACTTTGCGGGCACCCCGCGCGCCCTGATGGCGCGGCTGTATCCGCTCCAGACCCGCTTTCGCAAACGCGGTGAATGCGGCATGGAAGTCAGTGACTGGTGGCCGCATGTCGGTGGCTGTGCCGATGACCTCGCCGTGATTCGTTCGGTCTGGACCACAGACAACGATCACGCGGCACAGCTCCAGTTTCACACCGGACGACACATCTTCGACGGCTTTCATCCGTCAATCGGCTCATGGGTCAGCTATGGCCTCGGATCGCTTAATCAAAATCTGCCGGAATTCGTTGTGCTCGGCGGCGGCCCCGGGGACTGCTGCGGGGGTTCGGGAGCGCATACTGCCAGCTATCTCGGGCCGGAGTTTGCCGGAATCCCGCTGTCGCTCGATCCCGCCAGCCCGCTGGCCTTCGCCACGCCCGGTCCCAGTGTGCTGAGTGGCGAACGTGAACGACAACTGGATCTGCTGCGACAACTGAATGGACTCGCAGGCGTCGAATATCCGGACGACCCCGCCATGCGGGCACGCATCCAGAGCTACGAGCTGGCGTTTCGCATGCAGACATCCGTGCCGGATCTGGTGCGGCTGAGCGAAGAGACTCAGGACACTCAGGAACTCTACGGACTCAACGATCCAGCTGCAGAACGAGTGGGGCGGTTCAGTCTGGCCGCGCGGAGGCTTGTCGAGCGTGGTGTTCGCTTTGTGCAGATCTACGACGATGGCTGGGACGCCCATTCTCAGTTGCTGAAGAATCACTCCACCCGCTGCCGTGCCGTGGACCAGCCCATCGCCGGATTGCTCCGCGACCTCAAACAACGCGGAATGCTCGACGAAACGCTCGTCGTCTGGGCCACCGAATTTGGACGCACACCCGGAGCCGAAAACTCCGATGGTCGTGATCATCACCCATACGGGTTCAGCGTCTGGATGGCGGGCGGTGGAATTCGCGGTGGCATCGTGCACGGTGCCACCGATGAAATAGGCTTCCATGCAGTCGAGGATCGCCACTATGTGACCGACATCCACGCCACCGTACTGCAGCAGCTGGGACTGGATCATCGACAACTGGAGATTCCCGGTCATAAGCGACTCGAAATCGATTTCGGCAATCCGATTTCAGCCATCTGCTGACAGGTCATACGGGAATTTCATGAATTTCGCGGCATTCCACGGATAACGGACGGGACAGAAACCGGGGTTCACTGCTTATACTCCCCTGCTTATCGGCAACTCCAGCCTGGGACGGAGGTGACTGAGATGCGGCGCAGAACATTCCTATCGCGAAGCCTGATGGCGACGGCCGCACCAATGCTGCCCGTGTCTCCTTCATCGGCTGCTGTGGTTTCAGGTCCCGTGCGGCCGACAGTGGCCGATATCCCGGTCATCGATTGCCATACCCACTTTTATGACCCGCGCCGTCCGGAAGGCATCCCATGGCCGGCAAAGGATACGCCGCTGTATCGCCCGGTGCTCCCGGAACATCTCCGAGCACAATCCCAGCATCGGCCACTCACCGGTACTCTCGTCGTCGAAGCCAGCTCGCGTCTGGAAGACAATGACTGGCTGCTGCAGCTGGCTGAAAATGATCCCTTTGTGGTTGGCATCATCGGTCGCTTCACAGCCATGACCAGTCCGCTGTCGGATGAGTTTCGGTCGCAGGTAAAGCGGTACGCCGCAAATCCGTTGTTTCGCGGGATTCGCGTGAGTTCCGGAGTCATTCAGGAGCTGCTCCGACGCGACGATTGGGCCGCTCTTCGTCTGCTCGCAGACCATAATCTGGTGCTTGATGTCAATGGAGGTCCGGATACTCCCGGACTGATAGGGGCCGCTGCCGGCAAGGTGCCCCGGCTCCGCTGGATTCTGAACCACATCGGAAATGTACCGATCACAGCCGACAAACCGCCTGCAGACTGGCAGGCCGGAATTCAGGCGGCCGGCGCGCATTCCAACGTTTGCTGCAAGGTTTCTGCGCTGGTCGAAGGGGCTGCACGCAATGGCGGCAATGCACCAGATGACCTCAGCTTCTACCGACCTTATCTGGACGTTGTCTGGAATGCCTTTACCGAAGAACGAGTGATCTATGGCAGTAACTGGCCGGTTTGTGAGCGAGCTGCGGATTATCGCACAGTTCAGCGACTGGCTCTCGATGATGCTGCATCCCGGAGCCCCACCGCGCTGGCTCGTTTCTGTTACCAGAATGCTCGCACAGCCTATGGCTGGCCCGAAAGAAAATAACCGACATCGAACTCTGTTTGTAAATCCTGTCAGAAAGTTCCTTGCATGCGATTGCTGACTGCTGCGTTGATCGTCGCTCTGCAGCTGAGCCATTCCGCAGCTGCCCAGGATGTGATCCCTCTGCCCGCAGGCCTCGTCGCGGAAAGCGTGCCGCTGCTGCCGCGAAAGCTGGCCGAGGAAACCGGGCGGTATACCGAGTTCCGGGCAGCTGGCTTCCTCGGCTGGCATCCCCAGCGCCGTGAACTGCTCATTTCCACTCGCTTCGGAAATACAGCCCAGATTCATCACGTACGAGTGCCCGGTGGTGCACGCAAGCAGCTCACGTTCTTCCCCGAACCTGTCTCCGCAGCCACCTGGGAACCAAAACAGGGGCAGTACCTCATCTTCAGTCGTGATACGGGTGGCAACGAATTCAGTCAGCTCTATCGCCTTGATCTCGACACCGGACGCTCCAGCCTGCTCACCGACGGCGGCCGCTCCCAAAACGGCGGAGTCCTCTGGAACCACGCAAAAAACCAATTCGTTTACGCCACCACGCGCCGCAATGGCGTGGATCGGGATCTGTGGCTGATGAATCCCTGGCATCCGGAAACCAGCCGGCCGCTGGTGGAACTCGAAGGCAGCGGCTGGGCAGCTCTTGACTGGGCCCCCGATGATTCTGCGGTGTTCGCCCGCCAGTATTTCTCCATCAACCGCTCTGTGCTGTGGCGCATTGATGCCACCAGCGGCGCTATGGAGCCGCTCACGCCCCTGAACGAGGACATCGCGTGGGGAGATGCCCGCTGCAGCCCGGACGGACGCAGCCTCTATGTGACTTCGGACCTCGACAGCGAATTTCGTCGCCTCGGACGCATGGATCTGGAGTCCCGCAAAATCGACTGGATCACGAACGATATCAAGGCGGACGTGGAAAGTTTCGACGTTGCAAAAGATGGTCGTCGACTGATTTATGAAACCAACGAAAATGGTGTCTCACAGCTGTGGCTGCACACCGACACAAGCCAGCCCGTGAAAGGCGTTCCGGCTGGAGTCATCGGTGGCCTTGAATGGCATGACAACAATGTCGATGTCGGGTTCTCGCTCAGCTCCGCCAAATCGCCCTCCGATGTGTACTCAATCAACACCGATACCGGCGAACTTACCCGCTGGACCGAGAGCGAACTGGGAGGACTCAACGCCGAACAGCTGTCTGAACCCGAACTCATTCGCTGGAACAGCTTCGATCAGCTGCCCATCACCGGGTTCCTGTATCGGCCACCACAATCATTCAAGGGGCCAAGGCCCGTCATCATCAGTATTCACGGAGGACCGGAAAGTCAGTCCCGACCCATCTTTCAGGGACGCAATAATTACTTTCTGAACGAACTGGGCATCGCCCTGATCTTCCCAAATGTACGCGGCTCCAGCGGTTTTGGGAAAACCTTCGTCGCCCTCGATAACGGCCTGAAACGCGAAGATTCCGTGAAGGACATCGGAACGCTGCTGGATTGGATCGCCACGCAACCCGATCTGGATCCAAAACGTGTGATGATCACCGGCGGAAGCTACGGCGGTTACATGACCCTCGCCTGCGCAGTGAACTACAACAATCGCATCCGCTGCGCAGTCGACGTTGTCGGTATCTCACACTTCGCCACCTTCCTGAGGAATACCGAAGCCTGGCGAAGAGACCTTCGGCGGGCCGAGTATGGCGATGAACGGGACCCGCAGATATTGTCATTCTTCGAGGAAATTGCGCCGCTGAATAACGCGGCCCGCATCCAGCAGCCGCTGTTTGTCGTCCAGGGAAAAAACGATCCCCGCGTTCCAATCTCAGAAGCCGAACAAATTGTCGCGAAAGTTCGCAGCAACAACACCCCCGTCTGGTACCTCATGGCCCGCGATGAAGGCCACGGCTTTCGAAAAAAAGACAACACCGATTTTCAGTTCCACGCGACAGTACGGTTCATCGAAGAATACCTGCTTGGCCCCTGATTCATCGCAACTCAGCTCCCCCCCCCAG
>JBEAUF010000315.1:0-3005 GCA_041161565.1 Planctomycetota bacterium | reverse complement strand
GGGCGCGGAAGTCGTGCATCGACATGAAGTGCACGTTGGGCGTTTCGTACCATTCATAGGGGAGCGCTTCGGTGACGGGTGTGCGGCCGCGGCGGAGGACTTCCATGCGAACGCGCCAGTGGCCGAAATTGGGAACCACGACCAGTCCGCGAGCGGCAACGCGGAGCATTTCGGTGAGCAAACGCCGGGGGTTGCGGACCTGCTGGAGTGTCTGGCTGAGCACCGCGAAGTCGAAGCTGTCGTTGGGGATATCGGCGAGCCCCTGATCGAGGTCTGCCTGGATGGCGGCCAGACCCCGCTGGATCACGCGCACAAGATTCTCCTGCTCGACTTCAACCCCCAGCACATCGCAGTGCAGTTCGAGGTTCAGACGCTGCATGAGTCGACCGTCGCCGCAGCCAAGGTCAATCACCCGGCTGCCCCGAGTGATGTGCTGCATGATGAGTTCGTCGGTGAGGCTGACCGAAGGGTCGGGGATTTGATAGCGAGGACTGTGCGACATGGGTGCTGTGTCAGGTTCACCTGATGCTGGGGACGAGGGCTGGCGGCTGGACAGACTGCTGGGCGGGTTTGGGGAGTTCCCGTGGAGTGGTTGGCGGGGTTTCTGGGGGTTGGTTGCCGGGCTTGCGGGATTCAGACGGTGCGGCGGTGGAGTTGCCGAGCGAGGTCGAAGGCGGTTCGAGCGGCAGGCTGAGGCTGTTGCCGGGGCTGCTTGTGGTGGTCTGCACGGGCACAGGAGCGGTCGCCGGGGGGGCGTCGGTGGAAGGTGGTGGAGCGGAGCCGGGCAGGAGGATCCAGACGAGAGCGGCGATGCCGCCAACCGATGACAGCACCACAGCCGCCGTCCGGGTCGCGCGGATGGTTCGACCGATGACCAGCTGGCGGCTGCATTCGGCGAGTACGTTGAGGCGGAGTTCAGGGGAGAGCTGTGGCAGGGAGGCTGCTGATCGCAGCAGTTCAGCTTCCGGTCCCGACGGTTCCGGGATGCGGAGAAAATCAGAGTTCATGGTGCATCCGGTCAGCGAATAAAGGGTTCCAGACTGCGCTGGAGCTTTTCAAGGGCATAACGATAACGACTGGCAACGGTGTTCTGGGATAAATTGAGCGATTCAGCGATTTCGGCGAAAGTGAGTTCTTCCCAGTGTTTGAGGAGCACCACTTCGGATTGTTCAGGGGGCAGGGACAGCAGAATCCGTCTGACTTGCTGGGTGATTTCTGCATCCAGCAGCTGTTGAGAGGGGGTTGAAGCAGACGTGTTTCCGGCAGTTGGGTCGTGTGTGAGTGAGCTGTTGCGGGATTTTTTGCGGAGGATTCTCAGGGTTTCGTTACGGATCGAACGGATCAGATAGGGCCATGGGGATTGAGCGGCGGTGAGGCACCGCGGATCCCGCGCAAGCAGGGAAAAGACAGCCTGCAGAGCGTCTTCGGCGTCGGATTGGTTGCCCGCAAGAGTGCTGGCGTACCGCACCAGACGCTGCGCTGTCAGGTCGAACAGCGCCGCGAGTGCAGTGCGGGGTTGCTGCCTGAGCTGCAGAATGCAGCCGCGAAGTGCCTGTTGAAATGCCGTCGCTTCCACGGGGTGGTGAGTCATGCAGGCAGAAAAGTTGTTCGACGAAATGGAAAATCGCTTGATTCCACCCGCGATTCCCGATTTTGGGAGTCGCGGGGGTGGTGATCACTGAGGATCCGCAGAGGGTGTCTGTGGACTTCCCTCAGTTTCTGGTAAGTTGCAGCGAAAGAAAAGTCCGGAACTGGCGGAAACCCGGGATTGGCAGTTCTTCCCGGTCCTCGCCCGCTGCGGACGGCCCTGCAGGTATGTCTTCTTGTTCATTTGACCGAACTGCCTTAACAGGAAATGCTTGTGTTCCAGACAGTGGCTGTGGTAGGGGCAACAGGTGCCGTTGGGCGGATCATTCTGCAGCTGCTTGAGCAGCGTCAGTTTCCGGCCCGCCAGTTTCGTTTCTTCGCGTCGGCTCGCAGCGCCGGCCAGCAGGTGACCTTTGCCGGTCGTCAGGTCACCGTCGAAGAACTCACCCACGATTGTTTCACCGGCATCGATCTGGTCATCGCGAGTACTCCGGATGAAACGGCGGCCGAATACCTGCCGTCCGCCGTGCGGGCCGGTTGCCGAGTCATCGACGAATCCGGGTACTGGCGAATGCACCCGGACGTGGCCCTCGTCATTCCCGAGATCAATCCCGAAGCAGCACTCAACGCCCGCGGCATCATCGCCAGCCCCAACTGCTCCACCACCCAAATGGCCCTCGCCCTCAAACCGCTTCACGATGCGGCGCGGGTGCGGCGAGTGGTTGTCAGCACGTACCAGGCAGTCAGCGGCGCTGGGCTCCAGGGCACCGCAGATCTGCTCGAAGGCACCCGCGCGGCACTCGCCGGCGAAACCTTCGCCTACACCGCCTTTCGCTATCCCATCGCCTTCAATGCCATCCCCCAGATCGGCAGCTTCAAGCAGGACGGCTACACCAGCGAAGAACTCAAGATGATCCACGAAACCCGCAAGATCCTCGGAGACGACACCATTCAGGTGTGCCCCACCTGCATTCGCATTCCGGTCGCCAACTGCCACAGCGAAACCATCAATGTGGAAACTGAGCGGCCGCTGACGGTCGAAGAAGCCAGGTCCCTCTTCGAAGCCACGCCCGGCATCACAGTTCTCGATGACCCCGCGGCCTTCAGCTATCCAATGCCCCAGGAATGCAGCGGTTCAGATGCGGTCTTTATCGGTCGCATTCGCCGCGATCTGTCCCACCCCAACTGCCTCACCTTCTGGTGCGTTTCTGACAACCTCCGCAAAGGTGCGGCGACCAACGCAGTGCAAATCGCCGAACTTCTCGCAAAGCAGGCCGGCAGCTGAGCCACCGCGGGCCCAGCCCCAATTTGCCCTGCACCAGACGCCTTTTTCCCGGCTTTGTCTGGCAGCCCCACGAAATTGCCGATATCTTCCGATGAACCTCAGCAGCCTCCCGGACGCCCGCCCCGTCCGGGAG
>JBEAUF010000297.1:0-25607 GCA_041161565.1 Planctomycetota bacterium | reverse complement strand
TCAGGGATTATTCGGATTCGCAGACACCCCAGACTGGCTGCAGGCAGCCCAGGACGACGTGCAACTTGCCGAGGTCGTGTTCAATCTGCCGCTGGAGCGTCCTTACACCTATCGCATCCCGGAAGCTCTGCGAGGGCTGCTGCAGCCCGGCCAGCGAGTGCTCGCGCCGCTGGGACGTGGCAACCGCTCCAGCACGGGCTACTGCGTCGATGTGCACCCCGCAGAACCAGGTCAGCCCCGCGGACCACTCAAGGAACTACTGGGCCTGCTCGACCACGAACCACTGCTCGACAGCTCCATGCTCAACCTCACCCGCTGGATTGGCGAACGATTCCTCTGCGGCTGGGGACAGGTACTCGACAGCGTCATTCCTGCCGGTGTGCGTCACAAAAGCGGTACCCGGGAAGTGCAGCATGTGCGGCTCACACAGAGCGGTATCGCGGCCATCACCGGTGGCGGGCGTCTGAGTGTTCAGCAGCGCACTCTGCTGACGCTGCTGCAGCAATCCACCGAACCAATCGCCGCCGCAGAACTTTGCGAACGCGCCGGCTGCGGACCAGGGCCACTCTCCACCCTCCGCAAAAAAGGCTGGGTTGAAACCCTCCGCATTCGTTCCGATGTCACCGGTGACGATGCCGCCTCCCCCACACATGAAGCCGACCTCGATCTGAGCCTCCAGCAGCTGCAGGCACTCAATCAAATCCTCCGGCCACTCCGGGAAAGCCGCCATGAAACACTGCTGCTGCACGGCGTTACCGGAAGCGGCAAAACGGAAGTCTACATTCAGGCCATTCGCGAAGTGGTGTCCTACGGCCGACAGGCGATAGTGCTGGTTCCCGAAATCAGCCTCACGCCGCAGACCATCCGTCGATTTCGCAGCCGCTTTCGATCGGTGGCAGTGCTGCACAGCCACATGAGTGACGCGGATCGCCACTGGCAGTGGCAGCAGATTGCTGCCGGAGCAGTGGATGTGGTGGTCGGTGCGCGAAGTGCCGTCTTCGCGCCCGCCCCCCACCTCGGACTGATCGTGATCGATGAAGAGCATGAGCCATCGTTCAAACAGGACAGCACACCGCGTTATCACGCCCGCGAAGTCGCCCGCCGCCGCTGCGAAGACCTGCGAATACCGCTCATCCTCGGCTCCGCCACACCCACTCTCGAATCCTGGCTCCGCGCCTCCCGCCGACTCGATACGCTCGTCTCCATGCCCAGTCGCGTCGCCGATCGCCCCATGCCTCCAGTGCACATCGTCGACACTCGCAATGATCCACGAATCAAGCGTGGTTCCAGTATCGGCCGAGCCCTGTTCACGGCCATCGGCAAAACGCTCGGCGAAAAAGGCCAGGTAATTCTCTTCCTGAATCTCCGCGGCTATTCCCCCGTCGTCTGGTGCCGCTCCTGCGGCGCCGGAATTAAGTGCCCATCCTGCGATATTTCACTCACATGGCACCGCGACGCAGGCAAAGCCGTCTGCCACAGCTGCGGCTATCAGTCCGATCCCCCGGCGAATTGCCCGGCCTGCGGCAGCAACGCCGTACGCTATCTGGGTACGGGAACTCAGAAACTGGACGAGGAAGTGCAGGGCCTGTTTCCAGGCGCTCGCGTGCTGCGTATGGACAGCGATTCAATGAAACAGCCAGGCAGCCACGATGAAGCCCTCGACCGCTTCCGTCGCGGTGAAGTTGATGTGCTGCTGGGTACCCAAATGATCGCCAAAGGACTTGATTTCCCCAATGTCACACTCGTCGGTGTCGTCGACACCGACACCATGCTCCGACAACCCGATCTGCGCGCCGCGGAACGCACGTTCCAGCTCATCGCACAGGTCGCCGGTCGCACCGGACGCGGGGAACGAGGCGGGCGAGTCCTCGTTCAGACCTCCACTCCCGATGACCCCGCTGTGAAGTTTGCCGCCCGACACGACTATCTCGGCTTCGCCCGACACGAACTCACCGAACGCAACGAAGCCAAAGCCCCTCCGTTCAGCTGTGTCACCCGCATCATCCTCCGCGGTCCCGATGAACAACGCACTCGCGAAACGGCCATCGCCATCGCCGATCGACTTCGCAATGCCCGCACCGCCGAAACAGCCGATCTGCGCGTTCTCGGCGCAGCCCCCGCTCCCGTCGTGCGACTGCGAAATCTCTGGCGGTTCCACCTCCAGATCTGCGGATCCTCTCCCGATCTCATCCGCTCGCTCTGGCTCCGAGTCGAACAACATCTGCAGCTCCCCGAAGATGTGGAACTCGCCGTGGATGTCGATCCAATTAATGCCCGCTGATACCCGACCGCTTCCAGCCCAGATACCACTCCACAAACCGCCGCACGCCGGTTTCAATCGGAGTCCTCGGCACAAATCCAACCTCGCGCTGCAAATCATCAATGTCAGCCCACGTGGCCTCCACATCGCCCGGCTGCATCGGGAGCAGACGTTTTTCAGCACGCCGGCCCAGCGCCTCTTCCAGAACCTCTATCAACCGCAGCAGCTCCACCGGCTGATTGTTGCCAATGTTGTACAGACGGTATGGTGCCGTCGGCGAACTTCCCGTGCTTTCATTCCTGTCCGGACGCGGGACCGGCAACGTATCGCTGGTGCGAATCACACCCTCCACAATGTCGTCGATATACGTAAAGTCACGCCGCATCCGACCGAAATTAAAGACGTCAATCGGACGGCCCGCCAGAATCGCCTCAGTAAATAGCCAGATCGCCATGTCAGGGCGTCCCCACGGGCCATAGACAGTGAAAAACCGCAGCCCCGTCGTCGGCAAACCAAACAGATGACTGTAAGTGTGCGCCATCAGCTCGTTCGCACGCTTCGTGGCCGCGTACAAACTCACCGGATGATCCACCCGGTCCTCCACCGCAAACGGCACCTTCCTGTTGGCCCCGTAGACACTGCTGGAGGAAGCGTAGGTCAGATGCTCCACCCGCTGGTGCCTGCAGCACTCCAGCAGGTTCACAAAACCGGTCAGATTTGAATCAGCGTAGACGTGGGGGTTGGTGAGCGAATAGCGGACACCGGCCTGAGCAGCCAGATGAATGACCCGCTCAAACGAACGCTCACGAAATAAAACTTCCAACCCCCCGCGGTCCTCCAGACTCAGCTGCTCAAAATGAAACTGCGAGTGGCCTGTGAGCTGAGCAAGTCGATCATGCTTGAGCTGCACCGGGTAGTAGTCGTTGAGGTTGTCGATGCCGGTTACAGTGTCGCCACGCGCCAGCAGTCGCTGAGCTGTGTGCATGCCGATAAATCCCGCCGCTCCCGTCACCAGCACCCGCGCCATCTGCTTGCCTCACTGCTCTCGACGCACCACGATGTGATTGCGCTGACTCTCCACCGCCTCAGGGAAGTCGCTGCGGGAATGAACGCCGCGACTCTCACGCCGCTCAAGCGCAGCAGCCGCCATCGCCCGTGCCACCAGAAGCATATTCTGGAGCTCCCAGCCGGAAGGATCACTCAAGTCCCGACGGCAGACATAGCCCGTCCAGAAATCCAGCTGCCTGCAGGCCGCCAGCAACTCCTGCTCGTTCCTCACAATTCCCACACTGCGACCCATCAAACTTCGCAGCGAATTCCTCAGGTCCGGAATGTCCAGCTGCTCATGGCCCGCCGGTACACCCCGCTCTCCCTGCCACTCCACCCCAGGTACCGAAAAACGGTCCGACATGCCCAGCGCCGCAGCAGACGCGTTCCGACCACAGCGGAGCCCAAAGACAAGCCCCTCCAGCAGACTATTGCTCGCCAGCCGATTTGCACCGTGCAGACCACTGCTCGTGACTTCACCCGCAGCCCACAGGTTCTCCAGATTCGTACGCCCCTCCTCGTCCGTGATCACTCCACCAATCATGTAATGCGCCCCAGGACGCACCGGAACACGATCCCGAGCCAGATCCAGACCGAAATCCGCACACACCCGGCCAATGTGCGGAAAACGCTGCCGCACTCGCTCTGTTCCGATCGGCGACAAGTCCAGATACACACAGGGGTGCGCCGTTCGCGACATCTGTTCCGTAATCGCCTGGCTCACCACATCCCGAGGTGCCAATTCACCGGATGGATGGTAATCATGCATAAAGCGGCGGCCCGTGCAGTCCACCAGATGCGCTCCCTCACCCCGCACCGCTTCCGTAATCAGGTGCCGCGAACTGCCGGCAATGTACAACACCGTGGGATGAAACTGCATGAATTCCATGTCCCGCAGCTCGCAACCCGCACGCAAAGCCGCTGCGTGCCCGTCAGCTGTCGCAATCGATGGATTCGTTGTCTCACGGTATAATGCTCCGGCACCCCCCGTGCACAAAATCGTCTGCTTCGCCCAGACAAACGTGCGACCGTGATTGGCGTTCCAAACCAGCGCCCCCCGACAACTGCCGCCCTCCGTCAGCAAATCCAGAATGAACGTTTTCTCCCAGAAATCGATCTGTTCGCGCGATCGCACCAGACGCGTCATCGCCCGCATCACCTCCTGACCCGTCGCATCACCCAACGCATGCGCCACCCGCGCGTGACTGTGACCACCCTCCAGCGTCAGCGCCAGACTGTCTCCCACCCGGTCAAACTCCGCACCAAACCCCACCAACTCCTGAATTCGCTGCGGTGCCTCCCGCACCACCAGCTCCACAATTCCGGCGTGACACAGCCCCTTGCCCGCTGAAATCGTATCGGCCGCGTGACTGGCGAAATCGTCGAGCGGATCCAGTACCCCCGCGATGCCCCCCTGCGCGTAAACACTGTTCGACTGCTGCAGCACGTCCTTCGTTACCACCACCGTCCGCAATGATGCGTCCACCGCCAGAGCCGCACGAATTCCAGCGATGCCCCCGCCCAGCACCAGCACGTCCGTAAATAAATGCGGCACCCGCTTCGGATGAAAAGGCACCAAACCCCGGCCCTCGCAGGGTATCTGCACCAAACGGTCCGCCATCAGGTGATCTCCAGCTGAATCGGCAACAAATCGTCTGCACACCGCTCTGCCGCCAGCCGCGCAGCCGCAAAGGCAGCCGCACAAACACTGATGTTCCGCACAAACATCGCCGACATGTCAGCCGCCGGCAACATCCGCGCTCCGGCTGCCTCCAGCACCCGCTCCGACAGCCAGCCACCACTGCCACTCACCAGCGGCTGCACCAACTCGTCACCCCGGCCCCGTAATGTCAGCTCACGCTGCAACGCAGCCAGCTGACGACGAACACCCGCTGCCATCAACTGCACCTGACGCTCCACCAGCCAGCCCGCAAGATCCCGCAGCTGCCAGTCATGCAGCTCAGTCGAATCACAGCACAGCTGATGCGCCAATCGATTCGCAGCATACTCCCGAGTCGCCGGACGACCATCCGCCGTGTCGCAGTCGCCAGCATCCTCCGCCGTCTCTCCAACCAACAAATACAAGTCAAGCGCTGTTGCAAAAAACTCCGCCGCCAACGGCACCTGCTCGGCCGTACCCGACTCCCCGGACAGCTGCAGCGGAACACTCCCCGCAAGGGCACACACAGGCGTCCGGCGAACTCCCGTGTAGATCAACTCCCCGGAAATCAGCCGCTCCAGATCCGTACGCCCCGTCATCACCGGCTGACCATCCAGCAGCGGAATCAGGTCGGTCGTCGTCGAACCAATATCCAGCAGTAACCCCGGACCGGAGGGAACTGCACGAGCAGCCCAGGTAGCAAGTGCATGCCAGTTGCCGGCCGCCGCCAGATTCCATAACTCCACCGCGTCCCCAGGCTCCGCAAACTCCCCCGATGTCAGCCACACCCTGAGCGGTATGCCGGGAAAACCCGCCTCCACAGACTCCACAATCCGCCGCACACCCTCAGACTTCGACTCAAAACAATCCGCCAGCTCCCCCGTCATCGTCAATGCGATCAGGTCGGGACGACCACCACCGACGGGCAAACCCAGCCGCTGCAGACGACCGGCCAGCTCCTGCGGCGCACGCCACAACGCAAACGGCTCACTGCGAGACTCCCCGTCCGCCGTCGCTGCCTTGATGTTCGCTCCACCGATGTCCAGCCCCAGAATCTGCACCCCGTACGCTCCATACCTGATCTCGGTCAGGTTCCTGTCAGGTCGTCTTACACCACCAGCACACACACCAGCACACAGGCAAACCACAGGCTGCCACCAACCGTCGGCACAGACAGAGCAGAGCCCCGGCAGCTGCCACCGCAGTTTCCAGGGTGGAGTTTTGAAACGCAACCAGATTGCCCGGGGATTTCGAATTCGGCTGGCGTTTCCCCCAATTCGGCATTCCCCAATCCACAATCCAACGGAACAATGGCATTGCCGACAGCCCGCTGCAACACTCCCCCGCACGGATCACGCACATGGCCAACCACCCTCCCCTGAAAACACCCAACAAAAACCTCACCTTGTGCCCCCTGCCAACACTCCCGGAACGGCCGGCTGACGGGCACAAAGGGACGTTTGGTCGAGTCGCCGTGGTTGGCGGGTCCGTGGGCCTGAGCGGTGCCGTGTGCCTCGCCTCAGTCGCCGCACTCAGGTCCGGCTCGGGGCTCGTCACCGCCTGCGTTCCCCGCACCATTCAGCTGCTCGTCGCCGCCTGCGAACCCTGCGTCATGACCCTCGGACTGCCCGATGATTCCGCCGGCCTGCTGCCACCTGCCGGCACCGTCCTTCAGGAACTCATCAACGGCCGCGATGCGATTGGCATCGGGCCCGGTATCGGACGCACTGCCGCTGCAACCGCCTGGATCAGCGCTCTCGTCCAAACCGCCGCCTGCCCCCTGGTGCTCGACGCAGATGCCCTGCAGCCGGAGCTCTGCACTCAGCTCACAAAACCGCGCCAACATCCGTGTGTGCTCACACCGCACCCAGGGGAATTCTCCCGCATGACGGGCCTGAGCACCTCTGAAATTGCCTCCGACAGAGAACGCCTTGCGGCTGATTTCGCCCGCAACCACAGCGTCGTACTCGTACTCAAAGGCCCCCGCACAATCGTCACTGACGGGGCACGCTGGTTCCTAAACGACACCGGTAACTCCGGGATGGCCACCGGGGGCAGTGGAGATGTGCTGACAGGCATCATCACCTCGCTGCTGGGCCAGGGACTTCCGGAATTCGAAGCCGCCGCCATCGGCGTCCACGTGCACGGCCTCGCCGGCGATCTCGCGGCTGACAAATACACCCCCAGAGCCATGATCGCCTCAGATCTTCTGACCAGCCTTCCCGACGCCTGGCGACGACTGCAGCCGCCGGAATAACCACAAATCACTGCCTGATTTGGCTGTTTGCAACGGTCAAATCGCTCAATTCGGTTCCCGCTCTCGGGGAATGTCACTGTTCTGCTTCCTGCCTCTGAGAAAAGAATTCAGCCTACTTTTGCCCGGCTTGTCAGTCCGAAACTGCAGAGACAGAATCAAACCGGCGGCCTGCGCAGATCGCAGCGAAAATCTGGAATTTTCAACGATTTGCGTCTCCTCTCAGGTGGCCTTCGGGCCCCGCTTTCCTTTCTCCTGATGGTCGGCACAGCGGAATGACAGACTCACAAAGCTCCTCCGGCAACATTATCGACAAAATCCGTGCGGCAAAGGCAGCCGGATCGCCCGCTGCTCCGGCTCAAGCCTCCGATTCGCCCGCACCTGCTGCGCCCGCGGCGGCCCCCCAAAGCCCCGCCGACATCATGGCGGCCATTCGCAAAAATAAGCCCGCTGCTGCTCCCGCAGCTGAGTCCGGCACTGCACCTGCGGCGGCACCCGCACCTGCGGCTGCACCAAAATCCCCCGCCGACATCATGGCTGCCATCCGTGCAAACAAGGGTGCTGCCCCGGCCGCCGCTGTTGCACCTGCCGCTGCTGCACCTGCCGCTTCCAAATCCCCGGCCGACATCATGGCTGCCATCCGCGCCAACAAAGCGGGTGCGGCCCCCGCTGCTGCTCCGGCCGCTGCTGCTCCGGCTGCTCCCAAGGCCGCTCCGACCGCTGCTGCAAAACCAGTGGGCCTGTCACCCGCCGAAATGATCAAGGCCGCACGCTCCGCCGAAACAGGCACGCCGGCTCCCAAAGTCGTACTCCCGTCAAAACCACTCCCCGGCAAAACAGCCCCCGCGGCCGCTGCGACAGCCAAAGCCACCGCAGTCGAACGTCGCTCTGTGCTCGCTTCGATCGCCGCCACACTGCTCAGCCCAGTCGTGATCGCCTGGACGTCTTTCGTCGCCACAGCCACCGCATCCACTCTGGCACTCGCCCGGTTCATGATGCCCAACGTGCTCGTCGAACCGCCCACCCGCTTCAAAATCGGCCCCCCGTCAGACTACGCCCCCGGCACCGTCTCCACCAAATGGCAGGCCCAGTTCAATATCTGGGTCGTCAACAACGAAGTCGACGGAGTCCGCTGCATTTACGCCCTCAGCACAGTCTGCACGCACCTCGGCTGCACACCCAACTGGCTCGAAGGCGAACAAAAGTTCAAATGCCCCTGCCACGGCTCGGGCTTCTACAAAACCGGCATTAACTTCGAAGGCCCCGCTCCCCGTCCGCTCGAACGCGTCGGCCTGCGGCTCGCCGAAGACGGCATGCTGGAAGTTGATAAAAGCATCAAGTTCCAGCGAGAACTCGGTCAATGGACCAACGCCTCGTCCTTCGTTGGCGTGGGCTGATCTTCCGCCACCGGTGTTCTGCCCGGGGGCAAAATTCCACATGGCTTTCTGCCTTTACTCCATGGCGAATTGAGGGGTTGACGTGTCAGTCGGCGACTACATTCGAAACTCACAAATCTGGAAAAGCGTCTTCCGCCACCCGGCTCCGACCGACCGTCGTAACCGCGTCGTCGTGATGCTGACCAACTTCTTCCTCCACCTGCACCCCGTCTCCATCAAACAGCAGGGGATCGCACTCTCATACACATGGTGCATGGGAGGCATCACGTTCTTCCTGTTCCTCGTCGAAGCCATCACCGGCGTGCTGCTGATGTTCTATTACCGGCCCACACTCGAATGGGCCTTCTACGACATTCAGGCACTCCGCGACGTCCAGACCCTGGGTATCATGCGTGAAATTCACCGCTGGGGTGCCCACGCCATGGTGATCACCGTCTGGCTCCACATGTACCGCGTGTTCCTCACCGGCAGCTACAAGCCGCCGCGGGAATTCAACTGGGTGATCGGGGTCCTCCTGCTGGTGCTCACGCTCCTCCTGTCCTTCACCGGATATCTGCTCCCCTGGGACCAGCTCGCAATCTGGGCCATCACCGTGGGCTCCAACATGGCCAAAGCCACTCCGTTCCTCGGCGTCGAAGGCCCCGGCTTTCAGGTGTTCAACACCAGCGGCTACGAACTGATCACCAATGCGTCCGATGCCAAGTTCATCCTCCTCGGAGGACGCTTCGTCGGCGAAGCGACCTTGAATCGCTTCTACATCCTGCACTGCGTGGCCATCCCGCTCGTCGTCAGCGGACTGATCGCCGTGCACTTCTGGCGCGTTCGCAAGGACGGTGGCATCAGCCAGCCCCTCTGAACGCTCTCTGTGCCCCGTCGACATCGTTTCGTTTTTGTTCCCCGCATTCTTCCAGCAGAGTAATCGTTCGATGTTGAATGCCCATCCCGATCTCACCGCCAGCGTTCTCACAGGGCTTGGCTGGTACTACCTGCTGATGTTCCTGATGAACGCCGCATGGACCGTTCGCAGCTACCGTGAAGATGGTGAAACCCGCAGCGGGATCCCCATCGCTGCCGGCTGGGCCACCTACAGCTCCATCCTGCTCATGGTCTCCCTTTACCACTTCACCTATCCCCCCGAAGGCTTCCTCATCGTCCTCCCTGAAGCCTTCAAGGGACCATTCGATCGTTACTTCTCCAACCCGGTACTTTACTTCTTCCTGTCCATCGTGGGCCTCTGGGCCATGATCGCTCTTCGCGAATGGTGGACCAAACCCCGCGTTGCCTTCGTGCTGCTCAACGCCTCCCTGCTCTTTATGGGACTCAGCCTTACCGACTTCGACTTCCGCCAGATCGTTGGCAAGCCGGACAACGTCCCCATCGTGGCCATGCTGTTTATTGTCGCCTTCTGCACCTGGATTTACTTCCGGCGTGCCGTTGATAATGACCGCCGCATGGAAGAAGGTCGCCCCCTGTTTGAACAGGAAGACAATGAAAAAGTGCTCGTCTGGCCAGACCTCGTCTACACCGAACTCATTTGCATGGTGATCCTCACCGCCGTGCTGATCTTCTGGGGTATCGCACTCAAGGCGCCCCTCGAAGAACCCGGTTCCTCAGTGAAAACGCCGAATCCGTCCAAAGCTCCCTGGTACTTCCTTGGCCTTCAGGAAATGCTGGTTTACTTCGACCCATGGCTTGCCGGAGTGGTTCTGCCAACCATCATCCTCGGCGGTCTGATGGCAATCCCCTACATCGACTTCAACAAAGTCGGAAATGGGTACTACTGTTTCAAACAACGAGCCTTCGCAGTGACCACGTTCCTGTTCGGCTTCCTGCCCCTCTGGGTCGCCCTTATCGTGCTCGGCACCTTCCTCCGCGGTCCCAACTGGAACTTCTTCGGAATCTACGAGTACTGGGACGTGCACAAGGTTGAAGCCGCAAACAACGTCAACCTAAGCGAATTCTTCTGGAACGGACTCGGTCAGGGCCTGCCAAAAGGCTCAGGCCTCGGCACGATCCTGCTCCGCGAAGCCCCTGGCATCCTCCTGATCATTGGTTATTTCGCCCTGCTCCCGCCAATCCTCGGACTCACGATCCTCCGCACCTACTTCGTGCGGATGGGAGTCATCCGATTCCTGGTGTTCTCGAATCTCATTCTCTGGATGGCTATTCTCCCAATCAAGATGCTGCTCAGATGGGCGTTTGCTCTGAAATATATTGTCGGTATTCCAGAGTGGTTCTTCAACATCTGATCCAACCCGTACTTCTCACCAGTTCCTCCCTCTCAAGGCCCGGCCACTGCTATGCCAGCAACAGACCATTTCCGTTGGAACCAGCAGAAACTGCACGCAGTCTTCGCAGCCAGTTCCGTCGTATTGCTGCTCGCTGTCTACGCCATGCTCCGTCAGGATCAGGCTGATGAATGGCGTGGGGTACAGCGGAACGTGTTCGCCATTGACGCCGAGATGCGCAGAAACGATCGCGCACGGCTCGAAGGTTCGCCCGAGTACGAGCAACTCCAGCAGGTTCGCCAGCAGCTCAGTGAAGCCACTAAAGAAACCGACGCCCAGAAGCAGGCCAATGCTGAACTCTTCAGGAAACTCAGCCAGCAGGAGCGCACGGTCGAATCGCTGGAGATTGACCTGAAGTTCAGAAATTCCGATCGCGACGAAGCCCGTGCAAACCTTGACCTTGCGGTCCGCGACGGACTCGCCAAAGAAGTCATGGCCGCTCGCAAGGCCGAATTTGAACTTCGTCAGCAACTCTGTGACGAACGTCAAAAGGAGCTTGATGCCGCCCGCGAGGAACTCGCGAAGCTGTCCGCCGAAGCCAAGGCAATCACTGCCACCGTAGACCAGCTTGAAGCAGACAAGACGAAGCTGTCGGCCGAGTATGATCGCATTAACGGCTTGCTGGAAACCATCGCTCCGTCAAACGCCGTTTCCGCGTTCAAACGCACCCTGATGGAAATGCCCATCATTGACGGTTTCAACTCCCATCTCAAGGTCGTGCAGGACTGGCTGCCAACGCTCGAGATCACCCTCGGCATGAGCAAAATTGCACGTTTTGACCGCTGCCGCACCTGCCACCAGAATATTGATAAGACGACGGGCTCCGGTGATCCTGCCTATCCGCCAGGACATCCGGAAACGGCTGATGTAAAGCAATGGGTCAAGGCGAATCAGTTTCCCCAGCCCTATTCCACCCACCCCAATACGGCTCTCTACTGCACTGCGTCCAGCCCCCACCCGGTGTCTAAGTTCGGCTGCACCATCTGCCACGACGGGCAGGGCTCCGGTACCAGCTTCGGCAATGCTGAGCACACACCCAACGATCCGCACATCGCGGAGCAGTGGCATCACGAGTACGGGTTTCACCCCAACCACTTCTGGGAATACCCGATGCAGCCGGATCGTTTCATCGAATCCACTTGTATCAAGTGCCACCACAACGTGACTGAACTTGGCGTGCACCCGAAATTCGGCGCCAGTGCCCCAAAGGTGCATCGCGGCGACATGCTGCTGCGAAAGTACGGCTGCTACGGCTGTCACGAAATCCATGGATTCAACGCCGGTAAGCCGATCGGCCCCGACCGCAGACTCGAGCCCCAAACCGAAGAGGATGCTGCAAAGATCGCGGCTGACCCCACTCAGGTAGCCGGTAAGCTGCGAAAAGTCGGCCCCAGCCTGCGGCACATCGCCTCCAAAACCAGCTCCGAGTTCATCCAGTACTGGACCGAAATTCCCGGTCGATATCGACCTTCCACCAAAATGCCCCAGTTCTTCAGTCTCGCCGATCACCTCGGGGACGCTGACCGCGAACAGACCAAAAAATTCGAAACAGCAGAACTCGCCGGCATCGCCGAAGTGCTCCTCTCCACCAGCCAGCCCATCGACCTGCTCAAGCCGGCCGACGGTTATCAGCCGGACGCCGAACGCGGACAGAAACTCTTTGTCGAGCGCGGCTGTCTGGCCTGCCACCAGCACAGCACTGTGCCTGAGAGCAAACAGGACTTCGGGCCCAACATCAGCGACATCCATCAGAAAGTCCGCCGCAACGCCGACAACCCCGCCTTCAGCGACTGGCTCTACACCTGGATCCGCGAACCGGAGCGATACCACAAGCGGACGCAGATGCCAAATCTCTACCTTGATGCATATAAGGACGTGGATGGCACCACGGACATCGACCCCGCTGCCGACATCACCGCCTTCCTGCTTGCACAGGGCGAACCTGGAACATTCCCGGTCGGCGAAGTTGAACCTGCAGAACTGGACAAGCTCGTCGAACTCTACCTCAGGAAAGGTCGCTTCGGCGTGGAACGGGCCCAGGAGATCATCCGCACCCGTACCTTCCCGGACAAGCAAGCTGATGTCATCGGTGACGAAGCAGTCCTCGCAACCGCTGATGGTGCTGCCGTTGACGAAGCAACCTGGCATCGCATGAAGCTAGCCTACGTTGGCCGCAAGACGATCTCCCGATACGGCTGCTACGCCTGCCACGACATGCCCGGCTACGAGGACGCTCGCCCGATCGGCGTCGCACTGCAGGACTGGGGTCGCAAGGACACCAGTAAACTGGGCTTTGAGCACATTGAAGAGTTCCTGCATCATCACGGGGAGCCCGCAGGCAGTAAGTTCTCCAGCACCGCAGAACGCGTTGTCACGGCCCACAAGAAAGCTGCTGCAGGCGGGGCAAGTGCCGGACAATTCACTCCGGAGGAAGAAGTCTCCGAGATGTCGGCGGCGTTCTTCTACAACAGCCTGCAGCGTCACGGTCGCCCCGGCTTCGTCTGGCAGAAACTCAGAGCACCCCGCAGCTACGACTACGAGAAAACCGAGACCAAAGGCTACGACGAACGTCTGAGAATGCCCAAATTCCCCCTCAAGGAGGATGAAATTGAGGCCATCGCAACATTTGTTCTCGGCCTCGTCGCCGAACCACCCGGTCCCGAGTACATCTACACTCCCGATGAACGCGAGAAAACTCGGATTGAAGGGGAATTCCTGCTGGCCAAGTACAACTGCACGGGTTGTCACGTGGTTGAACTGCCTAAAGTGACATTCGCCGCAGATCTGGCTTCCATCGACTCCACACAGCTGGATGCCGGCGACCACCCGGCGGCCCTCGAACTGCTGCTGAAGATGCGTCCTCCTCGCCAGGGACTCACAGGCGAGACCAAAACCATCAGGGTCGATGAGGAAAAGCTCAAACTGCACGTTGCTTCGTTCCACGGGTTCGTCGCACAGCGACCAGACCCCGAGGAAACGGATCCGGAACTTCGCGAATACGGGTTTGACGTCTGGGAACCTGTCGATTTCGGCAACGGCGATGAAGCCAAACGGCTGCTTCCAGGGGCCAAGATCAACTTCCCCGAATCCCGCCTGATCTCCCTCCAGGATGCTCGAGGAGGCCAATTCGCAGAAGTCCTCGTCGACCGTCTCCTGACCTACCGGTTTGACCAGAGAAATCTGGCATGGCAGGCTTCACCGCCGCCACTCTATCAGGAGGGTGTGAAAGTCCAGACGTCATGGCTCTACGAGTTCCTGCTGGAGCCCGGAAAGATCAGATACACCACCGTCCTGCGGATGCCAAAGTTCAATATGAGCCCCGCCGAGGCCCGCACGCTGGCGAACTACTTCGCTGCCGTCGACGGTGCGGAGTTCCCGTATGAAGAGCAGGCTCCGAAAGACGTGGATTATATCGACGGCCGGGAAGCTCAGCTCACCGCCTCCGGCCACCTCGAACTCGGACAGTCCTACCTCGGACATTCCTGGGATCTGCTGAATGGTCCACTCTGCATCAAGTGCCACTCCGTGGGTGCCCGCAAGTTCAAGGTCTCGGATCCCGCTAAGGACATCCAGGGCCCGAATCTGATCGACGTCCAGAACAGACTCCGTTCCGACTGGGTCAAACTCTGGCTGTACCGGCCTTCATGGATCACGCCTTACACATCCATGCCCGTCAACTTCCCGAAGAACGGCAGCCAGTTTCCTGATCGTTTCAAGGCTGACCCTGACGCCCACGTGATTGCTGTCCGCGACGCTCTCATGAACTACTCGCGGTTGCTTGAAGACATTGGACCAACCGTTTACCAGCCGCCCGGCCAGCCCACCACAGCACCGGCTCCTGCGGCAGGGGGTGAAGAAGAATGAAGTCGATTCGCGGACAGTTTATTCTGGTGTTTTCTGCCATGGCGCTGTCGGCAACCGTCGGTTGCGGCAGCTACGGTGGCGGAGCCGGTGTGGTTCCCGAGGTTACGTTCATCGAGGCGGGCGGGGAAGATGCAGAGGCCGCAGAGGCGACATCTGAATCCTCAGCGGAACTTCCGACCGGTAGTCTGAAGGGGAAGGTCACACTCAGCGGAGGCTCCCCCACGCTGCCGTTGCTGATCGCCAAAGGCAGCGCCGTGAAAGACGCTGAAGTGTGCGCCGCAGAAGACGTTCCGGACGAACGCCTCATCGTCGGCCCCGACGGAGCCGTGTCCAACGTATTCGTATACCTGTCGAAGGCTCCAAAGGGTGCCAGGCCGCTCGAGGTGCCCGCGGAGCCATTTCTGTTCGACCAGAAGACCTGCAAGTTCATACCGCACGCAGTGATCATTCCGGTCAGGCAGACAGTCAAAGTCCTCAGCAACGACTCTGTGGCCCACAACACGCACACTTTCCCCAGCAAGAACGCCGCGATCAACAGCACCGTGAATCCCATGGACCGGGATGGACTTGTGTCTTTCGCCTACACCAAGGCTGAGGCCGTTCCCCTGGCCGTGAAATGTGACTTCCACGCATGGATGAATGCCTGGCACCTGCCGCTGGACCACCCGTTTGGTGCGGTGAGTAACGCCAGCGGTGAATTTGAGATTGCAAACATTCCGGCTGGCAAACACTCATTCGTTGTCTGGCACGAAGCCGCCAACGGTGGATTCGTCCAGCGAAAGCTGGAAGTCGAAATCACTGCCGGGGAAACTGCCGAAGTCAGCATCGACTACCCGGCTTCCCTGCTGAAACTCTGAAACATCACTTCTCCGCTCACTGGCTTTTCAATCGAGGCAAAGGCAATGTCCAGGGTGTCCGGACTGACAACGCTAAGTATCGCGGGTTTGTTGCTCACAGCCGCTGGCTGTTCAGACTTCCAGTCCTCGTTTGCGCCCAGCAAACGCACTCTGGCGTTGATTCCGGAAGCCCAAAGCGGCGTGGGTACGACCCCCGGAGTGACTCCGCTGGTCGACGAGAAGTTCGGCAACCCACAGCACCTCAAGGCATGGAAGAAGCTCCCAGTGGAGTGGGGCGGCGTTACATCATCGGTGGCGGAGTACGTCGCCGGCGATAAACCGGTCATCCGTTTGACTGCCGACGAGACCACACCGTTCCCGGTGCGTGCCGGCCGCCTGGTACTCACATCCGGTGATGGGGCCGGCAAGTCCTACGAAATTAGTGACTGGAACGCCGAGAAGGGTGAAGCGACCCTCGCGTCAGCCCCCGAAGTTGCTCCGGCCGCAGGTGACAACTGCACGCTCGACCCGGGAAATCTTTTGCAATCCGGTCGCGTCCTCTACATGAGACACTGCAGCCACTGCCATGGCACCGCCGGAGACGGCAACGGTCCGACGGCACAGTATCTCTACCCCAGACCACGCGACTATCGCAACGGCATCTTCAAATTCACCTCGACAATCGATAGTTCTCGTGCTACCCGCGACGACCTGCTGCGAGTGCTGAAATATGGGATTCCGGGAACCTACATGCCGTCCTTCCTGCTGATGAAGGACGAAGAACTCGAGGCTCTTGTTGAATACGTTCGCTTCCTGGCGATGCGTGGCGAATACGAACAGAAACTGGTGAGCGAACTCGCAGCCGACTTCTCAAGCAAGGCCCTCGAAACTCGACTGCAGAGCGAGTCGCGTCAGGATATCGTTCAGGAACTGGCGGATTTCCTGAAAGATGACATGCCCGAGACGGCTGAGACCGCTGGCGATGAACTTGCTGAAACCTGGACGACCGCCGAGGCTGAAGAGTCCAAAGTGGTGCCGTCTGTGCCCCGAGTGCCCGACAGCCCCGAATCTCGCCGCCGTGGTCGTGAACTGTACCTGGGTAAGGCCCTGAACTGTGCAAACTGTCATGGGATCGACGGTGCCGGCAACGGTCCGCAGACCATCGCTTTTGAAAAGAATCCGTTGACTGACGAACTCTATCCCGAAGCTGGGCTCCACGACATCTGGGGCAACCTGAACCAGCCGCGAAATCTCCAAACCGGAATCTTCCGCGGTGGACGTCGCCCAATTGACGTGTTTAATCGCATCTATGCCGGCATCAAGGGTTCGTCGATGCCAGCCTTCAAGAATACCCCGCATGAAGACATCTGGCACGTCGTCAATTACGTGCTCAGCCTGCAGTTTGAATCCGAGACAGGGGCGGTCGGCGAAGCCCCGGCTGAAACTGTTGCTGCTGCCGCTGCCGACTCGCAGAACTGAATTTCTCTCTTCTCCGGAGTGCTTACGGTGAAAAAGTTCTGGGCCCTTTTCTTCTGGTTCTGGCCTCTCGTAGCCCTGTGGCTGTGCGCTGTTGCCCCTGCCAACAACTGGTGGTTCCCCAGCCCCCCTCTTTCAACACTCGGGCACCAGATCGATGGTCTGTTCTACCTGATTCTGATCATCGTGACTGTTACGTTTGTTGGCACCCAGTTCGCACTTGGCTATGCCCTCTGGAAAGGGGCCGTGAAGGAACCGTCAGGCAAGGCGTGGTTCTCCCACGGCAGCCACAAACTCGAAATCATCTGGACGATCGTTCCGGCCTTTATCCTCGTGTTCATCTCCCTCACGCAGCTGGATGTGCTCGCTGAAATCCGCGTGCTCTCCAACTTCCCCAAAGAAGCCCGCAACGCTCCCGTTGCCGAAGTCATGGCCCGTCAGTTCGAATGGCGAATCCGCTATCCGAAACCCGGCACACAGCTGATGACTGAGCCGCGTCCGGGAGACCTCTACTACGTGAACGAAGTCCACGTCCCCGCGACTCAGCCGACCATGATCAACCTCCGCACCCAGGACGTACAGCACGCCTTTTTCGTGCCCCGCCTTCGCGTCAAACAGGACGCCGTTCCCGGCCTGATCATCCCTGTGTGGTTCGAGATTGAGAAGGCCGGCGAATATGAGCTGCTGTGTGCCGAACTTTGCGGTTGGGGACACTACAAAATGAAGGCCCGAATCATCGCGGAAACCCCCGAACAGGTTCAGGCTTATCTGGCCAGGCTCGAACAGGAACAAAATGACGACGGCGTGGCAGACGAACAGTCCAGCCAGTGATTCTCCGGAAAGCCAATTCTGAATTTACGGCTCCTGAACACGTTTTTTGGCGGTAACCAACATGGCCACCATCACTCCAGCGCTCGATACACACACCCATGACGACCACGCTCATGGTCATGGTCACCACGAGCAATCGTTTATCTCGAAGTATGTGTTCTCCACCGACCATAAAGTCATTGGCATTCAGTTTCTGATTACGACCATCCTGATGCTGATGGTTGGCGGAGCACTTGCCCTCGCGGTCCGCTGGCAGCTTGCATTCCCCTGGGAAAACATGCCAATCATCGGGCGGCTGTTCGGACTGTTCCAGACCGAAGGCGGTCAGATCAGCCCCGAGTTCTACACGATGCTGTTCACCATGCACGCATCCGTGATGATCTTTCTGGTGATCATCCCGGTGCTTGCCGGAGCGTTCGGAAACTTTCTGATCCCGCTGCAGATCGGTGCCGACGACATGGCCTTCCCGGTCCTGAACATGCTCAGCTACTGGTTCATGTGGCCGGCAATCCTCTGCTTCGGCATCAGCTTCGTGGCTGGCGGTGCAACGGCTGGCCCCGGTAACGGCTGGACCTCCTATCCCGTGCTGTCCGACATCGCGTCAGCCGCACCCGGATCCGGCGCCGCTCAAACATGGTGGTTGTTCGGACTCACCCTCGTCGGTGTTTCGTCCATGATGGGGTCCGTCAACTACATGACCACCATCATCAACATGCGAGCTCCCGGAATGACACTGTTCCGCATGCCGCTCACCATCTGGTCCATGTTCATCACCGCCATTCTGCAGGCCTTCGCTCTCCCGGTTCTCACTGCGGCCGGCTTTATGCTGGTGTTCGACAGACTCCATGAGCTGCTGCCCACCTCCATTCACTCCGGCTTCTTCATTCCCTCGGGTCTGGTGGTCAACAACGCCGCTCCGACCGTGGGCGGTGGCCAGCCCCTGCTGTGGCAGCACCTCTTCTGGTTCTACTCGCACCCCGCAGTGTACATCATGCTCCTGCCCGCCATGGGCATGGTCTCTGACATGCTCTCGTGCATGAGCCGTAAGCCGGTCTTCGGCTACAAGCCAATGGTTTACTCCATGGCCGCCATCGCCGGTCTCGGCTTCATCGTCTGGGGACATCACATGTTCACCAGCGGCATGAACCCGGCACTCGGCATGACCTTCATGACTTCCACCATGATGATCGCCCTGCCATCCGCCATCAAAGTGTTCAACTGGATCGGAACCATCTGGGACGGAAATATCCAGTTCAACGCCGTGTTCCTGAACTGTGCCGCTTTCGTGGCGCTGTTCATCGTCGGAGGGCTCAGCGGTATCTTCATGGCCGCTGTACCGGTCGACATCTACTTCCATGATACCTACTTCATCGTCGCCCACTTCCATTATGTGCTCTTCGGAGCAACGCTGTTCGGCGTGTTCGCGGGCATTCAGTTCTGGTTCCCGAAGATGTTCGGCCGCCTGATGAGTGATCGCGTGCAGAAGGTGCACTTTGTCCTGACCTTCATCGGCATGAACGGCACGTTCTTCCCGATGCACCTGCTGGGGATCGCCGGCATGCCGCGACGCTACGCAGACCCCTACCTCCACGGTTACCTCGAACACCTCCTGCCGATGAACCAGTTCATGACCATCTCGGCGATTGTCATGGGTTGTGCACAGTTCCTGCTCCTGGGGAATTTCTTCTACAGCATCTTCCGCGGCGAGAAGTGCGGACGCAACCCATGGCAGGCAAATGGTCTCGAATGGTCGGCACCATCACCTCCGGGACACGGCAACTTTGACGTTCCACCGGTCTGCTATCGCGGCCCCTACGAGTACTCCTCACCCGAAGCAGAAGCACTCGGTCAGGACTTCATTCTGCAGACTTCTCCGCCGCCGGCCGGTGTCGTCAGGACCGCTGTCGCCCACCACTAGTTGCAATTGTTGTAGTCGGGAGTCTTCCCTTGAACGGCACGCAGTCATCAAAGCACTCTGCAGTCAGGCTGCTCGCCTCGCTGACGTGCATCGTTGCGCTGCTGCCGATTGGCATGGGAGCCCTTGTGACCACCATGAAGGCCGGTATGGCGTTCGCCGACTGGCCTTCCTCTGATGGTCAGAACATGCTCCTGTACCCGTGGTTCCAGGATTTCCGCAGTAACCCGGACAAGTTCGTTGAACACGGACACAGACTCGCAGGTGTGCTGATCGGCTGTGTGGCGATCGCTCTCGCAGTTGCCGGCTGGCGCTCCGGTCCGGGTTGGATCAGAAGGTATTCGGTCGGAATTCTGCTCGCCGTCATCGCTCAGGGACTCCTCGGCGGTGCTCGAGTGCTGATGGATGCCCAGGTCATGGCCATGACGCACAGCCTCACCGGTGCCCTGTTCTTCACATCATGTGTGCTGTTCAGATTGCTCCTCGCTGATCGTTGGCCGTCATGGCTGCGGATTCAGGACGACCGACCTGGTTTGCTGACGTACGCAGTATCCGCGTCCTTTCCAATCCTTGTTCTGCTGCAGTACGCTCTCGGTGGTGCTCTCCGACACCTGCACCTGCTGAAGACAGAACATGCACTCGGGGCCGTCGCTGTTCTCCTGACCGGTGGTTACATCGCTGCCAGACTGGTCACCGTCTCGCACCCTCTCCTCAGAACCTGTGGCCTCCTCGTTGCATCCTTCCTTGCCGTCCAGTTCACCCTCGGCCTCGGCGCGATGATGGCGCGGTTCGGGCTGGCAGACATCGGGTACGTAGCCGTCACAGGGTCGCTTGAGCAGGCCGTTGTCTGCAGCCTGCACACAGTCGCGGGGATGTTTCTGTTCGCCTCCAGCTGCGTCACCAGCCTCTCAGTCATCAGACTTCACTCCGCAGGCTGTCTGACCACGGTGAATGCTGAATTGTCCGGCTCTGTGGCTGCAGCGGACGGGAGGCCCGCATGAGTGCTGCAGCCTCGCTGGACGCGGCACAAGCCGTGAGCGTGGACCGCCTGGCGGAGTATCGCCAGATGGTGCGTCCCAGAATTCTGTTGATGTCCGCAGTGGCCGTCGCGGCAGGCTTTATACTCAGCTCCACCGAACTCGTGGACTGGTTGCTGCTGGCAATCGCCGCTCCCTCAATCTGTCTTCTCGTGGCAGCATCCAGCGTACTCAACCAGGTGATCGAGGCGGACAGTGATTACCGGATGGCCCGTACGACCGCACGACCGCTCGCTTCCGGACGTATTTCCCGCCGCGAGGGGCTGCTGCTTGGCTCCGCCTTTGCCGTCCTCGGATCCGTACTCCTCTGGACGCTCGTTAACCCCCTGACCAGCGCCGCCTCACTGCTCACAATGCTCTGCTACGTCTGTGCCTACACCCCGCTCAAAAGACGATCCGAATTCTGCACCACCATCGGTGCCATCCCCGGTGCGATGCCGCCGGTTCTCGGATGGCTGGCAGCCGGTGGCCAACCTGGAATCGAGTGTCTCGCGCTGTTCGCCTTGTTCTTTGTCTGGCAATTCCCGCACTTCCTCGCGATCGGCTGGATCTACCGCCAGCAATACTCGGATGCAGGCCTGAAAATGCTCCCGTCCTTCACTGACGGTGGTCGTCTCACTGGACTGCTGGCAATGCTGTACGCTGTGGCCTTCGTTCCCGTAGCCTGCCTGCCACGATTTGTCGGACTGGCCGGCTCCGGATATCTTGCAGCGGCCCTCGTCCTCTCCACCGGATATCTCTGGTTAACCATCCGCTTTGCTTTCACCCGCTCTGATTTCCGCGCCAGACGTTTGCTGGCAGGTTCACTGATCTGCCTGCCTGTGCTCCTTGTCTGTCTTGTGTTCGATTTCCTGCGGCTCACGATCTGACCGATCCAACCGTTGTCCGTTCTCTAACTCAGCGAATCGCCCATGTCTCACTCCCCCAAAGCTCCGGCCCTGCGAATGGGAATTCCCATTCCCAACTCCAAACTGGGAATGTGGCTGTTCCTCGGCACCGAGATCATGTTCTTCACGGCCTTCATTGGCTCGTATATCGTGCTGCGACTGGGATCCCGCGGCTGGCCCACGGATTACAACGATACCCACATCAATGTGCTCCTTGGCGGCGTCAACACATTCGTGCTCATCGTCTCAAGCTACTGCGTCGTGGTTGCCCACGAGGCAATGGCTCTGAAGAACTTTGCCCGCGCCCGCCAGTTCCTCTGGGTCACGCTGATCCTCGCCTTTGTCTTCCTCGGCATCAAAGGCGTGGAATACAAGGGCAAGATCGATCATGACATCCTGCCGGGACGGATCCCCGAAACCGCCTCCCAGGCGGTGAAGAAAGTCAGCAACCAACTCGAGGAACTCGTCCGCGAGCGTTTTTCACGCTACATCGATGCCGGAGTTGTCTCCTACCCACAGCCGGGTGACATCCTCAACGTCGCCAACCTGATCCGTGAAATCCCGAATGGCGAACGTCCGAATGAACTGACCACCGAGCAGTTTGAACAGTGGAAGACGTCCGCCGCCGCTGACTATGCCCTGTTCCTCAAATGGCAGGACCTCCACGAACACGTGGTTGCAAATGTGTCCCTCGAGTATCCAGCCGCACCGGCCGGCTTCCTTGAAGCCCGAACAAAGCTCAAGGCCGGAGAAAAGCCCCCCGAAATCACCCTCGACGAGACCCGAAAACGTCTCAATGAGATGAAGGCAAACGAGCAGTATGGTGCACTTGTTTCAGCCCATGTGTTCGATCCCCATCCAATCGTCTACGGCAACATCTTCGCCTCCACGTATTTCATCATGACCGGGTTTCACGCAATTCACGTGATTGTCGGTATGATCCTGTTCATCATCGTCCTCAAACAGGGTTCAGCACTGAACGAAAAATGGACCGACTGGGTCGAAAACAGCGGCCTCTACTGGCACTTTGTGGACCTCGTCTGGATCTTCCTGTTTCCAATGCTCTACATCATCTGAACAACCCCAATTCGACCGCGGCCAACCTTCGCTCTCCCACCACTTTCCGCTGCACAGGCTCTGCTATGTCGGACGAACATCATTCCAGCCACCATGTCAACTACCTGACCATCTTTTTCGTGCTCTGCGGATGCACGGCATTGTCGGTGGCTTTTGACGTGCTGCATTTCGCCAAGCCCGTCACTATGGTGCTCGTTCTGGCAGTCGCCTGCGCTAAAGCCATGTGTGTGATGATGTACTTCATGCACCTGAAGTTCGAAGGCAACTGGAAGTTCGTGCTCCTGGCTCCCACCACCATTCTGGCTATCGGGCTCCCTCTCGCTCTGTTCCCCGATATCGGCTCGTCCTACTACACTCCGACTGCCCCTCAGGTCGGTGTCTGGGCTGACGAAATCGCCGAGTATGAGCAGCATGACGCGGCTGAGCAGGCAGAGAAACAGTAGCCGGACGGAACTGGTCCGTCATGCTCTCCATCACCAGCACAGCCAGCCTCGACGAACATCTCCACCGTCCCGACCCAGCGGTCCTCGAAACCCTCCGCAGAACCCCCGGTGATTTTCTTGTCGCCGGGGCCGGCGGAAAGATGGGTCCCACCGTCTGTTGTATGCTCCGCCGCGGCCTTGACGCTATCGGCCGCCAGTCTTCCAGCGTCTTCGCAGTTTCGCGGTTTTCGTTACCGCAGAGCAACCTCCCGCTGCAGCAGTCCGGCGTTCGGACCATCGCCTGCGACCTGCTGGATCGCAGCGCCTTACAAAGCCTGCCCGATGCCCCCAACATCGTCTTCATGGCGGGTCAGAAGTTCGGCACCACTTCCGCTCCCGAACAGACGTGGGCGATCAATACCCTGCTGCCAGCGTTCGTGGCTGAACGGTTTCCACGGTCTCGGATGGTTGTTTTTTCCACCGGCTGTGTTTATCCGCTGACGCCTGTCGCAGGCCCCGGATCTCATGAAGACGATCCCCTGCTGCCGCCCGGTGAATACGCCGCATCCTGCGTGGGCCGCGAACGGATCTTCAGCCACTACTCCCGACTCAACCAGACTCCGATGCTCTTTTTTCGTCTCTGCTACTCCGTTGAGCTGCGATACGGAGTACTGATGGACATCGCTCAGCGAGTCTACTCCGGGGCCCCCGTCGACCTGCAAATGGGCTGGACTCAGGTGATCTGGCAGCGGGACGCAGCCGCTCGCGCCATTCGCTCATTCGACTTCGCCGACTGCCCTCCGGTGGCCCTGAATGTCACCGGTCCCGGCAGGCTCTCCGTCAGATGGCTCGCGGAACAGTTTGCAGCACGATTCAGTCGGACAGCTGTGTTCACCGGCAGTGAATCCGAAACCGCCTGGCTTTGGAATGCCTCCCGAGCCTGCGAATTGTTCGGCCCGCCTGAGACACCAACCACCGACATGCTCGATGCAGTCGCCGACTGGATCCGCTCCGGCGGCCCCACGCTTGGAAAACCCACACACTTCGAAGTGCAGGATGGAAACTACTGAACTCCGCGCCAGACTGCTCCAGGGTCTTGTGATTCCTGCACATCCGCTGGCACTGAATTCTCTGCGCCGGCTGGACGAACGACGCCAGCGGGCGCTCACACGCTACTACCTCGCCGCTGGCGCCGGCGGACTGGCAGTCGGTGTGCACACCACACAGTTTGCCATCCGTCACCCCGAAACCGGACTGCTTGAACCAGTACTCGCACTCGCAGCAGAGGAGGCTCGCAGGGCAGGGCGGCCGGTCGTGCAAATTGGCGGTATCTGCGGTCCGACGGCTCAGGCCGTCCGCGAAGCTCAGTTGCTCGCAGACCTCGGATATCACGCCGGACTTGTGTCACTCGCCGCACTCCCCACTGCCAGCGAGTCGGAATTAATCGAGCATTGTCGGGAACTGGCTCGCCTTCTGCCGCTCGTGGGTTTCTACCTCCAGCCAGCCGTCGGTGGACGATTGCTCTCCCGGTTTTTTTGGCGGCGTTTCTTTGAAATTGAACGGGTTGTCGCCGTCAAAGTGGCGCCGTTTAATCGCTATCAGACACTCGACGTCATCCAGGGCCTCGCTGAAAGCAGTCGCACCGATATTGCCCTGTACACCGGTAACGATGATTCCATTGTCCCCGACCTTGTCACTCCGTTTCGCTGCTCTGGCCATGACTGGCGGTTCTCCGGTGGTCTGCTCGGACACTGGGCCGTCTGGACTCGTCGCGCCGTTGAACTCCTCGAGCGTTGTCACCGCGAACCAGTCTCCGCTGATCTGCTGCGACTGGGCGTTGAAGTCACGGACTGCAATGCTGCGTTCTTCGATGCCGCCAATCACTTTCGCGGCTGCATCGCCGGCATTCATGAGGTGCTTCGCAGACAGGGCCTGCTGGAGGGTACCTGGTGTCTGGATCCCGCGGAAACACTGAGCCCTGGACAGGCCGCAGAGATTGACCGTGTCTGCCGCAGCTACCCGCACCTCTCTGACGACGAGTTCGTGGCGGCAAACATCGACAGCTGGTTGCGGTAGTCCGCAGGTGCTTCCGGGGAGTGCCGGCTTCCGGCACCGCGAAGGATGATAACCAGAGTTGAGATGCTCTGGTCGCCAGAGGTCACTAAGACGTTGGTCCTGTGTTCCTATGGCCAACTGCAAAAGTCTGACCGGCTTTACAGCTGTATTCCTTCACGGTGCCGGAAGTCGGGCTCCTGGCAGCCTGATCACCTGCTTTCTGTCTATTTGATCACATCCCGCGGAAGGGCATCGCCGGCTGGAGGAACCTGTTGAGGGGCTGGATGGGTGGGGGGTGCTG
>JBEAUF010000285.1:0-60635 GCA_041161565.1 Planctomycetota bacterium | reverse complement strand
CTACGAATGACGTGTCCGATACGCTATCCTCACTTCCCTTGGGGTCAACGGTGACAGTCCCCGAATTTTCCCCTGTTGCAGACGCCGCTTCGATCTGCCGCGAATGAGTTGTCCGATACGCCATCCTCTCTTCCCTTGGGGTCAACGGTGACAGTCCCCGAATTCGCCTCTGTTGCAGGCGGCGCTCCGGTCTGCCGCGAATGACGTGTTCGATACGCCATCCTCTCTTCCCTTGGGGTCAACGGTGACAGTCCCCGAATTCGCCCCTGTTGCAGGTGCCGCTTCGGTCTGCTGCGAATGACGTGTCCGATACGCTATCCTCACTTCCCTTGGGGCAAACGGTGACAGTCCCCGAATTTTCCCCTGTTGCAGGTGCCGCCCCGGTCTGCCGCGAATGACGTGTCCGATACGCCATGCTCTCCTTCTCTCGTGGCCAACGGTGACAGTCCCCGAATTTTCCCCTGTTGCAGGCGCCGCTTCGATCTGCCGCGAATGAGTTGTCCGATACGCCATCCTCTCTTCCCTTCGGGCCAACGGTGACAGTCCCCGAATTCGCCCCTGTTGCAGGTGCCGCCCCGGTCTGCCGCGAATGACGTGACCAATACGCTATCCTCTCCTTATCCTCTCCTTCCCTCGTGGCCAACGGTGACAGTCCCCGAATTTTCCCCTGTTGCAGGTGCCGCCCCGGTCTGCCGCGAATGACGTGTTCGATACGCCATCCTCACTTCCCCTCGTGGCCAACGGTGACAGTCCCCGAATTCGCCCCTGTTGCAGGTCCTGCCGCGGTTTGTTTCCGACGGTGTGTCTGAGATCTGCATATTGGGCACTTGCGTTCCACTGCCTGGATCGACGCACCCGCTATTTGCCGTCACTCTTCCGCTGTTTGTTTACGACCGATTGTTCTGCAACGCATGATTGCTGGGCGGTTTGCTATCGTCGCATCCGATTCCCTCGATCGATTGAGCATTTTCGGCAGAATCGTTGCCATTCCGCCAATTCGTACCTGCCGGTCGACGAAATTAGTGACAGTCCCCGAGAAGGGTGGGGCGGCAGAGTGGTGGACACGGGCGAACCTGTGCCTGCAGGTTGCGCTTCTTCTGTGGCGGAGGCATTTGAGCGGTAGTTCGCGATCGCGGGGCAGTCACCTCGGGTGTGGAGTGGATTCATTGCGGCGGAGGGGTTTTGGGGTAAATATAAAACCACCCTTGGTATTTTCATTGATTTATCCTTGTGTGGGTATTACCCTTGCCGACAACCTGTTTCGCTGTCGCTTCTGCTTCTGTCTCCAGGAGACACAATCATGGCTCGATCACCCCGTTCCGAATACGTCAGTTCCAGTGAGAACGCTGCATTCCTTGTCATTTGCCACCAGGCCCGCTCTGCTCTGGCTCCTCTTTCCGGTCAGTGCAACGCGACTGAGGATCTTCACCGCGTCGAATTCATTGAGGATCTGATTCGAACTTTTGCGCAGTTTTTCTGCATTTCCGTGCATGCTCATGCGGTGTTGCACCGTGAGATCCGCCTGATTCTTGAGGCACGGCCGGAATGCGTAAAGGAGTTGGACGACGCCGAGGTTGCCCGGCGGTGGCTTAAAATCTGCCCTACACTCCGGCCTGCAAAACTGCGTTGCTGCGAGCCTACGGAGAAGGAGATTGCCAAATTGTGTGCTGATTCCTCCCGCATTTCCCAAATCCGCAGTCATCTCAGCGATATCTCATGGTTTCAGCGACTGTTGCAGCAGCGGATTGCTCTGTTCTGTAATCATGAAGATGGCATCACTGGCAGATTCTGGAGTGACAGGTACCGATCGATCGTACTGTTGGACGACGTATTTCATTCCCTTGGCATGGCGAACGTGGATCTCGGGGCTGTCTGTGTTTCTGTCGACGGAACAATCTCTGCCGGTGGCATCACATCCGCGTTGCTTCGTCAGTGTGAGCAGACGGCAGGGGAGACTTGCAGTTCCTGCCGCGTCGGGCATGCTGAAGATCCGCAGGAAAACAACGCACCGACGCGAACGGATAAGTCCTCCGCCGCTGAAGATAGGCTGGAATCGGATCCTGAACCGGTCATTCGATGTGTCTGCAGTCGCCATCTTTCGCCCATCCGACTCTGCGGGCTTTCCGAGGTGGCACAGGCGACTGCGCAGTCACGACAGTTTCGCTGCAGTGACGACCCTGCAGTCAGCATGCGGTCTGCGGACTATCTTGAACTACTGGAATGGTTCAGACGGGCATTTCACGAGGGCACATCGCTTGATATCCCCGACCGGATTTCTGTTCTTCTGGGCGATATGCGGCTGTCGCGTGCAGCGGTAATTATGTTCGTTGGCAGCTTCGATCAGTTGTTCAGCCACGTGGCTGGCAGTCCTGCGAAGATGGATGCTTACATCACAAAGTCAGGTCGGCGGCGCGCCTGGGTACGTCCATTTACTCGGACGCTCTTCAGCACCTGTGCTTCGCTGGTTGCCGGTTGAGAGCCGATAGTGTGGTGCTCCGGGTTCCAGGCTGCAGCGGTGAAGCGCAGAGTGTGGAGGTGACTCAGAGTGAAACGTTCAGTGGGCCACCGAAAGTTCAGCACGCATCCGTAGGCTGTGGGATTTTTTTGACATGAGTTACGCGACTGGCTGCGACGTGTGTGCTGGGTTGCCTGCGGCTATTTGGGTGGGGCTTTTGCGGGGCCGCAGATTGTCTCTATGTGTTGTGCGATGGTCTGATATTCGCGGCTGAGCAGATCGTTGTGCCCTGCCCCTTGGAGCAGTACAAATTTTCTGGCCGCTCCGCCGCTGCTGGTGGGCAGCGACAGTTGGTGCAGCCGCTGTCCGAGAGGCAGCGGGACAACGTCATCCTGATCTCCATGGAACTGCAGGATCTGGCAGGCTACATCGGAAATTCGACGATCAGATTCCCAGCGATCCAGCAGCAGCCAGCGGACTGGAAGCAGCGGGAAGTGGTGCTGAGCGGCATTGAGCATGGAATCGAAGGTGCATGCAAGAACGAGGGCACGAGGCACTTCGCCACGGCGACTGGTATTGGCGGCCAGGTGTACTGCCACGGCGCCTCCCAGTGATTCCCCGACGATGATGATTTGTTCTGGCAGTAATCTCAGTTGCTGGCGGGCGTGATTCCATGCAGCCAGAGCGTCATGTTCGAGGTTTGTCTGCGTTGGGCGTCCTTCGGAGTCACCGTACCCATGGTAGTCAACGGCAAGCACATCGCACTTAAGTTGTGCGGCAAGCTGGTACCAGCGAGTGCGGTTGGCCCGGTGCCCGCCGTTGCCGTGGAAGAGGAGCCAAAGGTGGCGTGCCGGCTGTGCTGCGTGCTGCAGGTGCCAGCCACGGATTTGAAGGTTATCGGGAGTTGTGAGTTCGACGTCCGAGGTGGAATGAAAGAGTTGTTTGAGTTGCGGGAAGGCTGCTACGGGCAATTGTTTAGCGCGGGATGCGGGGTACATGATCGAGCGCTGCATTGTGGCAAACAGTCCGAGCACGATCAGAACTCCGAGCACACCAAGGCGTAATCTGTGAATCATGCGTTACTTTCGAGGGCTTCCCAGCGTGCGAAGCAGTGGGCGAGTTCTTCGGCGACGCGGGAGAGGTCGGTGGTGACTTCGGTGATTCTGGAGCTGCCTGACTGGAAGAACCCCGGGGCGGCGAGTTGTTGTTCGAGGAGTTTCTGGCGGGCTTCGAGTTCAGCGATGCGATCCGGGAGTGCTTCGAGTTCGCGTTGTTCGCGGAATGAGAGTCGTTTGGGACGGGAGGCAGGTGCGGTGGTGGTGGCCATGGGGACAGCCTGGGGAGCGAGATTTGCCGGCGTGCTGGTGGCGGTGGTATGTCCGCGGGAGGCGGGGGGTTCACTGCGCGCTGCGGTGGCCCGCTGATCTCGGAATCGCAACCAGTCATCGTAGCCACCGTCATATTCGCCAACCTGTGCCTGCCCTTCGAACACGATGGTGCTGGTGGCGACATTATTGAGAAAGGCTCGGTCGTGGCTAACGAGGAAGACTGTGCCGCTGAACTGCGGCAGGAGATCTTCGAGGAGTTCGAGGGTTTCTGCGTCGAGGTCGTTGGTGGGTTCGTCCAGTACCAGCACATTTGCAGGTTTGGACATGATTTTAGCGAGCAGCAGTCGATTGCGTTCGCCACCACTGAGGAAGCTGGCAAGGGTGTGTGCTCGGTCGGGTGAGAACAGGAATTCCTGAAGAAATCCGAGGACATGTTTTTTCTGGCCGTTGATCATCAGGAAATCGGTGCCGTCGGCGACGTTTTCTCTGGCGGTCTTATTTGGGTCGAGCTGATCGCGGAGCTGATCGAAGGCGGCTATTGCGAGGTTGGTGCCGAGGCGTACGGATCCGGCGTCGGGTTTGAGTTGACCGAGGAGGATGCGGAGCAGCGTTGTTTTGCCGATCCCGTTGGGGCCGATGATGCCGACCTTGTCTCCGCGAAAGATGGTGGTGCTGAAATTGCGAAGGATGGGCTGTCCGGCGAAAGAGTGGGAGACATTTTCGAGCTGGGCTACGAGCATTCCGGAGCGTTCGGCTTCCTGAAGTTGCATGCGGGCCGTGCCGAGTTTTTGTCGGCGCTGACTGCGTTGTTCCCGCATTGTCTTGAGGGCGCGTACGCGGCCTTCGTTGCGGGTGCGGCGAGCCTTGATACCCTGGCGAATCCAGACTTCTTCCTCCGCCAGCTTTTTATCGAACTGTGCCTGTTCGATGGCTTCTGCCGCGAGCAGTGCGTCGCGGCGCTGGAGGAAGGTGCGGTAATCGCAGGTCCAGTCGAAAACTCGGCCCCGGTCCACTTCAATGATTCGCTGAGCGATATCCTGCAGGAAGACGCGGTCGTGGGTGACAAAAATCAGGGTGCCGGTAAAACGTTTGAGGAAGCCCTGGAGCCAGACGATCGATTCGATATCCAGGTGGTTTGTAGGCTCGTCCAGGAGCAGAACGTCGGGGTTGCGGATCATGGCAGCGGCCAGCAGTACGCGGCGCTTCATACCGGCGGAAAGTTTAGCGAACAGATGATCCGGAGGAAGCTGCATGGATTCCATGAGCGTTTCCAGATCGTCTGCGGCGGACCAGGCGTCGGCGTTGGCGAGTGCAGTGCCTGCGGCCTCATAGCGTTTGAGTTCTTCTGGTGTCAGCGATTCCCCGTCCGCCATGCTGCGGCCGAGTGAGCGGTATGCGGACACATGTGGCCCAAGATTATCAAATCCGTCCGCAGCCACTTCAAACGCCGTGCGGTTGCCACCCTGAGGCACTTCCTGATCCAGTCGAGCGATGATGGTTTCAGGAAGAAAGTCCACCGAACCGTCATCCGGCCTGAGCACACCGGCAATCAGTTTCATCAGCGTGGATTTACCGGCCCCATTGCGGCCTACCAGTCCCACCCGCTCGCCGCGTTCAAAATGCAGCGTGATGTTTTCAAGCAAAATGGGTTTGGTCCACGTGAAGGTCAGATTGCGCAGGCTGAGCAGGGGCATGGGGAGTTTGAGTTCCGGTTGGCAGAGTACGTGATGGCGGGATGCGGGTGTTTGGGGAGCGGCAGCGGATGGGGAGAAGCGGTGGGGGGGCTATTTGGCAGGAAGTTCCATCACTTCAACTTTGCGGATGGAAACACGGCTGCCCGGATCGTGTTGCTGGAAGGCAAAGTGGCCTTCCTTGAAGGTGAGAGCGAAGTCGAGGTATTCATAGAGTTCAACTCCATCGACGGTGACGCGGATGCGAGTGACCGGGCGACCGCGCCAAACGTCGTCACGGACCTCGAGGTCGTACGTGAACCAGGTATCAGGTTCGACCAGTCGTCGGTAAACGTGGTTCATCCCGTAGAGCGAACCTGTGCGAATGGGGTCGGTGTGGGTGCTGTCAATCTGGGCTTCGTAGCCGTCCGTGAATCCGGGGCGACGAGTGGTGCGGAAGTACAGACCGCTGTTGCCCTTGTCATTGATGCGGATTTCGGCCCGGTAGCGGAAGTTTTTGAAGGGCCCTTTGGTGCACACGAGCATCGACGGATCGCCGCTGCCTTCGATGGCACCGTCCTTCACCTGCCACGTGCTCTTCTCGCTGCCGACTCGCTCCCAGCCATCCAGTGACTTGCCATCGAACAGCGTGACCCATTTGTCCTGAGCGTGGAGCGGGGCAGTTTGCAGGAAGAGGGCGAACAGTGCCAGAGCCGCAAGGCGGCAGGTTTGCGGAAGAATCACGGGTGAAGGCCTTTCAGGAAAAAGTGGGTGACTTGAGGTGCGAAAAAATAGGTCAGTGGTGTGAAGCGACCTCGGGTTGGAATCGCATTGTACGGAGTACCGGGGTGCAGGGCGAGGAACATGGCGGAAAGCGTTGATTTTCCTCGAATTATGCGGGCGGCAGCAGCCTGGACGCACTGCTGCAGATCGATGGCGACGGGGCGTGAAATCCCGGAATGTACGATCCCCGCAGCGGCGGGTCCGCGGGGAATGGGGTGCGCACCTCTGCCCGGCAGGTTCTTTCCAGCAGTTTCGTGCAGCGGGATTTGTGACGGGGAGATTTATGGCGTCTGCGGCAGCAGCTGAATTCCATCAATAATCACGTGCCCATCGGTGCCCTCGCAGCTGATCTGAACCTCCACCATTTCACCGGCCGTGAGTTGCAGCATGGCGGCGGTGACGAACAGTCCGTCAACAGGCGGCGTCAAACGCTGGTTGATGGTGGCTCGCTGCAGGCGTCCCTGAACGCGGATGCGTACAGGCACATTGGTGGCTCGGTTTGGGTTGGGGGAATAGGCCAGGTTCAGCTGGTGGGGGCCGTCGGCAGTGGCGGTGAGCGTCCATGTGGCGGTTTTGGAAGACTTGTCTTCATTCGCATCGTGCACATAGCCAACTCCGATGTATCGAGGTGTTGAGCTGCTGGATGACCAGGCACCTTCGAGCTTTGCGTCGACATCGTCGAGTACCACGCCTGGCAGGCTGGCTTTGGTGATCAGAGGTCTGGAGGGTGTCTGTGGGGGCAGATCGAGTACCTGACGGTCTGCAAGCAGTTGTTCGCGGAGCTCGCTGTATGGCAGGTCCTGCAGTGTCAGATTGCTGCGAATTGCGAGCACGGCAGCGGTAGCGGCGCTCTGTCCGAGAATCATAAACACCGGCTCCATGCGAATTGAACCATAGGCGATGTGCGACGATGACAGGCAGACGGGTACTGTGAGATTGGTGATCTGCCCGCGACGGGGAATCAGGGAACGCCAGCTGATCAGATAGGCGCCTCCGGGAGAGACCTGCACGTCGCCCTCGTTCTGTACATGGCCTGCGGAGGTGATGTATCGTCGCACGTTGTGGGAGTCCATGTTGTAGCTGCCAAGTCCAACAGAATCGTCGGCGATTCTTTCGCGGCGGCAGTCAAGTTCGGTGACGACGTAATCACTGACCATACGCCGGGCTTCCCGAATGTACAGTTGGTGTGGCCAGTTATCGTTATCGGTGAATTCATCAAGTGGCAGGCCCCAGCGGGACATCTCGTCGCGGATCTGCCGGGGCACTCGCGGGTGGTTTGCCAGTGTCCACATCAGTCCCTGCTGGTAGCGGCGATGCTCCAGAACAATCGCTTCACGCTCTGCGTAATCAGCGTCGGGGTAGCGATAATTGGCGCCGATGTAGTCGGTGGAAACGGCGCAATTGTTGTTGGTGTCGGTTTTGCGATTGGGCATCATGTCGGGCTTCATGGGGAATCGCAGGTCGCCAGCCTCGAAGTTGCGGAACAGAAGTTCGTAGTCCTCTTCGCGATAGCCCTCTGGTTTGGGAAACGGGCGACGGTTTTGGGGGCTGTCGGACATGCACATGCGGAAGCAGTAGGCCTGAACACGATGGTCGCCCGCGCCATCTTCTCCTGCCGGAGCATCTTCAACGCCCGGCAGCAGGCCGCTGGAGCGGTTTCCGGGAATGCGGAAGGGATCCACCGGCTTCAGGAACCGGTGGTTATGGGTATTCGCCCGAACCTGATTACCGTTGAGCGTTTCGCCGTAGACGGAATTGGCTTCGCGACCGACGGTGTAAGAGACGCCTGCAGCTGCCATCAGATCGCCTTCATAGGTGGCATCGAGGAATTGCTTTCCGGAAAAAAACATGCCGGATTCCATGCGGATTTCCAGAATTCGTCCTGATTCCATGCGTACGCCACCTGGCTTTCGATCAAGTCGCTCGCTTTCGATCACGGGGACCTGAGCTTCTTTGAGCATTTCGCGGAGGATTTGTTCGGCGATCCGGGGCTCGAAGGTCCACATCGCGTCTTCATTGGCGCGATACCTCGCGTAGTCTTCGGGGCGTTCCCGGTCCCATGCGGCGGGAGCGTCGTAGTGCCTGCGGACACGCTGATAGAACTCCCGCGACAGTCCGCCAATCACTCGCTTGTCACCGCTGTCGGTGAAACCCAGTCCACCGGAAGTGAGTCCGCCGATATGCCGTGTGGGTTCGATGAGGATTACCGAATGGCCCATGCGGGCAGTCTGTACGGCGGCGGTGACTCCCGCGGACGTGCCGCCGTAGACGATGACATCGGCGGAACGCTGTCGGGACGGGAGCGCTGCCTGTTGAGGTGAACGGGCGACACTGGCAGGGAGCACTGCGATACTGGCAGCAATGGAAAGCAGGCGGATTAACAGCGGCAGGGCGGTCTGCCAGCGGGTCCCAATACGACTCATCAGCGGTCTCCCAGTGAAAGCTTCTTCCTTGGACATTGTGCCGCGGAGTTTACAGGAGAGTGTGTGGGGTGCAAACAGGCGCGGGTGATTGAGAGGACAACTTTGGGCCGGGCTGTGGGTGATCTTTTCAGTGTGGGGCCTGGGCTTCCCGGCACCAGTTCATTCGTTTTGCAAAGTCGGCCTGGAAATCTCCACGCCAGCGGCTGATTTCAGTGCGCGGGTCATAGTCATCCAGAAAGGGGGGATCCCGATACCAGCCGTCCGCTTGTCGTGCGAACCTTCCGCCCCAGCCGGGCCTGGTGGGGTCAGCCGGATCATTGCCTCCGCGTGGCAGAAAGAAAAACCACGAGGGTGTATCGCCTTCCTTGAGGCAGGAGTGGGGATTCGGAGCGGTCCACGTTTGCGTCGGGTAGAGTTTTCCCAGAGGACCGGTGCTGCGGATATGTTCTTCAACCCATTGACGGCTGGTTGTGGACAGGTCCCCCGTGAGGTACATCCCGCGGTAAATTCCGTCCCGCCGATCACGACCTTCGGGCGTGGAGGCCAGAATGTAGAGCATGCCGGGGAACTCCACCCGCAGCCATTCAGCCAGCCCGTCCTGGTCACTGATGTCATAAACTCGAAAGCGACGGCGCAGCATGGCAAGTTCCTCCGGGCCCCTGTCTTCCCGGATACGCCAAAGAGCCTGTGCGAAGTCCGTCTGGCCGCCCCAGATTGCGATGTTCAGCGGATTGGCGGGCGTTGCTGCGTCGATCTCCTCCAGCAGTCTGCGGGAACCTTCTGTGTCGTGGCCTGCGCCGATGTGGTCTCGACCGCGGTATTTGTTTCCGGAGCAGATTCGCGATTGGAGTTCGGTCGCGTCGGGCCAGCCTTCGGCGTGGTGCTGCAGCCGAGGCAGGACTTCGCCCAAGGCGTTTACGATTTGCTGAATCAGGTCCTCGCGGGTGACTGCCTTCTGCAGTTCACCCGGAGTGCCCGCGGCTGTGGCCATGATGAGACGGAGATCGAGTTCGTTGGTGTAGAGCATCAGCCGGATCAGCGACTGCTGGTCGTCAGGATCGCCGCCGATGTCGGTGAGCACGGCGAGTCGCGGACGTGGCTGGGCTGGTGGGCTGGCTGCCGAGTTGCAGGGGACGAGTAAGACTGCTGTGAAGATCAGGGAGACAAACGGCAGACGCAGCATTCGAGGGACTCGGGGCCTGGACCAGAAATGCTCAGGACAGACGCGACGGGCCCGTGAGTATCCCCGCAGGTGATCGGAAAAACAACGTGCTTCCGGCGTTCCGGGAAAAAAGCGTTTCTGCCAACGCCGTCCGCCCCCGCCGCCGCCGCCCGGGCTACGGTCCTCGAGCGTGTCCGGGCGGCTTAACGGCGGCTTAGTACTGTTCGAGGAGGTACCGGATCAGATCGGTTGATGTGACGATCCCGGCGAGCCTGCGGCCGTCGACGACGGGGAGTGAATGGAAGTCGCCTCGGCTGAGCAGGTTGGCGGCATCGCGGACGGTGCCGGAGATCGGGAGTGTCACGGGTGCAGTCTGCATGACATCGGTCAGTCGGTAGGTGTGATCGAGTACGGCGTCGAGGCTGCGGGAGTCCTGATTGCCGAATTCACCAAAGCTGATCCGCAGAAAATCGCTCCATGCCAGCACTCCTGCCAGTTCACTGCCGTGCATCACAGGCAGATGATGCACACCGGTCTCTTCGAACATGGCGCGGGCTTTGGAAAGGGGGGCGTTCAAATCGAGGGTGACCACATCTTTGGTCATCACGTGGGAAACCGGATCGTTCCTGCGCATGGCTGATATTCCTTTCAGGGGTGAAAATGGTGGCACAGAACTTCCCATGGCAATCGCCGTGCCGAAGGTCGGATTTGGGGGCCGGGGCGATTTTCCGAATGCTATGGCCATCTGTGGAGCGCGCAGGTGGGCGAATTCGCGCAGTCAGGGCAGCGTATTCCGCACATGGCAAGCGGGCAATTGCGGCGTTGTCGTGGAGCGGGGATGTGAATTGGTTTGCCAGCGAATGACTGTCGTGCGACTGGCGCGTTGTGTGCGAGTCTGCAGACTGTGGCTGGCGATGGTGTTGGCGTTCCGCTGACCGGTCCGGCACCCTGCAGAGCCATGGTTTGTCCGCGGTTATTGAAAACCACGCGTTCTTTCGTCCGCGGGGGCTGCGCGGTAAGCTGTGCAGCCCCATCCAGGCACTGCCTTTGCCACCTCCTGTTCGTTCTTCTCTGCGGAATTTTCTGATGTCGCGTCAGTTCATCGGAATCATGCTGCCTGCATTGCTTCAGCCGGAGTTATTATCACTGCTGCCCGAACACCGACAGCTCAAGCCCGCCCGTCCGGGGCAGCTGCATCTGACACTGCAGTTTCTGGGTGAGTTGCCGGAGGAGTTGAGCAGCACGCTTCAGCGGGGACTTGCAGAGCTGCGTTGTTCGCGTTTCCGCATGTCACTGGCGGGCACAGGATTCTTTGAACACGACTCTGGTTATCGTGGTGTGCTTTGGGCGGGCCTGCAGCCATGTGAATTGCTGCAGCAGTTGTATTCGGCGGTAACATCGGTCGTCGGCAGTCTCGGTTTGCCGCTGGAAACTCGCCCCTGGGCCCCACACATTACTCTGGCCCGCTATTCCGGCGGCCCTCCGGAAGAGATGGAGCGGTTTCTGAAACGCGGTCGTCGGTTTGCTGCGGAGGTGGATGTGGACAATTTCCAGCTGGTGCAGTCGCAGCCGGGACCGACGGGTTCAGTCTACACGCCGCTGTCCATCTTCCCGCTGGTGTGACGGACTCGCGGAAAACTGTCTCCAGCCAGCGCGGATGCGAAGGAGAGTTGTGAGCCAGCAGAGCCCGCAGAATGTCCATGCCAGCGGTACGAAGGCTGACGGCAAAAGACAGAAGGCCAGGAAGAAACCGACGGTCTCGGTGCCTTCCATCAGGCCCGCCGAGTATTCCATGGATTTTTTTCCCTCCCAGTTATCCACGGGGCCGCGTTTCGCCGCAATTGCGGCCCAGGCAAGAAATGAACCGGAGGTTCCCAGAAAACTGTGAATCAATGCCGCCGCCGGCAGCAGATTTTGGGTTTCACTGATGCCGAATCCCAGTGGTACCGCGCCATAAAAAATCAGGTCCAGCACGATATCCAGAAACCCGCCGCGGTCTGTGCTGCCTGACCTGCGGGCGACCATGCCGTCGAGGCCGTCGCAGAGGCGATTGAGGAGAATCAGAGCGGCGGCCAGCATCCAGAACTGCCGGGCTGCCGCTGCGGCAGCGGCCAGTCCGGCGAGGAGCCCGGCGAAGGACAGCTGGGAAGCGGAAATGCCGAGGGCGGCCAGCCCGCCGGAAAGTGGTTCCAGCAGCGGGTCGATGACTCGCCGTAGGGGTCGATCCAGCATGGTTGAGGAGCTTTCACCGGTTAGGGTGCGGAGGGGCTTCAGGCGTCCGATCCGGAATCACCTGCGGCCTTCTGCGCGGTTGCATGCCGCCTGTAATCATGAATGACGATGCCAAAAGCGATCAGGTCGTAGAGGGCATGGGCGATGATTGGGATGAGCAGATTTGGAGTGGCATCGATGGAGATCAGGGATGTCAGGTACAGGCCGAGAAATCCGGCCAGCAGAGCGTACAGTGGAGTGACTGCGTGGGCGGCGGCAAACAGCAAATTCGACAGCAGCACTGCCAGTATCGGGTTCCAGTTTGAAATCCACGAGTACAGAAAACCGCGGAAGAATATTTCCTCGCACACGCCGGCGAGTACAGCCAGCAACAGCAGATCGAGCCAGCTGCTTTGTGCCAGGTACACACCGATTGAATCGCGGAGAAACTGGCGAATTCGTGTCATTTCGGTGGAACGTGACAGCAGGCACACGGCCAGCATCAGCAGCATGGGAACACTGGCCAGCAACCCGAGGAGCACATCGTTTCCGCGGTACGTCAGCGACCCCGTTGGGTCAACACCCGTGAGCCAGCCACCGGCGAAGGCCGCGGCCAGCAGACCGGCTTCAAACAGACCGGCTGCCGTAAGAAACTGGCGATGCGAAAGGTCTTCTGATGCTCGGCTGATGGCATGGCTCCTGACTGCTGCTTCAGATCGTGCGTCGTCCGGGTACCCAGTGTTCTACACGAAAGGCGGCAGCAGGTCACTCGTGGGCCGCTGCTGTCGTCAGTCGCTGGAGGCTGCGGGCGAGTGGGCTGATTGCGTGGGAGTCGGTGCCCGGGGCTGATGATTGGGGGCATGTTATTGGTCGGCAAAGCACAGCAGCAATGCTGAGTATGGCTCGGCAGCGCTGTTCCCGGCGAAATGCCCCGTTCCAAGCAGTTCGGCTGCGGCCATGGCCGCAGCACCTGCTGGATTCCGCACCAGAACAACCGGGCGTGGGGTTTCCTGCAGCATTTCTGCGAGTTGTTCGCGGAGTGGACGTTCGAGTTCGGAGCAGCGCAGCCCTGATGGCAGCGTGCGAATGTCGTGACCCTGAAGTTCCGCGCGCACCTCCTGGAGGCGACTTGTGCCGATTGCCGAGGGCAGTGCCAGAACGTGCAGCCGGGCAGTTTCGTGCCGCGCCGCACAAATGGCCGGCAACAGCAGGCTCTGCCAGGAATGTTCCGGATCCACGACCGCGATGACGTCCGTGAAGTCGCCGGCGGCGGCCTCCGAGCGGGCGTCAGGGGCGGGAGACGCGGTGGTGGCCGCCGAAAATCCGGCAACAGCGAAGAGGTTCGGGGTGGGTGTGCCAGCCGACCGAACCGGCGATTCCTCGGGATTGTGTTGTTTTGTTTCCGCCCAGGTTACGGCGTTCGGGGGCAGCCCAGCGGCTGCAGCCAGATGGATGACGAGTGCTTCAGCGGACGACATGAAGAAGTTTCCGAATGGAAATGCTGGGGATGCGGATGGGAGTAAATGGGGAGGCGCTGCCGCGGAAAGAGATCCCTGTGCTGACGGCTGCGGAGCGGGATTGGCAGCGGAGCGGGGGGGGATTTTGGCTGCATTGTCCGGAGGAGCAGCAGGAAAATCCAGGCAGGCGGTGATCTGGCAAACGCGGGAATCGGTGTGCGCGGGCGTGGGTGGTGGCATGTCGCAAGTTCTGAAACTGAGCTGCCGCGGATGCTGGCAAAATTCGTGGTTTCACCTAATATCATCTGCACTCCTCTCAACCCTTTCAGGATCCACGAATGGCCTTGTTGTACCTGTTCCTTGCCATCCTTCTGGTGCTGCTCAACGCCTTTTTCGTGCTGGCTGAATTCGCGGCTGTCAAGATGCGGCCTTCCCGGGTCCGAGAGCTGGTGGACGATGGGATTCGCGGGGCCGCGGCTGCCAAGCACGTCCAGGATCACCTCGACGAATACCTGTCTGTCTGTCAGGTCGGCATCACGTTCACTTCGATTGGTCTGGGATTTGTGGGTGAGCCGGCTGTTGTTCGACTGGTCGAACCGGTGCTGCTTTGGTCCGGCCTGTTTGCCGGTGACTCCGCATCGCTTCTTGTGTCTTCCCACGCGGTGGCTTTTGCGATGAGCTATGCGATTGTGAGTTACGCGCACATTCTGATTGGCGAGCTGGTGCCGAAATCCATGGCGATTCGCCGCACAGACCGATCTGCGCTGGCCACAGCTCCGCTGCTGCGACTCTTCCACACGATGTTCGCCTTACCCCTCTGGGTGCTCAACGGTTCTGCCAATTTTCTGCTTGGTCTGATGGGACTTGGGGCTTCAGGCGGGCACGAAACGCACAGTGAGGATGAATTGCGAATTCTGCTGAATCAGTCCCAGTCATCGGGTTTGATGAGCTTTCGCAGGCTGCTGTTTCTGGAGAACGTGTTTGATCTGGGAGAGTTGGTGGTGCGGGACGCGATGCGGCCTCGCAGTCAGGTGCGTTGCATGAATGTGGCCGATTCTTCAGACGACAACCTGCAGGCAGCGCGTCGCTGGCGTTTTAGTCGCTACCCGCTGCTGGAGGGTGACGAAATGCCCACCTCGGTTGTGCACCTGAAGGATCTGCTGTTATCCGGCAGTGACTGCAGTGATCTGCGTCTGTTGCGGCGTCCGGTGATCCTCACCGAGGAAACGACTCCGCTCGAATCCGTCCTTGCTGATATGCAGAAAAAACGCTGCCACGTGGCCCTGGTGCGGGATGCTCGAGGTACCTGGACCGGATTTCTGACTCTGGAGGATGTGATTGAGGAGATCGTGGGGACGATTCGGGATGAGTTTGAGGATGAGGAACCCGTCAATCTGTCAGACGCGTTGTCTGAAGACCGAGTGTTGCTGGATGTGGAGGCTGAGGGCACGATACCGGCGGTGCGTTCTGCGCTGATGCGACTGCCCCCGGATGCGCTCCCGATTCCCCGTGATGAAGTGATTCGTGCGGTGGAGGAACGTGAACGTCTGGTTGAGACCTACCTTGGGCGTAATCTCGGAATGCCCCACGCGCGTCTGCATGGTCTGCAGAAGGCACTGGTGATGGTGATTCGTTCGAAGCTGGGTATCCCATATCGCGGCACCAGCGAACGGGCACACCTGCTGTTTGTGCTCCTGACCCCTGCTGGTCAGCCTCGCGTGCACCAGCGGTTGCAGGCCGTGATTGCGACGCTGCTGGACGAGAGCGAATTCATCCCGGAAAGGCTCCGTACGGCCGGCACGGCAACTGAGGTGCTGGAGATCCTGCGAACGGGCGAACAGGCGACTCTGGACTGAGCCTGCAGGATCATATTTTCGCCCCTTGTCAAACGCATTCCGCGCGGAATTTTCGGCTCGCCGGACAAATCCTTTTCCGGACTTTTTTTTGAAAAAACTGAGCCACTACGGCTGGCGGTGTCGATCCAGACAGTGCACAATGAGTTGTGTTGACAGAAGTCGGACACACTGTATATTGTGTCTGGTGTGACCGAGGTGAAATTTCTGATCCGTGTGGAATGAGTGTCGCAAAGTGTTGCTGTTTCAGGGTTTGAAGCCTGCTGAATGAGCAGTGTTGACAGACCGGTTTCGGCGAATATGCTGCTACTCGTTCCGTCAGGGATGGCTCCTCTCGACAGGAGGTCGAACTCGCGGAATTTTCCCGTCTGCTGCCTTTCTCTCTCTTCTCCTCTGCATCGTTCCCGGCTGACTTGTGAAACCACGGCGGATGTTCGTGGTTGTGAGGCCGGCGAAGGCCATATTGGCCAGTCCCCGTAAGCACTCCTTGAGTTGTGTGCTGCGCGGTGAAAGTGCGGGGGGTGCAGAGTGTGGCTGTGGCTGTCGGGGTAATCTGGTGTAAATTCGCCGCAGGTCTGTGCTGTTCAGTCAGCATCAACAATCTGAATCCGTTTGATATTCGTTGTCCGTTCATTTCAGGATGTCCGCCAGCAGAAAAGGAAGGCAGTCGAATGATTCGCGCAGTCTCAGAATGGATTATCAGGAAGCGAGATGGCCGCACGGTGCCTTTCGAAGCAAAGCTGATCCACAAGGCCTTGTGCAACGCGTACCGGGCCGAGTTGAATCTGGCCAGCGGGCAACCGCTGGATGGCGACATTGAAAAGGAAGTGGCTGCCATCACGGATCAGGTGGTCACTGAGGCGGCGTCGGAGGCAGCGACGGATCGGGGGATCGGGGTCGAGCAGATTCAGGACCTCGTGGAAATGCAGTTGATGAAGCGGGGGCACTACCGAGTGGCCCGTCGTTACATCGTCTACCGTGCGGAGCATGCGAAGATTCGGTCGCTGCAGCAGCCGGATTCGCTGGAGGTTCGGGATACTGTTCAGCCGCGCATGCACGTGCTCCTTGAGGACGGTCTGCGGGTGCCCTTTGATGCGAACCGGATTCGGCGACGTCTGGACCTCGCCTGCCAGGGTTTGGCGGAATGCGACGTCGATGATCTGCTTCAGGAAGTCATCAAGTCGGTGTTTGACGGGATTTCGGTGAGCGAAATTTACCGGGCCATGATTTTGGCGGCTCGCTGCCGCATCGAACGGGATCCGGCTTACGATACGGTGGCATCGCGGCTGCTGCGGATGGTGATCAGCAATGAGGCGCTCGGCAGTTCTCCAACCAGCAACTCTGAATACCTGAAGCTGTACCGGAATCAGTTCGAACACTATATCATCGACGGTATCAACGCAGACCGTCTGACACCCGAACTGCGGTCGCTCAACCTGACTCGGCTCGCCGGGGCACTTCAGCCGGACCGCGACGCGCTGTTTCGCTACCCAGGGTTGCAGGCTGTGTATGACCGCTACCTGCTGCACATCGACGGCCGACGGATTGAAACGCCCCAGTATTTCTGGATGCGGGTGGCGATGGGGCTGGCACTGAATGAGGAACAGCCGGAAGAGCGGGCGATTGAATTCTACCAGCTTCTCTCTTCCCTGCGTTTCACCTCCGCGACGCCCACCCTGTTCAACTCGGCTACCAATCATCCCCAGCTGAGTTCCTGTTACCTGTCGACGGTCAGCGACGACCTCGAGCACATCTTCAAGAGCGTGTCCGACAATGCACGGCTCAGCAAGTGGGCTGGCGGGCTCGGCAATGACTGGACCAGCATTCGCGCCACCAACGCCCATATCCGCGGTACCAACGGTCGCAGTCAGGGCGTAATCCCGTTTCTCAAAGTGGTCAACGACACTGCTGTGGCCGTCAATCAGGGGGGCAAGCGCAAAGGCGCCGTCTGCTCCTACCTGGAATCCTGGCACCTGGACATCGAAGAATTCCTCGACCTGCGCAAAAACACCGGCGACGATCGACGCCGGACGCACGACATGCACACGGCCAACTGGATTCCTGACCTCTTTATGAAGCGAGTGCAGGAAGAGCGTGAATGGACGCTCTTCAGTCCCGACGAAGTTCCGGACCTGCACGATCTGGTCGGACGTCGGTTTGAGGCACGTTATCAGCACTATGAGAAGCTGGCGGAACAGGGCGAAATTCGCATGTCCCGCAAGGTACCCGCAGTCGAACTCTGGCGAAAAATGCTCACGCGGCTCTTCGAGACTGGCCATCCGTGGATCACCTGGAAGGATCCCTCCAACCTGCGTTCTCCGCAGGACCACGCAGGTGTGGTGCACAGCAGCAATCTCTGCACCGAGATTCTGCTGAACACGTCGCCGACGGAAACGGCTGTCTGCAACCTTGGTTCCATCAATCTGCTGGCCCACATCGTCAACGGCCAGCTCGATCTGGAGATGCTGGGGCAGACCGTTCGCACCGCCATGCGAATGCTCGATAACGTCATCGACATCAATTACTATCCGACCCAGGAAGCACGCAATTCCAACCTGCGGCATCGCCCGGTAGGACTCGGTCTCATGGGCTTCCAGGACGCGCTGGCAGCCATGAACATCAGCTATGCCAGCCCTGAGGCGGTGGAATTCGCCGACAGCAGCATGGAAGCGATTTCGTGGTTCGCCATCATGGCCTCCACACAACTGGCAGCCGAGCGGGGAGTGTACGAGACTTACCGGGGTTCCAAATGGGATCGCGGAATGCTTCCGATCGACACGATCGATCTGCTCGAACAGGAGCGTGGCTGCCGCATCGACGTCGACCGCTCTTCCCGGATGGACTGGGCACCCGTTCGCGAAGCGGTTGCCAGGCACGGCATGCGAAACAGCAACTGCATGGCGATCGCTCCGACAGCAACGATTTCCACGATCATCGGTGTATCGCAGTCAATTGAGCCGATGTACAAGCATTTGTACGTGAAGAGCAATCTGTCGGGCGAATTCACGCACCTGAACACGGCGCTGGTGACTGAGCTCAAGCAGCGAGGTCTCTGGGACGACGAGATGCTTGAATCGCTCAAATACTACGACGGGATACTTGCGGACATCGATCGGATTCCTGCAGACATCAAGGGACGTTATGTAACGGCCTTTGAAGTCGACCCGCGTTGGCTCATCGAGTGTGCAGCCCGCCGCCAGAAGTGGATCGACATGGGGCAGTCGCTGAATCTCTACATGCGAGAGCCATCCGGCCGCAAGCTCCACGACATGTACTTCCTCGCCTGGCGCAAGGGACTCAAGACCACCTACTACCTCCGCACCCTCGCAGCCACTCAGGTGGAAAAATCCACTGTCGACATCAATCGGTTCGGCGTCCAGCCGCGGTGGGTGAAATCGAAGAGTGCCTCCAGTGAGATTCAGATCGCCCGCACCGAGGATCCCCGTGATCCCTCTGCCGATCTTGTCCCGGCCCCCCATATTCCCGTGACCGAAGTGTCTCAGTACAAGGCCTGCAGCATTACCGATCCGGATTGCGAAGCCTGTCAGTGAACTCTTCGCTGCCACTGCGGTTAACAGCCGCCCACCTGTTTTAATCTCGATAATTCCTTCCCGGTTAGTTGTAGTTTCTCAAGGAGTGAGTGCTCATATGGCAACCATTAGTTTCGACGAAGAGGCTCCTGTCGCAGCACCGCCAGCCCCCCCTGCTCCGGGACGCTTCCGCGCCGCCGAAAAGCGGCTGATCAACTGCGCCAAAGTCGACGTCAATCAACTCATGCCCATCAAATATCACTGGGCCTGGGAACACTACCTGAACGGCTGCGCAAATCACTGGATGCCCACCGAAGTTCCGATGAACCAGGACGTCGAGGTCTGGCGATCTGATCGCCTCACCGACGACGAGCGTTTGGTAATCAAGCGCAACCTCGGCTTCTTCGCCACCGCTGAATCGCTTGTCGGCAACAACCTCGTGCTGGCCATCTTCAAGCACGTGACCAATGCCGAATGCCGTCAATACCTGCTGCGGCAGGCTTTCGAGGAGGCAGTGCACACCCACACGTTCCTCTACGTGGTCGAAAGCCTCGGACTCAACGAAGGCGAAATTTTCAACATGTACCGGGAAATCCCGGCGATCGCTCAAAAGGATGAGTTCGAAATGGAACTCACCGCTGAAATCCTCTCTCCGGACTTCAGCACCGACACCCCCGAAGGCCGCCAGATGTTCCTCAAGAACCTCATCGGCTACTACGTGATCATGGAAGGGATCTTCTTCTACAGTGGTTTCGTGATGGTGCTTTCCTTCCATCGTCGCAACCTGATGAAGGGGATCGGAGAGCAGTTCCAGTACATTCTCCGCGACGAAACCGTCCACATGAACTTCGGCATTGACCTGATCAATGGCATCAAGGCCGAGAACCCGGAGCTCTGGACACCCCGCTTCCAGCAGGAAATGATCGACCGGGTGCGCCACGCCGTCGAACTGGAAATCCAGTACGCGGAAGGTTGCCTCCCCCGCGGAATTCTCGGACTCAACGCCGAAGCCTTCCGCGACTACGTGCAGTACATCGCTGATCGTCGCCTCGAACGCATCGGGCTGCCCACCCAGTACGGTTCCTCCAACCCGTTCCCCTGGATGAGCGAAACCATTGACCTGTCGAAGGAGAAAAACTTCTTCGAAACACGCGTCACCGAATACCAGAGCGCTGGGGCGCTCAACTGGGATTGATACTCCGGTCGTCCTCCCGGCTGGTGTTCTGAAATCAGCCGGAAGTCCTTACCAATTCTCCAGCCCCGTCGTGGCCTGCGGCTTCCGGATTTCCGGCAGCCACAGGTTCCGGCGGGGTGTGGTGTTTCTGGGACGTGAAAAAGGACAGACAGGCTGATGCAATCAGTTTTTCGTCAGGGCATGGCAGGCGGTTGGCATTCGGCGAGTTTCACCGGTCGGGCCAAAAACCAGTGAACTGTCCCACGGGTTTGGCCCGCTTATCCGCGGATTGCTCTGGATTTTTCAAACGATTTCGGGGTAGGGTCTGACTGGCGGCCCCGTCGAGCTGTCGGGCCCCACGTTGTTGCTCACCTGAACCCCCGAAGGTTTCCCATGTTTCGTCGCAATCGCAAACGTCGATCGGCTATTGGTCAGGTGCATGCGGCCGAGGTGCAGACACTGGAGCAGCGACGGATCCTGGCTGCGGCAATAGCCGAACCGATGGTCTCCATTGTGGAGACTCAGCCGCCCGTTATCCCCGTGATCGTGCCCGAAGTGTTTGTGATGCCGATAGCCGGGGGGACTGTGAGCGTTGGTGTTTCGCGTGCCGGGGATGTAACGATCAGCGGGGATGCAGCTGACAACTTCGTGGTCGTGGACATTGGTGCTGGCAACCTGCAGTTGAGTGCCTGGGAGACCGGCACGAAGTTTCGGACGACTGGTCAGTTGCTCCCGGCGGATTTCCTGAATTTGTCGCTGCCTGCCGGCCTTCGCAGTTTGTCGGTAAATCTGCGGGGCGGGGATGACACCTTGCGGGTGCGATTTCAGAGCGACATCGGGTTTTCTCGCGACCTGCAGATCCTGCTGGGGGACGGCGATGATTTTTTGGAAATTTCGGCCTTTGATGTGGATGTTCGCATCGGCGGTGACGCCACTGTCGACCTGGGGAGTGGTGATGACCGTGGTGTCTGCAATTTGCTGAGCACAGCCAGCCTGATGGTTGCCCGGGACATCAATGTGCGCACTGGCAGCGGTGGCGACTCGTTCCTGTTCATCGACTACCACTCGATGCCTGCGGATGCTCTTGAGGATCCCCGCCGACTGCGGGAGGTGGTGAATAACACCGCCGAGGCCCAGTCTCAGCGAATTCGTGCGGGGCGTGACTTTAATGTGGATCTGGGGTTGGGTGATGATCAGCTGACGCTGATGACGGTGGAAGCCGGCCGTGACATCACGATCAATGCGTCGCGTGGGATCGACGCGGCTGCTCTGGGAAACGTCCGCGCTGGTCGCGGAATGTTCATGACTGAAATTGAAGCGCAGGCTTTGCAGAACATCACCGTGGTCGGGACCTGCATGATTCGGACCGGGAGCGGTCCCAGCCGCACAGTAGCCGATCAGTTGCAGTTGGGACGTCTGGAGGCGGTGCTGGGGGGCAGCAACGACACATTTGCGCTCGGCGAAAACGTAGCGGTGCGGATGTCGAGTATTGTCAACGGCAGTGCCGGTCGCAACGTGTTCTATTCCGGAAAAGTCCAGCCACGCATCAGCTTTCGAAACCTCACACCCGGCCTGAAGCCGGAAGAGACGCTTCAGATTCTCTCAGGAATCCTGAGCACCGTACCCCGTCCGGCATGGAGCATCCAGTTTGTTTGAGGCAGAGCACCGCCGCTACGGGCCTTGCCGGAGAATTACTGTCCCGAACCGCATGGCTCAACGAGGGCAAAACGCGGTCTTGATTGCCCATCCACAGTGACCTGTTCGGTGAACATCTGCAGCGGTCTAACCCATAGGGATCGATCGCCGTAGTCGGTACGATAGACAACGAGCAGTTCTTCGGTTTCGGAGTGTCTGGCGACACCGAGCACCAGATAGTCGCGGCCTTTGTAATGCCGATAGCGGCCTGGCTGCAGGTCGGAAGGTGTGTCAGGCATTCAGGGGTCGCTTTCGGATTCGGCTTCGAGGAAAGGATCGAAGCCCAGCCCCGGCTCCGGTTCCGGGGTGTCTGCCGGAGTTGTCGAAGTGGGAGTTTCGGAGCCCGCTGGATTGCGGATGTAGGGCTGTTCTGCCGTATCGGCGGTGGCAGTGTCGCTGGTTGTGGTGCCGGCAGCGGGGGTGGAGAGTGGTTGTCCGTTGGCGGCGCGCTGGACCTGTTCGAGGAGTTCTCGAGCGGATTGTTCCAGTTCGGCAGCCGCCCGGTTTGGTGCGGCGGAGCGTAGAGGCGGCGTGGCTGGGCGTTTGCCGGAGACATCTCCGAAGATTTGTCGTTCGACGTCTTCGGCTTCCTGCAGCAGTCTGGCGGCAACGGCGGCCGCCGATGAAGCTGTGGCCTTGCCGTCATTCAGGCCTTCGCGAACTTCGGCATCGGTGAAACGTGATGGCAGCCGTGGCGCCCGTGGCGAGAGGCTGTCGGTCGGGTCTGCGCTGGCCTGCGGCGTTCGAAAGGGGTCAGCGGGCGGAGTATTGAGTGCCAGCGACCTGGCTTCCGCGGGCAGGGGGATCAGCGTACTGTCAGAAGCTTCCGGTTCTTCATGATCGAGATCGAGACGGTCTTCGGTGTCGCGATTGGCAAGTGCGAGTGGTCTGAGTGAATCAGTGACGGCGGCAAGGCGTGACGGTTGAACAGCCTGCACGGATTTATCCACCCTGTCCCGTACTTCCTCCCGGGTGCGATTGAGGAATCCGCGGAGTTCATCCAGTGTGGTAGCGGATTCGGAGACTTCGTCCTGGAGGGGGATGCGGATGGAATCAGCGATGAGGTCTGTGGCGCCGGCAGCAAGGGCGGCGCGGGCGAGGTCGAGTCGATCGGTCCACTGAGATGGCGTCCAGGTACGGACATCGGCCCACGTGCTGGCGAGGGAGTGTTGTGGAGTGCGTGGCAGGACTCGCACCCCCGACTCGGAGCGGATGACATGATACTGAAGCGAGAAGAACATGGCGGCCGCTCCTGTGGCTGCCCCGGTCAGAAATGGACGAGTCTTGCTCACGGAACCCGATCCTCGAGCTTTTAAGTGATCATGCAGGACACTGATGCAAACGAACGACAGGGCAACCCTAACACGCCGGCTGCGGTCGACTTTGGTGCTTTTCGTAAACAGAGCGATATTTTTTTGAACCGGTTGAGCAGCGTCGGAACAGGCTTTGCGGCCCGCAGAGTCGTTACACTCCCTCCCCTCCGCCAAATTTCACCCGGTTTTTCATTGACGATTCGAATCCGGCAGGGGATACTTGGCCATCGCGGTACTTCCGGGGCGGGCCCATGTCTTTGGCTAGTGCGCGTCAATGAAAAACCACTTCGATTCGCGTCTTCTTCAACGCCTCACAGGTCTGTTAATGGCCTGCATGGTTGGTGCGGCTGGTGTATTCGCGGACGAACCGGTCGCGGGCGTCCTGGGCGGCCGCGTCGCTGCTCCGGTTGCTGACGATCTCAACCAGCTGTCCGGTCACCCGCATTCCCCGCTTGTGGTGCGTTCCCGCCCGGTGATTGAACGTCTACCCGTTCAGGTCATTCAGCCGGTGGACCTGCAGGTCGCGCGGTCCGGCAACATCTTCATTGCCGACGCTCAGGCCGATTGTATTTTCCGGCTGGACATGCTTTCTTCAGTCAGCCTGCAGGTTCAGGATCTGGCTGGCATTCGTCGAATCTGCCTTGATGCGGACGAAGCCGTCTACGTGCTCGCGGCAGTGTCGGGCGAATCCTGCATTCACCAGATCACCCCTGATGGTCGGCGGATCCCCCTGCATACGCTGCCGTTTCCTGCTCAGTGCTTTGCCCGGGCCGGTTCCACGGAGTGGCTTGCCGCAGAGGGGCATAATCTCTGGCACATCAACACCGATTCTGAACGTACGCTGCTGGTCAGATTTACCGTGCCGGTGCTGGATCTCTGTTCGGACGCCGGCGGTGGCAACACGGCTTTACTGGCAGACGGAAGTGTGCTGCAGGTGGGACTGGACGGGGCGAGGCGACTGGCTGGCTATGCGCCCGGATCCTCCCGGCGGCTGATTTGTCAGCCAGATGGCCGGCTCGTGGTGCTTGCGAATGCGTCGGTGGCAGGCGGCAGAGGTCCTTCTTCGCTTCCGCTTGGCATCTATCCGCTGGTTGCCTCTGATAATGACAGCCCACCGGCTGCTTTGGCAAATCTGCCTGAGGGTACGCTGGCTGCCGGCTTCGACTCGCTGGGCAACCTCTGCCTTGCCAACCCCGGGCTACGGGCTGTCACCAGGGTCACCAGCCGGTTCCGTATTCCCTGTCCACATTGTCGCGAATCGGTGCTGCTGATATTCGACGCCAATGCTCAGCCCGAAAACCTCGGCGGATTCTGACCAACCAGTTTTCGGCGACTTCCTCCCAGGAAATTGCGGACAACGGTCTCCCTGAACTTGCCTCAACGGCATTTGCTCCTTATCATTCCGCCCGCCGGTTCGGGCAGATAGCTCAGTTGGTAGAGCACAGGACTGAAAATCCTGGTGTCGGGGGTTCGATTCCCCCTCTGCCCATTTTCGTGTTCCGCACGCCCATGCTAAATTAGTTTCCATCCAAAGCCCCGCAGGGTCACTCCTGCGGGGCTTATCCGTTGATGGCTGCCAATCTCCGCCACCAGAAAGGTCTCCCATGCGCCCCTGGATTCTTGCGGAAACCAATTACCACCACGTGCAGTCCTGCGATTACCAGATGGCGGTGCTGCCGATGGGGGCCACCGAACCACACAATCTGCATTTGCCGTATGGCACCGACACTTTTCAGGCGGAGGCGATTGCTGGTCGTGCCTGCGAGTCAGCCTGGCAGGCCGGAGCGCGGGTGGTGATGTTGCCTGCCATTCCCTATGGGACGGAGACCAATCAGTACCGCTGCCGTCTGTCGATGAATGTGAATCCATCCACGCTGCGGCTTGTGATCCGTGACTTGGTGGAATCGCTTGAGGGGCATGGAATCCGTCGGCTGCTGATTCTTAACAGCCATGGTGGGAACGAATTCAAGCCGCTTCTTCGGGAACTGTTTGGTAAAACCAGCGTCCAGCTGTTCCTCTGCGACTGGTTCCGTGGTCTTACTGCGGACGTCCGAGCCGATTTGTTTTCTGAGCCTGATGACCATGCGGGGGAGGTGGAGACTTCGCTGGGGCTGGCCTTCTTCCCGCAGTTTGTCCGCAGGAATTCCGACGGTACGCTGGCCGCCGACGACGGAGCGGTCCGGCTCACCCGCTTTGATGCCGTCAACCACGGCTGGGTGTCGATTACCCGTCCCTGGCACCTGCTCACCACTAACACGGGGTCTGGCAATCCGCACGCCGCGAGTGCTGAAAAGGGGCAGCGGCTGATGGAGGTGTTGGTGGAGCGGCTTTCGGGATTTCTTGTGCAGCTGTGCGCCAGCACGCTTGATCCCGAGTTTCCATTTTGAATGACCATCAATCATTTGTGGCATCGACTGTTCTGCTGAACAGCGGCCGCGATTTTTCGATCGATCTGCTGACGCCCCAGGCCAGCGGGATCAGTACGATCAGCCAGATGCAGGTGGCTTTCATGCCTTGTTTTTCCCTTTCTCTGCCTCGTCGGAAGTGTGTTTCGGGGCAACAGGCCTGACGAGCAAATTGGCGATGAAACCGACGGCGAGAAACCCGCACATCAAATGAAATGTCTCGTTGTACGCGAGGTTTTCCGGGATTCCCGCGGCCACTCGACTGTCGTACAGGCTGTTAACCAGCAGCGGGCCGATGACAGCAGCCACGCTCCAGGCTGTTATCAGCCGACCATGAATTGCCCCAACCTGGAGGCTGCCGAACAGATCTCGCAGATACGCCGGGATTGTCGCGAATCCTCCTCCGTACATGCTGATGATGATCGTGGTCAGAACGACGAACAGTGTGCGATTCTGATTTTCCTGTGCGAAGGGCAGCAGAGCGTAAAGGCAGCCGCCGAGCAGGAAGTAGACGGAATAGACCAGTCGGCGGCCGGTGATGTCAGAAATTGATGACCAGACGAAGCGGCCGCAGAGGTTTGCAATGCTGAGCAGTCCGGTGAAACCGGCGGCCACGGCATCACTCACGCCGAAAATGTCCTGGCACATATCCGCAGCGCGGCCAAGGATTCCTATGCCAGCACTGACGTTCATGCAAAGCACAATCCAGAGCAGCCAGAACTGGGGTGTTCTGAAGGCATCATCGACGGAGATACCGACTGCCGCGGGCTGATTGGCAGACAGCGCCGTGTGCTGCATTGAGCGGTCGGGTATCCAGCCCGGCTGCGGGACCTTGACGATCCAGGCACCAAAGAGCATGTAGCAGGTATAAATGGCTGCTATGGTCACCAGTGCCTCAGCGGCCCCGGTATTGCCGGGCCGGGCGAATAAAGACATCAGTTCCTGGGCGAGCGGAGAACCGATCAGTGCTCCGCCACCAAAGCCCATGATTGCCAGACCGGTAGCCATACCGGGACGGTCGGGAAACCATTTGACCAGAGTGGAAACGGGTGCGATGTAGCCCAGTCCCAGCCCGACCCCGCCGATGACGCCGTAGGCTGCGAGCACCAGCCACAGCTGTTGGAGGTGGACGCCGAGCGCCGTCAGTGCGAGGCCACCGCAGAACAGGACAGAGGATACGACCATCGTTTTGCGGGGGCCGCTGCGTTCTACCCATTTGCCGAAGCAGGCGGCGGACAGTCCCAGCATGACAAGAGCAATCATCCACGCCCACTGCACACGGGAAACCGGCACCCCCAACTCAACGCTCAGCGGTTTGTTGAAGACGCTGAAGGCATACACCTGACCGATGCACATGTGGACTGAAATGGCGGCAGGTGGCACCAGCCAGCGATTGAACCCGGGAGGGGCTACGGTTGCTTCGCGGTTCAGCAGGTTTTGGATTTGGGGCAAGGGAGGTTGGGCCAAAGTGGTACGAGGGGGCAGAAAGAAAATGCAGGGGGACTGCAAGCGGAGCAACGGTCGGTGCGGCCGTAGCTGAATGCTATCTGCTGTGAGTTTTCGTGCAACAATCAGCGAACGCACCTGCCGCGGCGTTGGGGGGCCCTCGAGTTCGGACGTCCGCTGCGTAATGAAGGCCGAGGGCCACCGCGTTTGACTCTCCGAAACTTGCGTCCGCCCCTGTTTCCTGCTACATCAGCAACAGCATATTGCGTGGTCAGAGCACCTTCTTTTATCCCGGAGTGCACCTGTGTCGGAAATCGACGTCTACAAGGAATGGCTTGGCATCCCCGAAGGTGTCCGTCCGCCCGACTATTACACTCTGCTGCGACTTAAGCAGTTCGAGGATGACGTTGAAAAAGTCCGCGCCAACTACCGCAAACTCAACACGCACGTCCGCAAGTATGCCACGGGGCAATACCTCGTGCGTTCCCAGGAACTTCTCAACGAACTCGCCAAGGCAATGCTCTGCCTGACCGATCCGGATGGCAAGGCCGAGTACGACCGCGGCCAGGGACGCACGGCGCCGGAGCTCGATGCGGACGAGCCGCGGACCGTGCTGGAATACCTCGTGGCTCGCAACCTCATTCGTCGCGGTCAGGTGGCTGAAATTGAACACTTTGCCGAGGCGCGCGGGTTGTCGCACCGCGACGCCGTGATTCAGATGAAGCTGGTCGAACCCGCAGACGCCTCACGTGCCCTCGCGGCCGAACTGCGAATCTCCTGGATTGACCTCGAAGATATGCTCCCGGACGACAACGTCCTCGACCGAATCCCGCGTCGCCTCGTCAAAAAGCACTCCTGCCTGCCACTCTTCGAAGATCGTGGCTACCTGCTTGTGGCCTGCGCCGACGAGCCCACGCACGAACTGGAAGAGGAAATTCGCATCCGCTGTTCACTCCCCATGCGCCCCGTTCTGGCGCTCCCGCGTGCCATCAATCAGGCGATCGCCAAATACTACGCACCCGGCATGCGCGACGAGCCGGCTGTGGCCGAGGAGCCGGCGGCAACGAAGGCCGGCGGAGCAAAGGCGGCGGTGAAAAAGGAAGCCAGGGCGGAAAAGCCGGCGGAAAAAACGGCTGCGCGCAGCAAATCAACACCTCTCACCGCGGACCAGAAAAGCGAACGCGTCAAGATTGCTGCCATCGCCAGCTGCTGGTGCACCATGGGGATTATCTGGGGAGCTTACCTGCTTGGGGGTGGGAGTGTCTCCATACCCGTCATGCTTCTCGGTGCAGCCGCGGGAGCTGCTCTGTTTGCGATCCTGAAATTCACCTGGGCTGCATGAAGCCGCGAATCGGGTGGCTGCGGATTGACAGTTGACAGCCCCTGCTCGCCAGCCATCCCGGTGGTCAGCCTGTACATTGCGGAGCCCTGTGCTCATGGACAACGGGCATGCATTTCCTCGCCTGCAGCAGCTCACCATCACCCTTGTCGCCGCTGTCTTCCTGAATATCGCCGCCGTGTCTGCGGCGCCATTTCAGGCCACCACGCATGCACCTCCCAGCGCAGGCTTTAATCGCGACATCCGCCCTCTGCTCTCAGATCGCTGCTTTCGTTGTCATGGACCGGACGCCGCAACCCGCGAAGCCGGTTTGCGGCTCGATCAGGCACCGTTGGATGACCGAATCCGCCGCGAACTGATCTCCCGAATTAACAGCCCGGATGCAGCAGAGCGGATGCCGCCACCGGAATCCGGACTGCTGCTCAGCCAGAGCGAACGCAGCCTGTTGCAGCGCTGGATTTCCGAGGGGGCCACCATTGAGACCCACTGGTCACTCACGGCCCCCCGACGCCCGGCGTTGCCCCCGATCCTGCGGGCTGACTGGCCCACACAACCCCTGGATTATTTCATCCTCGCGGAGCTCGAACGACGCGGTATGCAGCCCTCTCCGCCCGCCAGCCGGGACACGTGGCTGCGTCGCGTTTCTCTCGACCTGACCGGTCTTCCGCCAACGGCAGCTGAGCGCACCGCTTTCCTCGCGGATCATTCGCCTGAGGCTGAGGGACGCGTTGTGGACCGCCTGCTGAGTTCTCCGCACTTTGGAGAACGTCTGGCTCTCGACTGGCTCGACAGTGCTCGCTACGCCGACACCAATGGCTACTTCTCGGATCTCGAACGTCCGATCTGGCCATGGCGGGACTGGCTGATTGATGCCTTCAACAGCGGACTTCCCATCAACCAGTTCACCATCGAACAGCTGGCCGGAGATCTGCTGCCCAATCCCACCCTGTCTCAAAAAATCGCCACCGGTTTTCATCGAAACCATATGGTGACCAACGAAACGGGGGTGATTGATGAAGAGTATCGAGTGGAATATGTGGCGGATCGTGTGGACACGACAGCAGCTGTCTGGCTGGGTCTGACGGTTGGCTGTGCTCGCTGCCACGACCACAAGTTCGATCCAATCTCGCAACGCGAGTACTATCAGTTGTTTGCGTTTTTTAACCAGGGCCCGGAAACCGGACTGGCACCCGGGAATCCGCCTCCCCTGCTGGACATCTCAGACGCGGCCTGGCACGAGGAGCTGGAACGTCTCAGGGCAGATTCCGCGGGGCTCAGTAAAAACATCGCCGAACGTATCCGGCAAATTCACGCCAGCCACCCGCAGTGGGAAGCGGATCTGGCCCGGCAGGCACCAGCAATCCCGGTGGACGGGTTGCACTCTGAACTGCTCTTCAGTGATTTGCCCGGGGATGCGGGAGGTATCCGAGGGACTGCTCTGAAGCTCGGCCCCACTGAGTCGCAGCTGCTCGATCCCGCCCCGCCCATTGAAATTGATCGACCTTGGACGATTTCGTTCTGGGCGCAGGTTGAGAATGCATCGCTGGCCTGCCTGTTGTCGACCATGGAACCCGGCATCGACCGTCGTGGTCTGGAAGTCCTCTGGCAAAAAGGGCGTCTGAAGCTGAGTCTGATCCATGACCGCGAAACCAGTGCTTTGCAGGCAGCCACCCGCAGTCCGCTGCCGTCCGGCGGTTGGCACCATGTGGCGATTGTCTGGCACGGAATTTCGAGCGTTAGTCCTCTGCAGGTATTCACCGATGGCGTCCTGCAACCGCTGCAGGTCGACCGACAGTCGCTCAACGACAGCATCGCAGCCGGTTCATTGTGGGTTGGCCGCAGCAGTGATGGACTGGGTTTTAGTGGCCGCATGGATCAGCTGCGGATTTACAGCCGAGCGCTGGCAGCTCACGAGATCACAGATTCGCTGTATCACGGCGAACTGCTGCTGGGCATTCTTGAGACTGCCGCTGCCGCGCGGACTACCGAGCAGCAGCAGTGGCTTGAGCGGGCCCTGCTTGCAAAGCTCGCATCACCCGAAGCTCAGGAAGTCTGGCAGCAGCTGCAGGAGGCAAGGCGAGCTGAGTCTGACTGGCAGAATACGAGGCCACAGACGCTGGTACTCACCGACCTTCCGCAGGGGCGTGACACATTCGTGCTTAGCCGCGGGCAATACGATCAGCCGGGTGAACGCGTGCAGCCCGATGTTCCTGCGTTGCTCCCGCCACTCCCGGCAGATGCCCCCCGCAATCGGCTCACGCTTGCCCGCTGGCTTGTGGATCCTGGTCATCCACTGACGTCGCGGGTGCTGGTCAATCGCTGGTGGGCTATGATCTTCGGGGCCGGACTGGTGCGCACTCCCGGTGATTTTGGTGCTCAGGGTGAACCGCCCGATCATCCGGATCTGCTGGATTGGCTGGCCGTGGATTTTCGGGAGAAAGGCTGGAATCTTAAAGCGTTTCTGAAGAGTGTCGTGCTCAGTGCCACCTATCGGCAGTCTGCCACCGTAACTGTGGAGGACCCCGAGAATCGACTGCTGGCCCGCGGACCACGTTTTCGCCTCCCGGGAGAACTGATTCGTGATCAGGCATTGGCTGTCAGCGGCTTGCTCACACGACAACTCGGTGGGCCCGGTGTTCGTCCGTGGCAGCCGCCGGGCCTCTGGGAATCGGTGTCCTATGACGGCGAACTGTCGTGGCAGCAGCAGCATGATGCCCGGCAGTATCGTCGCAGCCTTTACATTTACTGGAAGCGCCAGGCTCCGCCCCCTGCACTGCTGATCTTTGACAGTCCGACTCGCGAAACATGTGCGCTCCAGCGTCCGCGTACCAACACTCCCCTGCAGGCCCTTGTGCTGCTCAATGATCCGGCGTTTATTGAAGCTGCCCGCTGCCTTGCTGAGCGAGTTCTGCAGACGGCAGAGACTGATGACGAGCGTTTGTCTCTGGCGTTCCGTGATGTGCTGTCCAGAGACCCCGAGCCGAGCGAACTGGTGGTGCTCGACCGTCTTCGTCAGCAGCAGCTCGGGGCCTTTCGCGGTAATCCGGAGAAGGCTCGGCGACTGGTGGCCGTTGGTGACAGGCGGGCCGATCAACGGCTGTCTGCGGTGGAACTGGCTGCCTGGACCACCGTCGTCAGTGCGCTGATGAACCTTGATGAATTCGTCAATAAACCGTGAGGCAGAGGCTGCGGATGTTTCGTCGACAATTTTCTGCGAATGTTGCTGGCGGAACGGCTGCCGCAGCGCTGCAGATGCTGCTGCAGGCTGACCACGCGGCTTACTCCCAAACGAGCCGGATCGCCGTGTCATCGCTGCCGCACCATCCTCCGCGGGCCCGCCGGGTGATCTCGCTGTTTATGCACGGTGGCCCGTCACAGCTCGATCTTTGGGACTTTAAGCCATTGCTGGCGCAACGTCACGGACAGGAGCTTCCGGAGTCGGTGCGGGGGAATCAGCGGTTGACTGGCATGACCTCGGGACAAGCCACGTTTCCTGTGGCTGCTTCAGCTTTCCGGTTTGCTCGGCATGGTGACTGCGGCATGTGGGTTTCCGAGTTGTTGCCGAGGCTGGCAAGCTGCGCGGATGACCTCTGTCTGATTCGTTCTGTGCACAGTGAGGCCATCAATCATGACCCTGCAGCGACGCTGCTGCAGACCGGGCACCAGCAGCCGGGGCGCCCAAGCTTTGGCAGCTGGCTGAGCTACGGGCTGGGCAGCGAGAATCAGAATCTTCCAGCTTTTGTGGTGATGCTCTCACGCGGCAGTGCCGCCAGGCCCGCCGATCCACTCTACCCCAGACTCTGGGGATCCGGCTTTATCCCGTCCAGCCATCAGGGCGTGAACTTTCGGTCAGACGCTGAGCCGGTGCTCTACCTCAGCAATCCCCCGGGGATTGATCAGAGCGACCGTCGTCACATGCTGGATGCCATTGCGGACCTGAATCGCAGCCAGTTGAGCCGCCTTGGGGATCCTGAGATTCAGACGAGAATCGCGCAGTATGAGATGGCTTTTCGCATGCAATCGTCGGTGCCCGAATTGACTGACCTGTCCAGCGAGACACCGGCTGCGTTTGATCTGTACGGCCCCGATTCACGCATACCAGGCACGTTTGCCTCCAACTGCCTGCTGGCGCGCAGGCTGGCTGAAAGCGGAGTGCGGTTTATCCAGTTGTACCATCGCGGTTGGGATCAGCACTACAATCTTCCCGGAGATCTGCGGTTGCAGTGTCAGGATGTTGACCAGGCGTGCGCCGGGTTGTTGCGGGATCTGAAGCAACGCGGCCTGCTGGAGGAAACGCTGATATTCTGGGGCGGCGAATTTGGCCGCACGACGTACACCCAGGGGCGGCTCGAACGCGGAAACTACGGCCGCGACCATCACGGACGCTGTTTCTCTGTGTGGCTGGCTGGCGGAGGGATCCGTGGGGGCACGGTGCACGGAGCGAGCGATGACTTTGGCTGGAGTCCGGCTGCGGACCCCGTGCATGTGCATGACCTGAATGCAACCCTGTTGCATTGTCTGGGGATCGACCACACCAGACTCACGCACCGCTTTCAGGGCCGCGATTATCGCCTGACGGATGTTCACGGCCGAGTGGTCGAGGCCGTCCTGGAATGAAGACCTGAGGCCGGGCGGGCATTGAAAGCATCGTTCAGGCGAGCGGCCACGCACCCAGGGGTGGAGATTCAGGCGAGGGGTAATGCCGGGCGGGCGAAGTTTCTACTGAGCCGCTTACCGTTGGCAAGGACTGCTCCAGTCCCCTCCGCTCGACAAAAGCGTGGCGGAAAGATCAAAACGCGGACCAGAGTTTGCCCACTCAGCAGAAACCTTGTCCGCCCGAGCCGTGTGCTGTTTTGTCGTTCCCCGGAATTCGAGGGAAGTGTGCCGCTGTTGGCCACACGTCTGGCGGTGCGACCGAATTACGCGTCAGGAGCGGGATGGTGTTCCATGAACCATGGGGTGCCACGGGCAGGTGTACGCGACAAGTTGCCCGTGGCGAAAACAGCAGTGGCTTAATCTTCACCACCGGATGTTGTGAACAACGAAGGATCTTCCAGAACAATGGTGGTTGTGCTGAGTTCCTCTTCGCTTTCATCGATAGTGTCCTGGAAGAGGCCACCCTGTGTGGAGGCACCACCGTTCAGAACATCACCTTTGGATATGCCAGCGAAGCTGTAAGATTGATTCAGCTTGCCAATGACCGCGCCGAGTTCTTCGATCTCGTAAAGCAGACTGTTTCGGATGTTTTGAATGCCGACAAGCAGACCTAGCACCGCGACAGTACCAATCAGCAGAAATTCAGAGGTGATGATAAATCCGTCTTCGTCGTGAAGAAACGAACTGAAGGTGTTGGTGATGAGCTTCATCAGAGTTCCCCGGCGGAGCTGTGTTGTTTCAGGCTGCGTTGATTTTTAGAGTCAACCGAATACAGGCATAAACGCACGTTCACTGCAGAACGGATGGTTGGATGGAAGCAATGCAGATTCTGTGCCGTTCGGTCGCCGGGAACGCGTTGGCTTCTGAAGAGAACTCGGCCGTCGCCAAAATCGCTAGGATTTGCGAATTCGATACGAAACAGTGGCAGGGGGGGGCCGGAGACTGGGAAAATGATGCAGGTTCGAAACATCCTGATAACTTTGCGGATGAAGTGACCTGCACCAGAAGGCGCACTGTCTCAGGCACGGTACGTATCTGCCGGATGGCAAAAGGCGTACCCGGAGCTACTGAAACGCATGTTCAGGCAGTTATTTCCGCCCGTCTGCTTTCTGAGGGTCCCACGCCGGGTTGGGGGACGACGGCAGAGCTCTGACCTCGGCCTGCCATGCGTGCAGCCGCTGTTGCAGTTGTGCCAGTTTTTCGGGGTGTTGCAGCGCCAGATTCATCTGCTCCGCCGGATCTTCCGGCAGATGGAACAGTTCCACACGCCCATCGTCAAACCATTCGATGAGCTTCCAGCCCTCCAGCAGGATGGCTGCTCCAGGTGCCCCGCCCTGATTGCCGTAGTGCGGGTAGTGCCAGAACAGTGGGCGGCTGGGCGGAGTGGAAGCGGACTGGAGTGCCGACAGCAGGCTGATTCCGTCCAGATGATCCCCGCCCTGTGCGTTCCCAGCTGCCTGACAGGCATCGACAATGGTGGGGACGTAGTCACAGCTGATAACTGGCAGGTCACTGACGAGGCCCGCTGGCAGACGGTCGGGAAAGCGGAGGATCGAAGCGGTGCGGATACCGCCTTCATAGAGCCACCCTTTGCCGGCTCGGAGCGGCTGGTTGGAGGTGGGTGAGCCTTCGCTGGTGGACAGACCACCGTTGTCACTGGTGAAGATGACGAGGGTGTCGTTGCTGAGTTCCAGTTCTTCCAGTCGCTGCAGGACTTTGCCAACAGCCTGATCCATGGCCTCAACCATACCGGCGTAGACGGCGTGATCCTGACTGATCCGCACCTTTCGCGGTGGTTCGTCGGCGAACTGGTCGACTTTGTCCAGTGTGGCGCGTTTGGCAAGGTATTTTTGTTCGAGATCTTTTCGGGCCATCAACGGCGTATGCACGCTGTAGAAAGGGAGCCAGATCAGAAAGGGGCTTTCCCGGTGTTCCTCCATAAACCGCACGGCTTCTGTCGCCAGTCGATCGGGCAGATGTTCGCCGGGTGGTCCATCACTGAGTTTGGGGTTCCCATAGGGAGAAAAGTACTTTTTGCCGCCATAGGGACCACCCTGCGCTGTGCCGCCGCGGTTGATATCAAATCCCTGATCTTCGGGCAGGAAACCATCACCGCCGAGGTGCCATTTTCCACCAAAGAATGTGGCGTAGCCTGCGGCCTGCAGGCGTTCGGCAACGGTGATTTGTTCCAGTGCCAGTTGCGTGGTGTAGGGGGCGGGGAGGTGCCTCGTGTTGCGTTTCCAGGCTGCGGGCTGAGCAGCGCCGATGTAGTCCGTAATCCCTGTTCTCTGGGGATACAGCCCGGTGATCAGGCTGGCGCGAGTTGGGGAGCAGACCGGGCAGGCGGAATAGGCGTGCGTGAAACGGACTCCGGCTGCTGCGAGGCGATCAATCTGGGGTGTTTCGTAAAAGGTGCTGCCGTAGCAGCTGAGGTCACGCTGGCCCAGGTCGTCAACGATGAACACGACGACGTTCGGCCGACGCTGCGGCCGGGGCTGCCGCAGTGACTCTTCCCCCACCCCGGTACTGCAAATCATCGTGATTGCGGTGATGACCAGTACCAGTGTCCGCAGGCACAGGGAGAGCGTGGGCATGCGTGATGGAGCCTGTTCAGAGGTGAATGGGGATGAATCGCTGCTGCTCGCCGGCGGCTGGAGTTTCGGTTGGATTTTTCCAGGGGATGGGCTGGGAACTTCGAGTGAGTTCTCGCAGGGTGTCCCTGAAACGCCGCGTGAGCAGAAACAGCAGCTCGCGTTCCCCGGATGCTGCGCCCTCTATACCCTCCAGATTGGCGACCCGCCCCACCACCCTGCCCGACTGGCCGTCATGCTTCAGAATGACGATGCAGTTGAAGACCGGGACGGAGCCAGGTGTGGAGCCGCAGGAGGAATCCGGGAGTTGGTTGAGGGGGCTGGACATGGGGCTGCTGAATCAGAGAGCAGGGAAGGAAACGGGTTTGGCCGCCAGACCACAGGCCGCACGGACTCGGGCTACAACTTCCTGAGCTTTTGTGCGGGCTGCATGGGCGCCGGCTGTGAGGATCTGTTCGACGGTGTCGGGGTCGTTTTCCAGCTGGCTGCGGCGTTCAAAGGCTGTGGTGAAGCAGCGGAGCGCCGCCTGGTGGAGGGCTTCCTTGGCTTCACCGTAGCCCATGCCACCACCGCGGTAGCGATCTGCGAGCGTCTGCTGTTCTGCTTCTGAGGCGAACAGGGTGTAGAGCTGAAAGATGGTGCAGGTTTCGGGTTTTTTGGGGTCTTCGACGGCAGCCGAATCGGTCTTGATGCTCATGATGAGCTTCCGCAGTTTTTTGGGCGTTTCGAAGATCGGGATGGTATTGCCGTAGCTTTTGGACATCTTTTGTCCGTCGAGTCCCGGGACTTTGGCCGAGCCATCGAGCACGTGGCATTCGGGGAGCTGCAGAGTTTGGCCATACAGCGAATTAAATCTCTGGGCGATGTCGCGGGTGACTTCCACGTGCTGAATCTGGTCGGCACCCACGGGGACATGCGTGCTGTCATAAGCCAGGATGTCGGCCGCCATCAGCACCGGGTAGGTGAAAAGTCCTGCGTCAGCAGCCAGGCCCCTGGCTTTCTTATCCTTGAAGGCGTGGCATTTTTCGAGGAGTCCCATTTGGGTGATGGTCATCAGCAGCCACATCAGTTCCGTGACTTCCGGAACATCAGACTGGCGAAAGAGCGCTGCTTTGGCAGGATCCAGTCCAAGCGCAAGCAGGTCGAGTGCGGCGTCGTGCACGTATTGCCGGAGCAGTTGCGGGTCGCGGACCGTGGTGAGTGCATGCAGGTCGGCGATGAAATAGAACGACTGCTGGTTGCCCTGCAGCGCGATGTACTGGCGGATGGCGCCGAAATAGTTGCCCCAGTGGAAACGGCCGGTGGGCTGAATGCCGGATAGCACTTTCATGACGAATTCCGAGAAGATTATCGACGAGGAATTTGCAGGGTTCCGACGACTTCGGCAGGCCGTGTTGCCCCGAGCAACTGCAGGGCTGCAGGCAGCTCCTGTACCAGCTGGTTGGCAAGCCCCGGATTGTAGAAATTCGCGGTGCCCACCTGAATGGCAGTGGCTCCGGCCAGCAGAAATTCCATCACGTCATCCAGTGTCTGAATGCCGCCGATGCCGATGATTGGAATGCTGAGCGCTTGCCGGACCTGCCAGACAATTCGCAGTGCCAGCGGCTTAATTGCCGGACCGCTGAGCCCTCCGAGGACATTTCCGAGGATGGGGCGACGTTTCTTCCAGTCGATCGCCATGCCCTGGAATGTGTTAACCAGCGAGACGGCGTCTGCTCCGGCTTCGGCTGCAGCCCGGGCAATCGGCACCACACTGGTGACGTTTGGCGTGAGTTTTGCGATCACGGGGAGACTGCACGCGCGACGAACCGATTGCACCACCTCACCAGCCAGCACAGGATCCGTCCCAAAATCCACCCCGCCGGAAACGTTCGGACAGGAAATATTCAGCTCCACTGCCGCAATCGCCGGGTGCTGGTCCAGCACCCGCGCCATTCGCTCAAAGTCACCCATCTCCTTGCCTGCGATGTTTACAATCACCGAAGTGCCAAGCGAGAGCAGCCAGGGGAGCTTTTCGGCGACAAACTGGTCAAACCCGTCGTTGTCCAGGCCGATGGAATTGAGCATCCCGCCGGTCGTCTCCACCGTTCGCGGAGGCGGATTGCCGGGACGCGGGAGCGGAGTGACCGTCTTGGGAATGATGCCGCCAAGCTGCGTGAAATCCACGAAGGCAGACATCTCCCGGGCATAGCCAAACGTGCCGGAAGCGACCAGAATGGGATTTTTCAGGTGCAGCCTGTTGAGGCTGACGCTCAGGTCCATGACGTGTGCTGATTCCTGTTGGGCCGGACTTGCGGGCGGAAGGAGTGACGGCAAACTCCGCCCGGAGCTGACGACCGGCGGTGGTCGGAGGTAGACGGCCCCGGATTGTAGCAAAAGTGGCGGCGAATAGCAGGCTAGTGGAATTTCACCTGAAAGCCGGAGATTGTCATGCCGCCGTCCACAGTCAGCGTCTGCCCGGTGATCAGCGAATTTCCGACAATCAGGCCCACAATCGCTTCCGCCACATCATCCGGCTGGCAGACTCTCTCCAGCGGCAGGGACTGTTCCCAGGCCGCGAGTACTGCGGTGTATTTATCGCCCAGCCCCTGCTGGGTCCAGCGGCCGGCGATAAAGCCGGGCGCTACGGCGTTCACTCGAATCTGCGGTGCGAGAGTGCGGGCGAGCGAGACGGTCAGGTTGTCGAGTGCGGCTTTGGAAGCGCAGTAGGGGATCGAACTGCCCTGTGCGAGCTGCGCTGCGACGCTGGATACGTTGATGATCACGCCCCCGGATGCCGTTCTGCGAATCACCTCCGCTGCTGCACGTGAACATTGAAAAGCACCCACGACGTTCACACGGAATAAACGTTCCCAGATTTCCGCTGTGATCGAGTCGAGGTCGGAGAAGGGGATGAATTCCGTGGTCCCGGCGCAGTTCACCAGCACATCAAGACGGCCAAAACGAGACTCGGCCGCCGCAATCAGCGCCCGACAATCCTCGTCAATCGCCACATCCGCTCGCCGGCATAACGCCTGACCGCCGGCAGCCTCGATTTCGCTGACCGTGCTAACAGCTTCAGCTTCTGACCGCGAATAATTGATCACCACACCGTAGCCCGCAGCGGCAAGCCGCAAAGCTGTGGCACGCCCCACACCGGTGGCTCCGCCGGTAACCACGGCAGACTTCATAGCAGACGTCATAACATGGGCCTCTTGCCGCTAAACCAGTTCCGGCAGAACATTCCCGCCGTCTTCCACGAGATACTGAGGCCGTCCCTGGTTGTCGGGAATTGTGGCGTCGCGAGCAGAGATGCCGAGGTGCTGGAACAACGTGGCGTAGATGTCACCGAAAGTCACTGGTCGAGCGATTGCTTCGCCGGCAATCCGGTCGGTGGCACCAATGACCTGGCCGTGCCTGAAGGAGCCACCGGCGAGCAGTGCACAGTTGACCTGTGGCCAGTGATCGCGGCCAACAATATTGCTGATCTTGGGCGTGCGACCAAATTCGCCCCAGACAATCACAGCACAGTCGTCGGCAAGCCCACGCTGGTGAAGATCCTCAATTAGTGCACTCAGGCATTGATCAAAGATCGGAAAGTCCTCTTTCTCGCGGTTAAAGATCGTGTTGTACGACCCGCCGTGCCAGTCCCACTTGCTGTAATTCAATGTGACCACTCGGACCCCCGCCTCAATCAGCCGCCGCGCTGCGAGCATGCTCTGCGGAACCCGCGGAGCACCGTTGTCGTCGATAAAGACTTTGGGGTTGCCGGTTCCGTACCGAGCCACGGTTTCGGGATCCTCCTTCGAAAGATCCAGGGCCTCAGCCAGACGCGATGACGTGAGCAGTCCCATGGCCTGTTCGGTGAATGCATCCATGCCGTGCATGGTCAGAGTGTTGTCAACGTCACGCCGCAGCCTGTCGACGCTCTGCAGCAGTGAACGACGGTCGTGCAGACGTTCCAGCGAGACGCCGTTGAGGACCATGTCGTCACGAGTTGGTCCCATGGGGCGAAAGGCTGAATGCGCAGCACCGAGAAAGCCCGGGCCTGGTTCGTTGTAGGGGCCGTGCGAGCAGGGATAGCAGAGGCTGACAAATGCGGGTGCAGCCGGTGTCCGCGGACCAGCCACTCGCGATACCAGCGACCCAAACTGAGGCCAGCCGCCTGATGGTTTTGGACGCCTGGGGTCACGGCCATGAAACACCTGTGCCGCATCATGATCCGCCTGATTTCCCACCAGCGAGCGGATGATCGTCATCCTGTCGCCCAGCTTTGCCAGCTGCGGAAACGCCTCGCAAATGTCCATCCCAGGTACATTCGTGTGAATCGGCCTCCATGGACCGGCAATCTCACGCGGAGCTTCCGGCTTCAGGTCAAACATGTCCTGATGCGGGGGGCCCCCGACGAGATAAATCATGATCACGGATTTTGCCGAACGACCACGGCCCGCTGCGTCCTCCGCTTTGAGGATTCCGGGGAGTGACCAGCCGCTTCCCACGCCCGCACCGAGGGCTGTCAGCGTGCCGATGTTAAGCAGGCTGCGCCGCGAAAGACGATCGCAAAAGGATGCCGAGTGGTCCGGGACGCCGAGCAGTTTGAGCATGGAGATGCTTTCTGCGGGTGGAATGTGGGGCGGGATGAAGGGCGGGGAACTTGTGTCGAGCGAATATGCGGCAGGTCGGAGTTCCGTAATCTCTGCTGCAGGCCGTCCGGGTGCAAGCCCTGTCTGGCGGGAAAAGGGGGGAAACGTGGATTTTGGGCCGCCGCTGAGCCCAGCGGCGCGGCAGTTTCGAACGACCAGTGGAGTTCAGTCGGCAACGAGTCAGCCGGATTTGACAGTCTTTGGCAATCTTCGAACAATCCTTCCCGGACGACTTCCGGTAAACCGACTGCGCGGGCCGCATGCATCGAACGACTCTCTCTCTGCATTCGTGTTGTGATTTACCCTGCAGGCATTCCCGCCGCGCGTGGTTCAGGGCCGTCATGGGCTCGCTGACAGCGTTGCCCCTGCTGTCCACAGGCTGCTCTGATGATCGTCGGGCCGGGGATCGATCCGGGACACCGTCCGCCCTCCTGATCCCATGGCCCGAACTGCTCAAAGCCGCCCACGGGTCCCGGGTACGCATCGCCATGTGGGATGGTGACCCGGCCATCAACCGCTGGATGCAGGGCTGGGTCGCGGAACAACTGCAACAGCTGTACAAAATCCGACTGGAATTCAGTGGACTGCGGGGACCCGAACTCGTCTCGCGGCTGCTGGCAGAACGTGAGGCCGGCCGTGATCCCGGAGACCTCGATGTCGTCTGGATCAACGGCGAAACTTTTTATCAGCTGCGGCGAATCAGTGCGCTCCAGGGGCCCTTCACCCAGCTGCTGCCAAACCGGCAGTGGATCGACTGGGATGATCCGTTTATCGCAAATGACTTCCAGCAGCCGATTGATGGGTACGAATGCCCATGGGGGAGCGTGCAATTTGCGGTGATTTATCACAGCGAGCGTGTGACGCAGCCCCCGCAGTCCCTCGCGCAGCTCACTGCGTGGATTCACCGGCATCCAGGTCGGTTTACGTGGGACGTGAGCTTCACCGGAATGACGTTTCTGAAGTCCATCCTGCTGGAACTCAGTGGTGACAGACAGGCCTTTGCGAGGCCCCTCACCGAAGCTCTTTGGGCTGCAGCCTCCGCCCGGCTTTGGGACTGGATTCGAGGCGTACGGGCGGATTTGTGGCGGAACGGCCGGACGTTTCCTGAAGATGTCTCTCAGCTGCATCTGCTGTTCAGCGGCGGCGAGGTGGATTTCACGATGAGCAGCAATGATGGCGAGGTGGACAATAAAGTGCTGCAGGGCGTGCTTCCCGAGGCCGCGCGGGGTTACGTGCCGGAGTTCGGCAGCATTCGCAACTCGCACTACCTGGGAATGCCAGCCAACGCTCCGAATCCCGCCGGTGCCCTCGCGGTCATTGATTTTCTGATTTCACCCGCTGCGCAGCTTGAAAAGGCACGCCCGGAAGTTTGGGGAGACGGATCAGTGCTCTCACCTGAGAAGCTCACGGGAGACTGGCGAGTGAGGTTTGCCAGCATTCCAGGCCGTCTGCGGGCGCCATCGCGTGAGGAAATGCAGCAGCGGGCATTGCCGGAACCTGCGGCAGAAGTGATGATGCGGCTGGTGCAGGGATTTCGCAGGGAGATTCTTGAGGGGGCATAGTCCTGAGAGTGCGCAGACGGTGTCTGGAAGTTGCGATGCGGCCGAACAGTGGCGGACAGACACCGCGTCCAACCACCTTTGCAGCCGGCACCGGTGAACGACTGCTCGGCTGGCTGCTGCTGTTGGTCGTGCTCATTCTGCCTCTGTGCTGGATGGTCGGTTATGCGATGGCCTGCAGCTTCGGTGGGATCGGGCTGTTGTCCGAAGGCTGGACGCTGCAACACTGGCAGCTGGCCCTTTCGGGCAATCGGCTGTGGCGCAGTTTGCTGCTCAGCAGTCTGCTCGCCGGTTGTTCCACATCGCTGGCCTGGCTGATTGCCTTGTGGCTGGTGATCCGCAGCCCTCGTCTGCGCACTGATCGACGTTTGCAGGCTGTCTGGCTGCTGCCGCTGTCGGTACCGCAGGTGGTGCTGGCGTTTCTGGCGAGTGTGATTCTGAGCCGTGGTGGTGTGCTGTCACGGCTATGCTGGTGGCTTGGTTTGTCCGATGGTGTGGCGGGGTTCCCGGTGCTGGTGCAGGATCGGTTCAGCATTGGTCTGCTGGCCGCAATGACAGTCGCATCTGTTCCTCTGCCCGTCCTGTTTATGACCCGTGTCTGGAGGGCGGCTCGGATTGACGACTATCTGATGGTCGCCTGTGCCCTCGGAGCAGCTCCGGGATTTGCCGTGCGACGGGTGGCCATCCCCATGCTCTGGCGGCGTTCTCGTTCGCTGCTGCTCCTCCTGCTGCTTTGGAACTTCAGCGTCTGGGAACTGCCACTGCTGCTCGGCCAACAGTCCCCCCGCATGCTCTCCGTGCTGATCCAGCAGAGTTCCGGACAGTTTGTGCTGGACGAACGTCCCCAGGCATTTGTGTATGCGGCCATCTATCTGCTGCTGGCAGGAGGGGTTGTCTGGAAGCTGTCGGCGGGGTCCGAAAGGGGCCTCGGAACCATGCCGGAGTCCGGTGATGGTTAACTCATCGGCGGCTGGTCAGCAATCACCACGGCGCTATCGCGTGGCAGCGTTATTGCTTGTGATGCTCGTCCCGCACCTGCTCCTCCTGCTGCTGTCCACAGGCACTGGCTGGAGCTATCCTCGGCTGGTGCCGGATCGGCTGGATGGTGGTCCGTGGCAGCAGCTGTTCAGGTTCTCAGGTCTCCTGCAGGCGGCGACCACGGGGGGCGTCCTGAGTGTTGCTGCCGGCGCGCTGTCGACGCTGTTCGGCCTGCTGATCAGCCGAGCTGTTCGCGGCACGCGAGGTGCCCTGCGACGCCTGATGCGGGCATTGTTGCTGTTGCCTTTTGTCATATCCCCGGTTGTCGCCGGTGTGTGTGTATTTGATCTGGCAGCCAGAACGGGGCTGGCAGGGAGTTTCATCGGAGTGCTCTGCGGACACATTCTTTTTGGCACGGCCACTGCGGCCGTAGTTCTGTCAGAAGCCGCAAGTGATCGGGCCGATCGGCTGGAACTGCTGGTGCGGTCGCTCGGAGGCAGCACCATTGCCGTCTGGAGACATGCTGTGCTCCCACAAACACGCGGACTGCTGGGGGTCTGTCTGATGCAGACGACCTTGATCTCGTGGCTCGATTACGGAATTGTCCTGCAGATCGGGGGCGGCCGCGTGCAGACGCTGACACTGCGATTGTTCTCCCTGATACGTGAATCGAGCGTCAACCATGCGGCGCTCGCCGCGCTGCTCCTGCTGCTGCCGTCCCTCGTGGCAGCTTTCCTGCTGATCCTCACCGGCCCCAGGTCAGATGGCTGAGTCAGCACTCTGATCGTGGGTTTCGATGTGTTTCTTCTGCCCGCAGGGCCATACATCCCGTGCGGTGCCGTCAGTCAATGTACGCCCGGATTTATGCGTATCACAACCCGCGCTCCTGTATTGGCCGGTCCATACGAAGTCCAGCGTGCATCGACGGCACCCGACCGCTCGGCACTGCGGTGCTGTGTTGGCCGTCAATCAGCTTTTCGTTGCAGTTCTGCTGCGTTCAGATGTTGTCCGCCCGCGGGCCTTGTTGGCCTTGTTTGAAACGCCTGCAATCAAGCTGGCGTTTCACGTTGTCGCTGCGGCGCCAAATTCATGGATTGGGCCTGTGGCTGTGCATTTGCGGTCAAGGTGAGTGTAGCCGCCGTCGACGAAGATAATCTGCCCGGTTGTGTGGCTGGAGAGTTCGGAGGCAAGGAACACGACCATCGCTGCCAGTTCGTCGATGGTGGTGAAACGTCGGCCGAGTGGAATGAGGTTTTCAATCGAGGCGCGGGCGGCAGTGGGGTCCGGCATGGCGGCCAGGCAGCGTTCGTAGAGTGGGGTCCAGGTTTCGGCCGGGAGCACCGCGTTGACTCGCACGCCTGCCGGTGCCAGTTCCACGGCCCATTCTCGAGTCAGGCCGTTGATGGCGCCTTTGGAAGCGGCGTAGCCGGACGTGCCGCCCTGGCCTGTTTCACAAACCTTGGAGCCGATGTTAATGATGCAGCCGCGGGAACGCTTCAGATGTGGAGCGGCGTGGTGGGCCATAGCGTAATAGTGCAGGAGGTTCCGCTGAAGCGACTGCAGAAAGGCGGCCGGTCCCGCATCCAGGCCCGCGCCGTCATTGACACCTGCGTTGTTGACAAGGATATCCAGCGCACCGAATGACTGCAGCGTGTGCTCAACGGCCCGCTCACAGACGGTCAGGTCCACGAGGTCTCCGGGGAAGTATCGATAATTCGCGGCAGCGGTTTCCGGGATGTCGGCCGGGTCTGCAGGACTGCGGCCAACGTTCACAACCAGGGCTCCTTCGGCCAGCAGCTGTCTGACGATTCCCAGCCCAATGCCTTTGGAACCTCCCGTGACAATCGCCACCTTCCCATTCAGTCCGAAATTCATACTTCACTGGTCCCGAAAAATTCTGCTGAAGAAGTGCCTCGATGACTGCCGGAGCTGCATTGTCAGCTGAGGATGCCCGTGGCGACTTCGCCGTAGACGTCTGTCAGGCGGAAATCGCGACCGGCGTAGCGGTAGGTAAGCCGGGTGTGGTCGAGCCCCAGCAGATGCAGGATGGTAGCGTGCAGATCATGGGTACTCATCCGGTTCTCCACCGCCTTCTCCCCCAGCTCATCTGTGGCACCATAGCGGAATCCTCCGCGAACGCCACCACCTGCCATCCACATCGAAAACCCCAGATTGTTATGCCGACGTCCATCTCCGCCACTCGCCTGTTCCTGCGGGCTGCGCCCGAATTCGCCACCCCAGATGACCAGCGTGTCTCTGAGCAGATCACGGTCGCTGAGATCCTGCAGGAGTCCGGCGATCGGCTGATCAATGGCCGTACAGTTGCGCTGCAGGGCCTCGCGAAGATCGCGATGCTGATCCCAGCCACCGCGTGTGATCTGAATAAATCGCACGCCCGCCTCGGCCAGCCTGCGAGCCATCAGACACTGGCGACCGAAGGCGGCTGTTTCCTTGTTGTCAATGCCGTAACGGGTCAGAGTTGCGGCAGATTCGCTGCGCAGGTCGAGCACTTCCGGAACGGACGTCTGCATGCGAAAGGCCAGCTCATATGACTGAATCACACCTTCCAGTTCCGCATTGCCGGGATGCTTGCCCAGCAGATTGCGGTTCAGCTGCTGCACGAGGTCGATCTGCGTCCGCTGGGCCCCCGGAGTCTGGTGGGGTGTGCGAATGTCGGCGATGCCGCCGGCCTCCGGCTGCACTCGAGTGCCCTGGTAGGAGGCCGGGAGGAAGGAGGATCCGTAATTCTGGGCACCGCCGGGACCGGAAGGATTGAGGGTTACAAAGCCGGGCAGATTCTGGTTGGTGGAACCAAGTCCGTAGGTCACCCAGGCACCCAGTGAAGGCCGGACGAAGTTTATACTGCCGGTGTGCAGCGCGATGGTGGCCTGGGGATGGGCCGCGTTGGACGTATGCAGTCCATTCAGCAGGCAAAGGTTATCGGCATGGCGGCTGAGCTGCGGGAAGAGACTGCTGATGGGGAGTCCGCTGTTGCCGCGAGGCTGAAAGTCGAACTGGGGTGCCAGCAGTTTTCCGCGGTTGGCGGCGTTGCCGGCAGTTTTGCCGTGGCGTTCTTTGAGCTGTGGTTTCCAGTCGAAGGTTTCCAGATGACTGGGGGCGCCCTGCATAAACAGAAAGATGACACGTTTGGCCCGCGCGGGAAAGTGTGGTGGCCGCGGGGTCAGCGGAGATTTGTCGGTGGCGTCCGTCTTTAACGCAGCCACTTCATCAGCTCCTGCCGGCCTGGCTGCCAGCGCCTGGAAGGCCAGCCAGCCAAAGCCTGCAGCGGCCGACTGCAGAAGCGACCGGCGTTGCGGGAACGGCGGTCCGGAGCTGGTGTTAAGCGGGGGAATCATGGGGCAATCCGGTTTCAGGGGCGATAGCGGAATTCGGCGGAGGCAAAGGTGGATTGAACGAGTGCGGCGAGCTGTTTGTGGGGTTCGCCAGGGTTGCTCTTGAGAAATGCAATTGCGGTGGTGGACTCGATGGGAGTGGGGGTGCGGCAGTACACGCGGCGCCAGACCTGACGCACAAGAGCCGCCTGGTCACCGGGACTGCCCTCCAGAAGCTGGCCGGCGATGCGGTCTGAGGCATCAATCACGAAGGGATTGTTGAGCATGAACAGGGCCTGCGGGGGTACCGTCGTGACATCCCGCAGCCCATTCACCTGATCCGGTTCGGCAAAGTCAAACACCGAGAACATCTGGGGGATTTCGGAGCGAAAGACGGGCAGATAGATGCTGCGAATGGGACGGGCGAAGGCTTTCTGAACCTCCGCACTCCCACGACCTGCTCGCGTCAGGTCACCGGTGAAGGCCGGATCGAATGGGGCTCCGGTGGGACGTCCACGGTCCAGCTGTCCGGAGATGGCAAGGAGACTGTCACGGACGATTTCCGCCTCCAGCCGCCGCAGGTTGGCGCGACCAAAGTGGACATTGCCTTCATCGCGGCGAAGGTCTTCCGCCGAGTGTTCGGTACGCAGGCGGTAGACACGGCTGAGTACGATGCGACGAATCAGTTGCTTGACGGACCAGTCGTCCTTAATAAAGGCGGCTGCGAGGTGATCAAGGAGCTCCGGGTGCTCGGGGATGGAACCGGACAGACCGAAGTTATCCACGGAATCAACCAGACCCCGACCGAACAAGTGGCTCCAGACTCGGTTCACCATCACTCGTGCTGTGAGCGGGTTGCGGGAGGATGTCAGCCATTGTGCAAGTTCGAGCCGACCACTGCCGTTTTCAGGCATCCGCGGGTTGCCGGCAGTGCGGAGAGCGACGGGGATGGATCGGGGCACAACGTCGCCCTTCAGATCCGGTTCGCCGCGAAGACGCAGTTCAATGTCTCGCGGGACACCTTCGGCGGCGGCCATTGCGAGTTCGGCCTTTGGGTCGAAAGGGACTTCTTCAATCCGCTGCTGTTTGGTCTGAGACTTCTTTGGGGCGGTGGGAGCAGGGGCACCGGTGGGGACTTTGGGTGTGGCTGCAGCAAGTTCCCTGCGGAGAGTTGCGATCTGGCTGCGGACAACCTTCTGACGGGGTGCCGGCAGATCCGCCGATTTGCTTTCTCGGACGAGGGTATTGAGTTGTTGTCGGAGCTGGGCCAGTCGCGCGGCGGAGGGGGCAGAGTCGGAGGGGTTTGGAGCAGGCTGCTTCGCTGCCGCCTTCAGATCCAGCAGTCGTTCGGGGTGAAAGTAAGTCTGATTGCCGCCCTGACGATTGAGTTGTCCCGTGAGGGTTTGGGTGCTGGCGAGTATCCCGGCGAGCGCGTAGTAGTCTGCCTGGGAAATCGGGTCGAATTTGTGGTCGTGGCAGCGAGCACAGCTGAGGGTGAGTCCGAGCATGCCGCGGCCGATGGCATCCAGCTGATCGTCGATCTGGTCCAGCTTGAACTGCTCCGTGTCGCGTTCGTTCAGGTCCATGGAACCCAGTGCGAGGAAGCCTGTGGCGACCAGCTGCTCGGCGCGGTCGCGAGCGGACCGCGATGGCAGCAGATCACCCGCGATCTGCTCTTCAATAAAATCATCGAAAGGCTTGTCCGTGTTGAAAGCATCGATCACGTAATTACGGTAACGCCACGCGTAGGGGAAGGGGATGTTTCGAGTCTTGCCGACTGAGTCGGCGTAACGCACCACGTCCAGCCAGTGGCGGCCCCAGCGTTCGCCGAAAGCCGGAGCTGCAAGCAGCCTGTCGACTACGCGTGCCAGGGCTTCATCGTCGCTGGCGGTGTCCTTGAGGAATTCTGATTGTTCGGCCGGTGTGGGAGGAAGCCCGATCAGGTCCAGCGTGACGCGGCGAAGCAGCAGCTCGCGACTGGTGTCGGGAGCGGGAGTGATGCCGGAGGATTCAAGCCGGGCGAGCAGCAGCCGGTCGATGTCCGATCGGGGCCAGTCGGGATTACGCGTGGCGGGCACCGGCGGAGCATGAATGTGCTGGAAGGCCCAGTGACTGCGGCCACGCTGGCGGTCCCATGCGTTTGTGCGAGGTACCGCGGTGCCCTCACGCGGGTCCGGGGCACCCATCCTGATCCAGCGTTCCAGGTCAGCGATCTGAGAATCCGCCAGGCGGCCTTTGGGAGGCATCTGCAGGTCCGGGTTGTCGTAGCGGACAGACTGCAGAAGCAGACTCTCTTCGGGCTTGCCGGGGATTAACACTTTGCCTGAATCGCCACCGGCGGCAACCGCCTGACGCGTGTCAAGACTCAAACCACCCTTGATGGAATTGGACTGCTGGGAATGGCATTCATAGCAGTGCTCCACCAGCAGTGGACGGATTTTGGATTCGAAAAAAAACGTCTTCTCAGCTGCGGATTCCTGGGCTCGCAGAGCCGGGCAGGGGATTGCTGCGATGCACAGCAGGAGAACGCAAAGCAATCGGCGAGTTTTCATCGAGACCATCCCGGGGGTGCCGCAGAGGGGGCGTGGAGACCGTAGCATACAGTCGCTGGCCTTCGCCGGGCAAGATCCGGGTGGGATTTGGAGGACTGGATCGCTGAAGTGTCAGCCGGGCGGGAGCGGCTCGTCGCGGCCGGGGCGCTTGAGTTCATGCGGCTGGACCACGGCGGAATAGAACGCCGGGCGACGGTCGGCCATACGGTCGATGACGTGCTTTCCCGGGACTCGCACAACACGCTTGTTTCGTGCCACTGCGGGGTCGATGTCCGCACGCAGAATCCCCTCGGCGGCATGGTCGAGGCTGCTCAGAGTTGCCCCGGTGGGATGACAGATCCGACTCTTGCCAATGAACGAAAAGCCGTTCTCCATGCCGACTCGATTGACCGCAGCGAAAAAGATACCGTTTTCCATGGCTCGGGCGTTGATCGAGTAGTCCGCCATGTAAGCGCCGCCCGGCGGCCAGTTGGTGGGCAGACAGATCAGGTCCGCACCAGCCAGCGCCAGCACCCGCGATGCCTCGGGAAATCCACCGTCGTAACAGATCAGCATTCCGATCCGCACTCCGGCCGCTGTAAACACCTCGAACGGTCGGTCCCCCGCGGTCGTGAAACGGTCAACTCCCAGCCACGGCAGGTGCACCTTGCGGTAGCTGCCAATCAGTCCGTCCGGACCGATGAGCACTGCGGTGTTGTAGAGCGTGCTGCCGACTCGCTCCAGAAGACCAAAAATCACGTGCGTACGCAGCCGGGCACACAGCGCCGCAACACGGTCAGTCGCCGGTCCGGGAATGCTTTCGCCAAATGGCAACGCCTCTGCCAGCGAATCGAAACAGTAACCGGATACATAACACTCAGGAAAAATCGTCAGGTCCGTGCCGCTCGAGGCTTCGCGGGTGACGATGTCCTCAAGCTTCGCAAGGTTGGCGCTGGTGTCACGGAACGTGACGTCGGTTTGAACCCCGGCGATACGCATGGTGCAGGAACTTTCTGGTCAGGAGCCACTTTATGCGGGCGTCGGCAGGCTGAGTGCCCGGCTGACACCTCACGACAAGCATTTATGAGTGTAATGTGGACAAATGTTCACACAATAATCAATTGCCGCAGCATTTCTTGTACTTGCGACCGCTGCCGCATGGGCAGGGATCATTGCGGCCGATTTTTGCCGAATTGCGAATCGTGCCAGTTGGTTCGTAGTTGTCGTCACCCAGACCAGGGTTGTCGTTGGTGAAGAGGTTCAGTTGTGCAGTGGGCAGGGGCAGACCTCCGGAGATGTCAGGTACGAACGAGTCATAGCCATCGAATGTCGATTCGTCGTCAAAATCATCGAAAAAATCGTCTTCGTGATCTTCGCTGCTGTCGCTTTCATCGTAGAGCATGGCATCCGTGAGCATCTCTTGAAGAACACTGTCGGAGGCCATGAAGAAACGCCAATCGAGCAGCCGCATCAGGGCATAGTCTTGCGGTATTCGTTCAAGGGTAACCCTGTCGTAAGCCAGCAACTCAGAAACCTGGCTGACACACTCGGCCGGCACATCGGCGGAGTTGGTGAGGACTTCGAGGCAAGCAACGTCGCCGAGGCAGGCGAGGCCGTAGGAGGCCTTATCAAGCAGTATCGCCGAGTTGTCAGGGATGAAGTGATCAAGCAGGTGAATGAAGAGTTCCCGGAGGCAGGCGATGGCCTGCAGGCGATCCGCGCGACCTTCGATAACCATCAGGACAATGGCTTCCACGAGTCGCGATGCGATTTGTGGGGCGTGTTCGAGCCGTCGGACCCAATCGGCCAGAAATTCGAGCGACGGAGCCGTCCGTGCGCCGATTTCTTCCAGAACGGGTTCGACCAGTTGTCGAAAGCCCCCCAGGCAGTCTGCACCCGACTTTTCGACTGCCGGGAGCAGCAGTGGAAGGATGTGTGGGCAGCGAAATTCCAGCAGCATGCGGACGGCATATCCCGGGCTATGGTCATCCGGCTCTTCAGCATCCTGCTCTTCGCTGCTGTTTTGGGTCCGCAGTTCAGCTGCGATGTACTCCAGCAGCACCGGGGTGGATTGCTCCGGAGTCATTCTCAGGCGCCGGTAGGCCCGAAGCACATCCTGAATTTCGATGCCCATGCCTTTGAACTCCTCGATGGCGTCCTCGATGGATTCCGGTAACGGAATCAGTGGAGGATCATATTCTCCGAGGTGAAACTGCAGGATGGGGTCGAGCAGTCGCTGGCTTTGGAGCCGTTCAGCCGCGGATCTGGCCGACGCTTCAGGATCCTCAAACACCCGCTCGATTTCCTTCTCGAGACCTGGTCGGTCCTGCAGGGACTCGGCGTTGATCCGCGGGATGTCCTGTTTTGTCTCCGGTACCGCCAGATCCAACAGCGCATCGACGGCCGAAGCAGCCGAAATGGCGTTGAAGGGATACGCAAGGCTGTCAAAATGCCGCACGATGCGCGCTGCAGCGTCGTGGCGATCCAGCGACTCCCGAAAGACGATGGCTGGGAGCGCTCCGAACAGACACTCGGTACCCGTTACTGAGTTATATTTTGTGACCAGTGACTGCCAGGTCGTGATGTCCGAAACCATTTCCGCGAAGATTGTCGGCAGCAGATTCTCACAGTGTTGCACCAGATCGCAATTTTCGTCCACATCCTGGAGCAGGGTGAGTAATAGATCAGCGCTGTCGGCCTGCTGCAGCGAGGCCAATACGATCAGGCAATTCCCGAAGGCACGCGGCAAGTCAATAGCGGCCTCGTTGTATTTGAGGAGGAAATCTTCGAGTGTCTCGAAGATCAAAGCTGCACCTTTCTGAGGGTTCCGGCGAATTATTTCGATCGCCCGCTCCGGGGGCACTTCGTCCGCCGCCCACAACTCTCGCACAGCAAACGTGACCTCGTATTCCCCCAGCGAATTGACAGTCGGCAGCAGGGGCAGTGAGTCCGGAGATGGGAGTGGTGGCAGTGTGAGTGACGGCATGAAAAACTGATCCAGCGGAAGTTATGGTGGTTTGTCTGCGAGGTGCTGTCGGCAGACTGTACCGGCGGGTTTGTAGGGGAATCCGCGGCTGACTTCAAACGGCGAACTTTCCGGACGAACGGTTACGCGGTAATTCTTCCGAGTAACGGACAGCCGGCGTCAGCCGGCCCATATCACCGAATGATCGGGCAAATCGAGTCCGGCATCGGGAAGGCTGATGAATCGCAAAAAACTGCAGGCCGATTCAATACGGATCCGCAGAAAATATTCGGTGGCGATTTCAGCAGCACAGCGGGGAATCCGTCGGAGCAGTTCAGCGGGGAGTTCGTCCGGGTTCAGGCAGTCTTCCAGGGTGATCTGGCGGCGGCGAACGGCCCGCTCGAGCTCTGCGGCGATGGATGTGTCGCCCAGCCCGATCAGCGCGGCCGCACAGGCGTCGGCAATCCGCGGCTGATGCTCCAGCCTCTGCCGAAACTGGTGCTGCAGAACCTCTGTCGCCTGCAGCCGTTCGATACGCTCTTCCAGCACCAGAATTGAGATGCCGTGACAGATCCCGGCAGCCATTCGCGGGCAGTGGGCCAGCTGATCGATCCAGGACACGGCCTGCGCGGGCGATTGAGCCAGACGACCAACAAGCTGCGGGAGCAGTCCCAGCCACCGGCTGGCAGGTTCGGGAATGGTCGGGCCGGGGATTTCGGCGAGCTGATCGATGAGCATTGGCAGCAGGGTGGTGGAGCCGGTCACCAGCAGGTGGTGGATGGCGGAACGGACACCAAAGCAGGGCGGGTAGCTGGCATTGGCAGCGGTGGAGTCGGGGGCCGGTCTGAGCGTGGCCGGGAAGTGCTGCCGGACAAAATTCAGCAGCATCGGGGATGATTCTGCAGGACACAGCTCAAAACGACGGAATGCTGCAAGCGCCTGCGGTGGGGAACAATCGGGAGTCTCGATCAGCCTGAGCGCCGCATCCGGCGTTGCAGGCAGGGCCAGACGATCTGCGGTAAAGCGACTGCGGTCGATGGTTGTGGCCAGCTGCACAGGCGGTTGGCTGCGGCAGCTCTGCATGCACAGGTCGAATGCCCGATCCCCGTTGTGGAAGTGCAGGTCGAGATCCCGTTCGGCGATGACGCCGTTTTGAGGGTGCGCGTTGACCAGCTGTCGAGTGATTTCGAGCGTGGATGGGACAGCCAGACCCGTCAGCACCGTGAGACAGTCCTGGACAAGGGCGGCTCTGAGCTTTGCAGTGCGTCGTTTGCGGAGGATACCCGTGAGCAGTTCAGCGGCGACCTGGCGGCTGAGTACCTGGGTGCTGACCAGCCGCGGCAGGCAGCGAATGGTTGGTTGCAGCAGTTGCAGGGGGGACATTCGCCGGGCCGCACGCTGCCAGTCTGAGGCGCTGGCAGTCAGTTTGGTAAAAACGGCCTCCAGATCGGCGAATTCCGCGCACGTATAAATGGTGTGGTATCGTTCGATGATGTTGAGGACTGTGTTGAGCCGACGCGGGTGCGGGAGTTCGGCCAGCAGATGCAGACCGGTGATCCAGGTGCGATTGTTGCAGGCGCCCAGAGCAGCCACGGTTTCGCACGAACTGCAAATGCGGGGAATGAGGACTTTCAGGGTGCGGGCGGGGTGTTCAAGAAGGATCCGAATGGCGGCGGCAGGAATCTGCACGTCTGCCTCGCTGAATAATCGCAGCGCGTAGTCCACCTGCAGCCGGCCGAGGCTGTTGAGTGTGGGTGGTGCATGCAGGGACGCTGGAGTCATGCTGGCCGGGAATGCCTGTGGTGCGGATGCCCACCGGATGAATGCGGAAATCGCCGGTGATGGAAACCCGGCTGCAAAGTCGTGTTTTGTCGCGAATTGTATACAGTCAACAGTCGGGAATGCAATCGAAATATAGGGTGGTATTGTGTTTTCCATCAAATAGTTGGCGTGATACCTCCTTTATCCCCTTTCCCAAAAACATGGCTGCCGCTGCCACCGGGACGCTTCACGAAAGTCCCGCCGGGCATCATGATACTACCGGCACGCATGTTGCCGCACGTGCCGCTGCACTCGATGCCGCACCCCACCTCGTTCCCCGATCCAGGGCCCGGTTATGTTTTTCAGCCCCGACATCTCCCGCTTCGTCACTTCCGCTGCCTTTGCCTGCTGCCTGCTGCTCGGCCTGCCTGCCGGTCGCTGCAGCGCCCAGGAAGCGAACTACGATGAGGCTCGCGTGCCCGCCTATACGCTCCCGGATCCGCTCATCGACAATTCCGGTGCGCGAGTGACAACGGCGGAAGGCTGGGTGGGGGGGCGTCGCGCAGAGGTGTTGCGGCTGTTCGAGGAGCACGTTTTCGGCCAGCTGCCGCAGATTTCCTGCCAGCTGCGAACACGGGTTCGGTCGGACGTTCCGGACGCTGTGCAGGGGCTGGCCAGGCGGCGTGAGATCACCATTTTCTTCACCCCGGACGACAGCGGTCCACAGCTGGACCTGCTGCTTTACACTCCGGCGGCCGCGGCCGGTCCGGTTCCCTGTTTTCTGGGACTGAACTTCAACGGCAATCATGCCATTGAGTCCGATCCGCGGCTGCACATTACGGAATCCTGGGTGCGTAACGATCGGGAACGGGGCATTGACAACAACCGCGCCACCGCTGCGACTCGCGGGGCCGAATCCAGCCGCTGGGCCGTGGAAAAAATCATTCGCGCCGGTTTCGGGCTGGCCACCATTTACTATGGGGACATTGATCCGGACTTTGACGATGGTTTTCGCAACGGCATTCACTCGCTTCTGCCCGCAGACCAGCAGGGTGTGCGGACGCCGACTTCCGGTGGTTCCATCAGTGCCTGGGCCTGGGGACTAAGCCGCGCCCTCGATGTGCTCGAAAAGGACCCTGCTGTTGACGGTCGCCGAGTGGCCGTGTTTGGCCATTCCCGGCTTGGCAAAACATCGCTCTGGGCGGGTGCTCAGGACGAACGTTTTGCGATGGTGATTTCCAACAACTCCGGCTGCGGCGGCGCAGCACTCAGCCGCCGTGCCTTCGGCGAAACCGTGGCTCGGATCAATCGCGTCTTTCCCCACTGGTTCTGCCTCAACCATCGCAAATACGACAACAACGAAGGTGCCCTGCCCGTCGACCATCACATGCTCATGGCACTGGCCGCCCCCCGACCCGTGTATGTTGCCAGTGCCGTTGAAGATCGCTGGGCGGATCCCCGGGGCGAGTATCTGGGGCTGTTTCATGCTGGTCCCGTTTATCAGCTGTTTGGAAAATCACCGCTCCCGTCCGACGCCCTGCCGGAACTCAACCAGCCCGTGCACACCGACGTGGGCTACCATCTCCGCAGCGGTCAGCACGATGTCACCGACTATGACTGGGACCAGTACCTGATCTTCGCGAAGCGTCATTTGCAATAAGCGATCGCCGGAGTTTGCATTTCACAGTTTCAGACGAAAGTTGCCGATGTCGAGCGAGCTGACGGCGGCCCAGCGGGCTGCAGTTGAACACACCGAAGGTCCCCTGCTGGTGCTGGCGGGCCCCGGTTCAGGCAAGACCCGCGTGATCACCCACCGCATCTCACGGCTGCTGGAAACCGGCGCCGCCCCCGATCAGATACTCGCACTCACCTTCACCAACAAAGCCGCTCGCGAAATGTCCGAACGTGCCGGCCGACTGACCGCCGGCAGCCGGGTTCAGGTGAGCACCTTTCATCGGTTCTGTGCGAGACTCCTGCGGCGTTGGCCGGAACGCGTGGGACTGCGGGCCAACTTCACCATCCTCGATCAGTCCGATCAGGTGTCCATCGTCCGCCGAATCATGAAGGATCTGAACCTCGACAGTTCGGTTCACGAGCCCGGACGAGTCCTCGCACGCATCAGCCGCGCCCGCAATGACATGCTCAGCTCAGCCGAATTCCAGCAGCGTTACGAACAGCGCGTCTCCGGGCCGATCGACGCTGCCGTCTGCATGGTTTTCCCGGAATACGAACGCCGCGTCCGCGAACAGAACTCCGTGGACTTCGACGACCTGCTGCTGCACGTGGTCCGCATGCTCCAGGAAGAACCGGAACTGCGCCGCATTCTTGATGAACAGTTCCGCTGGATCCTCGTGGACGAGTACCAGGACACGAACTTTGCCCAGTACCAGATCGTGCATGCGATGTCACAGGACTATCGCAATCTCTGTGTCACGGGCGACCCGGACCAGTCGATCTACGGCTGGCGTGGTGCTCGCCCGGCCAACATCACTGCCTTCGAACGGGACTATCCGGAACGCGCTGTGGTGAGTCTCGATCAGAACTTCCGCAGCACCGGCCGCATCGTGCGCTGTGCCGACCGCCTGATCTCCGGCAATCGTCGGCCCCATCGCGGTCGACTCACAACCACCAACCCGGAAGGCCCGCCAGTGCGGTTGTCGATCCATGCGGACGGAGAAGCGGAAGCCGAAGCCATCGCCCAGGAAATCCTCGCTGAAGTCAGTTCCGGCCGACGCCAGTTCCGGGACTTCGCCATCTTCTACCGCGTTAACGCCCTGTCCCGACTGTTCGAAACCTCACTCGCAAGACACCAGATACCGTTTCAGGTGGCCGCCGGCTACTCCTTCTTCGAACGCGCCGAAGTGCGCGACCTCGTCGCCTGGCTGCGGCTCATCGAAAACCACGCCGACGACGCAGCCTTCGAACGTGTCATCAACCGACCCGCGCGGGGCATCGGAGAAACGTCGCTGCTGCGTCTGCGAAACTACGCCGCCCGGGAACGTCTGAGCCTGTTTGATGCGGCCCTGCAGGCAAAATCGGTGCCCGCCCTGTCCGCCCGCACCGTCAAGGCCATGCTTGGATTTACCGATCTCATCCAGCGACTCCACGAATTGTCGGCCGACGGCCGCGTTGCCCCACTCCTTGAACGCCTCATCGCCGAAATCGACTACCTCGCACTCTGGAAAGACGACAACGAAGAACCCGATGAAGACCGCGCTGCCAACGTCTACGAACTCATCAGTGCCGCCAGGCAATATGATGGCGTTCCCGCGGACGATGCGGCCGACGATCCCGCGACGGACTTCGCCGATCCGGCAGCCGAACCTCCCTCCCTCCAGGGCTTCCTCGAAATTGCCACACTCAGCAGCGAAGTCGACAGCCTCAACAGCGAGCACGGTGCTGTCACGCTGATGACCCTGCACGCCTCCAAAGGACTCGAGTTCCCCTGCGTCTATGTCACTGGCCTCGAAACAGGTCTCATCCCCCACGAACGCTCCATGCGGGACGGTGACCCAGCCGCGCTCGAAGAAGAACGACGACTGCTGTTCGTCGGCATCACCCGCGCCATGCAGTCGCTCACGCTCACCCAAACCAACTCCCGCTTCTTCCGCGGCACGCGCCGAACAACCATCTCCAGTCCCTTCCTTCGCGAAATCGCTGCAGAGCTGGAAACCAGTCTCGGGCATGCGGGCCGCAGCACCTCCGGCCGTGCGGCTTCGGAATACTCCATGCTGCCCACCCCCATCGACGACCGACTCGCCCAGGCCCGCCGTCGGTTCGACGAAGCCACTCAGCGCGGCACTTCCCGCCCGCTGCTCATGACCGGCTCCCAGCTCGCCGAATTCGCCCGGAACCCGGCCAGCTCAGACGCCGCCGAAGTCACCGATGACGCACCGGGCGGACACGGCTATCGCCCGGGAATGCTCGTCCGTCACCCCCGCTATGGCCGCGGACGCATCACCGAAGTCTCCGGGGGATCCCATCGTGCTACGGTGACGGTGGAGTTTGAAGGTGAGAGTGTTCCGCATTCGTTCGTCGCTTCCCGCTGTCCGCTGCAACCCGTCGGCCTGCAGCAATGAATTCGTCCGCCATGTCCTCAACCACCGCCCTGCCCTCCACGGACAACTCCAGCGCTGCTCCGCTCCGGCTGCTTTTGGCAATCGAATCGTCCTGCGATGAAACTGCCGCCGCTGTGGTCCGCAGCGACGGGCAGGTGCTCTCCAGCATCATCGCCTCACAGCATGAACTGCATCATGAATGGGGTGGAGTGGTCCCGGAGATCGCTTCCCGCGCCCATGTGCGACGGCTGATCCCCGTGCTGCAGGCAGCCATGGCTGAAGCCGGGTGTGGTCTGAGTGATCTTGCGGCGGTCGCCGTGACCACCGAACCCGGCCTCGTCGGCTCACTCCTCACCGGGCTCACGGCTGCCAAAACACTCGCCTGGGCACTCAGCATTCCACTCATCACCGTCAACCATGTCGAAGCCCATATCTATGCCTGCGGCATGGGCCGCGAACAGTCCATCTATCCCTGCGTGGGGTTCGTTGTGAGCGGTGGGCACACCAATCTTTATGACTGCCGCTCCCCGTCTGCCTGTCGCCTGATCGGTGGGACCACCGACGATGCGGCCGGTGAAGCATTCGACAAGGCCGCCAGAATTCTCGGCCTGCCCTATCCCGGTGGCCCATCCATCCAGCAGGCTGCTGTCGGTGGCAATCCGTCACGCTACAGCATGCCACGCCCACTGCTCCACAGCGGGCGACTCGACTTCAGCTTTTCAGGACTCAAAACCGCACTCCTGTACGCGGCTCGCGGAGTCCCCGGTCCCCGGCAACTCACGGAAACTCCTCCCGATCGCGTCGCTGACCTCGCTGCGTCGTTCCAGGCGGCCGCCGTCGAGGTGCTCGTGGAAAAATGCCGCCTGGCCGTGCGTCAGCAGCACGCTCAACGACTGGCCGTTGGCGGCGGCGTGGCCGCAAATCAGCCGTTCCGCGAACAACTCGCCATCATGGCCCGTCAGGAACGGATCGAACTGTGCATCGCTCCGCTGCAGCTCTGCACCGACAACGCCGCGATGGCCGCAATCGCCTGGGACCTCCTTCGTGCCGGCCGCACCGCCCCCCTCGACTGTGATGTCCTCCCCGGACTCGTCCGCCCCGATTTTCACCCCAAACGAAAAACACATTGATCCCCACACAACTTCATCTCCACTCAGATTTGCGTTACTCTCCACAGCCTGCACCAACCTGCGTTCCTCCGGGGGGCATCCGCCAGACTCCCTGCTGATTCGGCAAGCCCTGCGTTCCTGACCCCAACCGAATCCTCACTCCGTGTTCTCCAGGGTTAAACGCATCTCTGTGGTCAAACACCGCAAAGCTCAACAAACCAGCCTGTATCGAATAACAATTTCCTGTGTGAACTGTGAACACTCTGTGGAAAACAAGTAGACCATGAATCTTCTGAACCTGCTTCGCCAGCGGTTTGCACCGGCACTCGCTGATCTTGTTTCTGACCCTGCACCGCTGCTCGATCTGATCCGTCCTGCTCAGGACTCGAAGTTCGGCGATTTCCAGGCCAACTTCGCGATGTCCCTCGCCAAACAGCTCGGTCGCCCTCCCCGCGAGATCGCCCAGCTCGTCGTTGGCCGTCTGCAGCTCGATGACATCTGCGAACCGCCGGAAATTGCCGGCCCGGGTTTTATCAACCTCCGCCTCCGCAATGATTTCCTCGTCGCACAAATCACCAGCATCTGCGGCGATGATCGCCTTGGCGTCCATCCCACCGAGAAACCCCGACACGTTGTGGTGGATTTTTCTTCCCCCAACGTCGCCAAGCCCATGCACGTGGGGCACCTCCGCAGTACCGTCATTGGCGACGCCATCTGCCGCATCCTCCGCTTCGCCGGTCATCGCGTCACCAGCGACAACCACATCGGCGACTGGGGTACCCAGTTTGGCATGATCATCTATGGCTACCGTCATTTCCGCGACTCTGCCGCTTTTGACAAACACCCCGTTCAGGAACTTGCCAGGCTCTACCGCCTTGTGAACCAGCTGAGCGACTATCACGAAACGGCCGGCCGTCTGCCGCTGCTCAGAAAAACGGCCGCCGAACAACTGCAAAAGCTCCAGCAGCTTGAAGCTGCGGGTCAGCCCGATCAGCAAAAGAAACAGCTGGCGGCCGCCCGCAGAGACGTCGCTGCAGCCAACGAAGCGGTCAGCGCCGCCGACGAGCTCCTCAGCCGCATCTCCGCCAGCCCGGAACTTGCCGCCGCCGCCGCCGCACACCCGGATATCGTTCGGCAGGCCCGCGAGGAAACTGCGAAGCTGCATAACGGCGACCCCGAAAACCTCGCACTTTGGAACCAGTTCCTGCCGGCGTGTCTGGAAGCCCTGCATCAGGTCTACCAGCGGCTCGGCATTCACTTCGACCTCGAACTTGGCGAAAGCTGGTACAACCCGCTGCTCCCCGGCGTCGTCGCCTCGCTGCAGCAGGCCGGACTTGCCAGGCTTTCCGACGGTGCCGTGTGTGTCTTCCAGGACAATTTCCCCGCGCCTTTCATCGTCCGCAAAACCGACGGCGCCTACACCTACGCAACCACGGACCTGGCCACCATCCAGCACCGCCGGGATGCTCTGCAGGCTGACGAAGTCCTGTACGTCGTGGACAAACGCCAGTCCCAGCATTTTCAGCAGCTGTTCGACACGGCCAGCCGCTGGGGCTTCGGAGCCATGCGTTTCCAGCATGTCTCGTTCGGCACCGTGCTCGGCAGCGATGGCCGCCCGATCAAAACCCGTGCCGGCGACTCCGTCGGACTTGAAAGCCTGCTCGACGAAGCTGTCGCCCGGGCCCGCCGCATCGTCGACGAAAACGACAACCAGCGCGAAACTCCCCTGCTCGCCGCATCCGAACGCGCACGAGTCGCCGAAATTGTGGGACTGGGCGGCATCAAATACGCAGACCTTCACCACAGCCGTGACAGTGACTACACCTTTGACTGGGACAAAATGCTGGCCACGTCGGGTGATACCGCGACCTATATGCAGTACGCCTACGCCCGCGTCTGCGGCATCTTCCGGAAACTCCAGGTGGACCGCGACAGCCTCGCAGCTCAGCCCCCGCAGGTGTCCCTGCAAACCCCCGAAGAACGCCGCCTCGCCCTCCAGCTGCTCAGCTTCGGTTACGCCATCGACAGCGTCCTCACCGACTACCGGCCCCACCTCCTGACCGCCTGGCTCTTCGACACCGCGGACGCCTTCAGCAGCTTTTTCGACCGCTGTTCCGTCCAGAACGCCGAAACCCCCGAACTCCGTCACAGCCGCCTGATCCTCTGCGACCTGATGGCCCGAGCTGTCCGCACCGGCCTCTCACTGCTCGGCATCGACGTCGTGGAAGT
>JBEAUF010000231.1:0-2979 GCA_041161565.1 Planctomycetota bacterium | reverse complement strand
GCAGGGCGGCAGCCCGCGGGTAAAGGATCCTGCAAACGCCCTGACCAAACACAATCACAACACAATCAAAAACGCCATGCCCACCCCCTGAGCCGCAGGGCGGCAGCCCGCGGGTAAAGAGTCCTGCAAACGCCCTGACCAAACACAATCACAACACAATCAAAAACGCCATGCCAACCCCCTGAGCCGCAGGGCGGCAGCCCGCGGGTAAAGTGTCCTGCAAACGCCCTGACCAAACGCGATCACAACACAATCAAAAACGCCACGCCCAACCCCTGAGCCGCCGGGCGGCAGCCCGCGGGTAAAGGATCCTGCAAACGCGACGCCAACGCCGACGCCAGCCCGCAGGACCGTTATTGGACGAATGCGACATACGGGCCCCATGCGACCTACGATTGCCCCGTTGTGACGCAGTTGCATTTCGCTCTGCAACCGCCCTCCACGTGCCAAACATTCCACGTCCTGCCATAAACGACCCCGCCAGTGGCCCCATATCGCGTTGGCCCGCACTGTGTTTTAGCCCGGAGGGCGCCACATAAAATGCCGGCGCCGTCAGCCGCCGCACCACACCACGCGTCCTGCCCACACCTGAGCGGACGGGCGGAAGCCCCCGGTTGCGATTTCGGCACCCTGGTGCCCACGGCGTCAGCATCGCGGCACCAGGCCCCTTCACCCGCAGGCTGCCGCCAGGCGGCTCAGCGCTTCTCACTTCTCACTTCTCACATCCTCTCTACTCTCTGGCGCAGCCCGCACCACACCACGCGCCCGGCCCACACTTGAGCGGGCGGGCGGAAGCCCCCGGTTGCGATTTCCGCACCTTGGTGCGCACGGCGTCAGCAGCGCGGCACCAAGCCCCTTTACCCGCAGGCTGCCGCCAGGCGGCTCAGCGCTTCTCACTTCTCACTTCTCACTTCTCACTTCTCACTTCTCACTTCCTCTCTAGTCTCTGGCACGGACCACACCGCGCACCCTGCCCACACCTGAGCGGACGCGCGGAAGCCCCCGGTTGCGATTTCGGCACCCTGGTGCCCACGGCGTCAGCATCGCGGCACCAGGCCTCTTTACCCCCAGGCTGCCGCCAGGCGGCTCAGAGCTTCTCACTTCTCACTTCCGCGCTGCCCCCTCTCTTCTCCTCTCCAGTCTCCACGCTCTCCCCTCTCGCGCAGCGCACACCGAATTCCCTCCGTCTTCTCATTCCACACCTCGGAAAAGCCGATACCACCGCTACAACCGCACCTGCGACACTGCGCAGTGCCGGAATGGGGGCGGAATTTACCCATCGACGCGGGGCGTCAGTGAGGTTTCCATGGGCGCACGAGGTTTCTGTTTGCTGGCGGTCGCCGCCGGTTTGTATGCTGTCTCCGGATGTGCCATGCATTCGCTGACCGCCACACCAGCAGGATCTGCCGAACCACCTGCCACCCGCGTTCACGCCGCCCCCGCATCCACGCAGTCGGCCGCGTCCACTGATGCGGGCCCGGAGGCTTCCGGGCCGATCGCCAGCCAGCCTAAGCAGCGGCCCGAGACAGCGGCGGAGATTCGGCTGACCGCATTTGCCGACGACCAGGCCCCCGCCGCGGCCAGCCCTGCCACGCCCGCACCAGCAGCCAGTGGCATGACACTCGCCGAAATTGAAAAGCTGGCCCTGGACAACAATCCCACAATCCGCCAGCTTTCAGCTTCCATCACAAAAGCCCGCGGATATCGCGGCCAGGTCGGTCTCAAACCCAACCCCACGATTGGCTATTTCGGGAGCCAGATCGCGGACGCCGGGACCGATCAGCACGGTGCGTTTATCTCGCAGGAATTTGTCACCGGTGGCAAGCTGGATCAGAATCGGCGAGTCCTCGATCGCACACTGCAGGCTCAGCTCTGGGACTTTGAAACTCAAAAACAGCGAGTGCTCACGGATGTTCGAGTGCAGTTCTACGAAGCACTGGCCGCGCAGCGCAGAATTGAGCTCACGGATCAGTTCCACGAAGTCACCGTAAAGGGCGTCGAAGTGTCCCGTCGCAGACGGGAAGCCCAGGAAACCTCCGTGGTGGACCTGCTCCAGGCCGAAGTGCAGATGTCGGAAATCGATGTTGCTCGGCAGCAGGCGCGAGTGGCTTTCAAAGGCGCGATGCAGCAGCTGGCGGCAGTTTCCGGAACCGGAGAACTCCCGCAGCAGACGCTCAGCGGAGACCTCAAGCAGCCGGTCGCCGACATGAACTGGGACTCCGTGCTGCAGAATCTGCTGCAGTCCAGCCCCGAGCTGCAGGCAGCGCGGTTCCGCGTGTCAGCCGCGCAGGCGCTTCAACGCCGACAGCAGCAGCAGGCAATTCCCAACCTCCAGACGGAATTCGGGGCCGGTGCTGACAATGCGACCGGTGAAGGGCTGATCAACGTCACGGTCGGAGTCCCCGTTCCGGTGTTCAATCGCAACACCGGCAACATCTCAGCGGCCTACGGCGAATACTCCCGCGCGGTCCACGAAGTCAGTCGCATTGAAGCATCGATCAAATCACGTCTCGCGGAAGCTCGGCAGAACTTCGACGCCGCGGCCGTAGCCGTGCAGCAGTACGAAGACGAAATTCTTCCCCGCACAGCACAGACGCTCGAACTTTCTGAACGCGCGTTTTCGGCAGGGGAATTTGACTTCCTGCAGGTGCTCATCGTCCGCCGCACGTATTTTGAATCCAACCTGAAATACGTCGACTCCCTCGCCGCACTCGCCCAGGCCCGCTCGCAAATCGACGGCCTCCTTCTGACCGGCGCACTCGATGCCCCCGCAGACCAGAGCGGCGATGACGGTCTCCGCGGACAGACATTCAGCCAGCAGTAACGGCTCGTGCAGGAGCCTGGTCCGGGACTGTCATGGGACAAATGGGACCCATGAGACCGATGTCATGTACGAAACACACCTGTGGAGCCCCACAGGACCAGCCACCGTCAGCCCAACCTGAGCGGACGGGCGGAAGCCCCCGGTTACGTTTCGGC
>JBEAUF010000185.1:0-9777 GCA_041161565.1 Planctomycetota bacterium | reverse complement strand
GGCTCCCGCCCAATGGCATTGACTTTCTTGTGTTTCGGATGCCTTGGAGAACTCTCTCTCCGTTGAAACGCTTCGCCCCGGTCATGGCAGGCGTGCGGTCGATGTCAATCGGCCGGTACCGCACCTGGTGCGCTCCTGCTGCGCGGCTACGGACCGTGACCGGGGGATTGACATCCCCCGCTCGCCTTTCCCACTTTTTGCGGCGATTGAGAGAAAGCCAATGCCATCGGGCGGCAGCCCAATGGCATTGGCTTTCTGGCAAGACACAGTGTCGGGCGGGCGAAGCACCAGCTGAGCCGCCTCCCAGCCGCGAGCGTTTCATCGATCCCTGCTGCGCCGCAAAAACGCTGGCAATCGCTCACAGCGCGGACCAGCGTTCAGCGGCCGGGCAGGAGCCTCGCCCGCCCAGGACCCCTTGAAGTTCTCTCCATCATCGCCTTTCATGATCGAAACCACGCGGGGAACACACCCTGGTGATGCGATGGCATGCGTTTCGCGCGACCGACTGCTAGACTGCGGCCCCGCTATTGCTCGCAGTCAGACGCTTTCGGAGTCGACCATGCCGGAACGAATCCTTCTTCGTGCTGAGGGGTACCGCCGTCAGTTGTTCGCACTGGCCGTTTCCGCATCTCTGTTCCTGATCGGCCCCACAGTCCTGGGCCAGGGTCTGACACCAGAACAATCTGTGGGTCAGATGCGACTGCCAGCCGGCTTTGACGTCACACTGACTGCCGCAGAGCCGCTGGTGCGTCAGCCGGTGGCGATTGAATTCGACGACCGGGGCCGATTGTGGGTGATTCAATATCTGCAGTACCCCAACCCGGAGGGCCTGAAACGCGTGCAGGTGGATCGCTACTCCCGCACAGTCTACGACCGTGTCCCGGAACCGCCGCCCCACGGCCCTCGCGGAGCAGACCGAATTACGATCCTCGAAGACAGCAATGGTGACGGTCGCATGGATCGTGGGCGGGATTTTGTGTCCGGATTGAATCTGGCTACGGGACTTGCATTTGGTCATGGCGGAGTCTTCGTGCTGCAGACGCCGTATCTGCTGTTTTATCCGGACCGCAACCGCGACGACGTTCCGGACAGCGATCCGGAAGTGCTGCTGACCGGTTTTGGCATGGAAGACGCCCACAGTGTTGCCAATTCGCTGACATGGGGACCGGATGGCTGGCTGTATGGCTGCCAGGGCAGCACGGTGACGGCGCGAATTCGCGGTGTGGAGTTTCAGCAGGGCGTCTGGCGTTATCACCCATTGAGTCGCGACTTCGAACTGTTCTGCGAAGGCGGCGGCAACGCGTGGGGGCTCGATTTCGACCGAGCGGGCCGGTTGTTCTACAGCACCAACTATGGCGGGTTTACTCTGGTGCATGGCATTCAGGGCGCCTATTACGTCAAGTCCTTCGGCAAACATGGTGCTCTGCACAACCCGCACGCTTACGGCTACTTCGAACATGCCCCGCATGAAAATTTTCGCGGTGGACATGTGACGGTTGGCGGCATCGTCTATCAGGGGCACACCTTCCCCCCGGAATATCGCGGGCATTACATCGCCGGTGATCTGCTCGGACACGGCGTCTACTGGCATCATGTTCGCCCCCGAGGTTCAACGGTCTCCACGGCCCATGGCGGTGAACTGCTGCAGTCGGCGGATCCCTGGTTCGCACCCACGGATGTCACCCTCGGTCCCGATGGTGCTGTTTACGTTTCCGACTGGCACGATGCCCGCACAGCGCATCCGGATCCCGATGCTGACTGGGATCGCAGCAACGGCCGCATCTACCGGATCGCAGCGGTCGGCACTGCGGCTGCAGCGGCAATTGACTTTTCCAAACTGAGTGTGGCTGAGCTGCGGGAGCTGCATCAGCACCCGAATCAGTGGCACGTCCGCCGGGCTCGCTGTGAGCTGGCTCGCCGCATGAACGCCGGCGATGCACTCGCCACCGCCGAAACCAATCGCCAGCCTCCCGCTGAACTGCAGCCACTGCAACAGGAATTCCTCACCACAGCACTCACAGCCGCCAGCGAAACCGCTGCGCTGGAATCGCTCTGGTCACTGAACACTCTGGGTGGCTTCACGGAAGCAGCGGCTCTGCAGCTGCTGCAGAGCCCACATCCGGCAGTGCGATTCTGGACTTTGCGACTCACCGGTGATCGCCGCGAGGTCTCCGTGGACATGGCGCATCGACTGGACGAACTGGCCGAACAGGAACCGCATCTCGAGGTACTCCAGCAGATCGCGGCCACGGCTGCTCGACTCCCGGCTGCTGTGGCCGTACCGATGATCAATGCCAACATCAACAGAGACGATCACAACGACGATCCCTGCCTGCCACTGCTCTGGTGGTGGGCGGTGGAAAAGCACAGTGTTTCAGGGCGCGAAGAGGTGCTGCGAAGGTTTGTGCGACCAACGCTCTGGAAGTCGCAGCTGGGGCGCGACTTTCTGCTGCCGCGACTGATTCGTCGATATGCGGCCGAAGGCACCGCGGCCGGCCACGACTCGCTGCTGCAGCTGCTGCAGGCCGCCCCGAACGAAAACGCTCGCAGCAGCCTCTGGACCGCAGTACTCACCGGCTGGCAGGAACGCGGCAAGCAGGCCGAGACGCTCGAAGAACACCCACTGAACCAGCTGCTCACCACCGACCTCAGCGCCCGCCCTTCTGACCTGACGCTGCTGCGACTGGCTGTGCTGATTGGTCGCAGTGACGCCATCGCAGCCGCCGTGAAACAGGCGTTCAGCCCGGAAACCGATTCCCCGCGTCGCGCGACCCTGCTGACTATGCTCACCCCGGTCGCCGACACCACACTCGCCGAACCCGCCCTCGCGCTGCTGACAGCCAATCAGCCGGAAGCGGTTCAGACCGCAGCACTGCAACTGGCAGCCGCCGCGAACGCCCCGGAAACCGGCTCCCGCCTGCTGGCACTTGCACGCAGTCATCCCGAAGGGCCGCTCCACAGTCGCCTGATTGATGTGCTGCTGTCGCGCGAAACCTGGGCCATGGAACTGGTACAGGCTGTGGATCAGGCTGAATTCCCGGCGAACGCTGTTTCGCTCGAACAGATTCGTCGCACCGCACTCTTCGACAACCAACCGCTGCAACAGCTGGTCAGCAAACACTGGGGACGCCTGCAGTCAGCCACTCCGGAAGAAAAGCTGGCTGAAATTCGACGGCTGAACAACGACCTGCGCGCGGCAACAGGAGATCCGGAGTCCGGACGAGCCCTGTTTAAGAAACACTGCGCCATCTGCCATCAGCTGTTCGGCGATGGCAATCGCGTGGGCCCGGATCTGACTTCGGCCAATCGCCAGGATCGTGACTTTCTGCTGGTGAGTCTCGTCGATCCTTCCAGCGTGATTCGGAAGGAATATGTGAGCGTTGTGGTGCAGACAGAGGATGGCCGAATTCTCACCGGACTCCCCGCCAGCCGCACCGATTCAATGCTCACTCTTGTGGATCCCAAAGGAAACCGCCAGGAAATCGCAGCGGATCAGATTGAAGACATGCAGGATTCCCCGGTCTCACTGATGCCTGAAAATCTGTACCGCGAACTTACACCGCAGCAGTTGCGGGATTTGTTTGCGTTTTTGCAGCGTTGAGCGGTGCACCAGGCTGCGAGAACAACCATGAGCCGCGGGGCGGAAGCCCAATGGCCTTGAAGTTCTCTGACACACAGTGAAAAAGCAGGTGTGCCGCGGGAGGGCGAAAACAACAAAACCCAGAGGGCATTTACACCAATTCCTCCTGCACGTGTCTCGTTAAGACGAGTGCTGAATTCCCTGTGTTTCTCTGTGAAACTCTGTGTACTCTGTGGTTGAAAAGGAACACCATCCCCGCGCCGTTTCACCATCCCAGCTTCGCCCTCCCGGCGCCCCGGATACCAGAAAGTCAAGGCCCCTGGGCTTCCGCCCGAACGCGAAGTGCTCCTCGACGGCAGTCCGCATCCAGACCCGCAGCCCTTGACCCGGATCGTGCCAACCCGTCTTTCACGCTCCATTCTTCGCGCCTGAAAACGGCTCTGCGAGCCTGTGAAAATCTTCCGGCGGCTCTGAGCGGAAGGTCAGCCATGCGCGGAGGATCGGGTGCATGAAGCTCAGCGAGGCGGCGTGCAGGGCGTGTCGGGCTTCGAGCGGTTCTTCGTCGTCGAACCGCGGAGACTGGCGGATGGCGCCCAACGCGCCGTAGTACTCGTCACCCAACACCGGATGTCCCAGTTGTGCCAGATGCACGCGGATCTGGTGGTTGCGGCCTGTGTAGAGCATGCATTCGACGCGGGAGTAGCCACGGCAGCGTTCCACCACGGTCACCTTTGTGCGGGCCGGTCGGGCCTGGAGTGCGTCGGGGCGAGCTGACATCAGAACGCTGTTGGCTCCGGGATGTCGCCCAATCGGCAGTTCAATCATGCGGGATTCAAACTCCGGCGAGCCCTCCACCAGGGCCACATAGCTCTTGGAAATCCGCGATTGCTGGAAATCAATCGACAGCAGGCGATGGGCCAGATGTTCCTTGGCGGCCACAATCAGTCCGCTGGTCATGCGATCCAGCCGATGCACGACACCGGGGCGGAGGAGTCCGCGAACGGAGGACTGCTGATCGAGGTGCCACTGGAGTACGTTGGAAAGGGTACCGTCCTGGAAGTCACCAACCGGATGGGCAACGAGTCCGGCGGGTTTGTCGATCACGATCAGCCAGGGATCTTCGTGGACGATATTGAGCGGTGCGGGGCAGGGTTCGAGCAGTTTGTCGGGGGGTTCGATGAGTCGAATTCCCACGCGCTGGCCGGTGAACACGCGGTCCGGGCATTCGGCGGGCTGATCATCGATCCAGGCGAGTCCTGCGGCGACAAGCCGATGCAGGCGCCACGAGGTGTAGTTGCGCAGGTGCCGGGCGAGAAAGGAGTCGATGCGGGATCCGGAGAGGAAGCTTTCGACGATGAATTCAACAACCGGGATACCGTGCTGCATGTCGAAGCGGGGGAATGTTGCGGGTGCGGGAGCGGGGGGCTACCAGCGGAAGAGTCCGGTGCCCCAGGTGAGTCCGGCGCCGAAACCACACATGACGACGAGATCTCCGCGGCGGATGCGCCCCTGCTGGATGGCTCCGTCGAGCGCCAGGGGGATGGATGCGGCGGACGTGTTGCCGACGGTGCTGAGGTTATTGAAGACGCGGCTGGTGTGGATGCCGAGTTCCTTCATGGCGTGATCGATGATGCGGATGTTGGCCTGATGGAGCACGAAGAGCGCCACATCGTCGGTGGTGACACCGGCTTTTTCGAGCACTGTGGTGATGGATTCAGTGACGGCGTGAATGGCCCATTTGAACACGTTGCGACCGTCCATGCGGAGGTAGTGACTGCCTTCCTGCACGAGTTCCGGGGTGAGTGGCAGGGTGGAGCCGCCGGCCGGGCGATCCAGCAGACAGCCGCCGGAGCCATCGGCCCCCAGCTGGTAGCAGACGAGTCCCTGGTCACGGTCGCCGGGCTGCAGAATGACCGCGCCAGCACCGTCGCCGAAGAGCGGCGCTGTGCGCTGATCGTCCGGACGCACAATGCGGCTGTTGATGTCGGCGCCGATGACCAGTGCGCAGCGGGAGTTGCCGCTGGCGATGAACTGAGCGGCGGTGGCGAGTGAATACATGAAGCCGGAGCAGGCCGCCTGAATGTCCATGGCAGGCGCGTCGAGCTGGAGTTTGTTCTGGACGAGACAGGCGGTGGACGGACACATGAAGTCCGGCGTGAACGTGCCGACGACGAGCAGGTCCACGTCGGAGGCGGGGATGCCGGCGTTGGCGAGTGCCTGCCGGGCGGCTTCGACGGCGAGATCGCTGGTGGATTGATCCGGAGCAGCAAAGCGGCGTTGGGAGATGCCGGTGCGGCGGAGCACCCAGCCTTCTTCGAAGCCGTAACGCTGTTCGAGTTCTTCGTTGGTGACGATTCGGGAGGGCACGCTGGAGCCGATGGCAGCGATACGGAAGCCGAGCAGCGATGCGGTGCGACGGGTGCTGCGGAACCGGACATCGGGTTCCTGAGCGACGGGTTCGGAGCCCGCAGCGGGCGGGATTGGTTGAGCTGCCTGGTGGGGATTGATCACGGCTGGCGGCACGTCGACTGTCAGGGTGGAAGGAGGATTCATGCCGTTTACATCCGTGTCACGTGCCGAAACAGAGGAATTTCGCAGCCTGCGGGGCTGGAATTCGCGTGGAGTGACAGCAGGCCCGCAGGCGGCGCGTGTCCGTGGAGTCTACAGACCGCTGGCGCGGTTGCCAACTCTGCGGAGGAAATTCGCAGCGCTGAATGCCTCAGGCGAAGAATTCCATCACGGCGTCGTTCTTGACCATCTCACGCGGCTGGTTGAGATGGTTGTAGACGGTGCGTCGCGGGTAGAGCCCCACAGCGTGGTAGATGCTGGCCAGCAATTCACCGGGATGCACGGGGTTTTCGGTGGGAGCCGACCCGGTGTCGTCAGACTTGCCGTGCACGTAGCCACGCTTTGTGCCACCGCCGGCGATGACGCCGGTGTAGCAGTATGGCCAGTGATCGCGACCGTCGTCGCTGTTGCTGTTCCCGGAAGTGCTCACACCACGCTTCGGGCTGCGGCCGAATTCACCAACAGCCACCACGAGCGTTTCCTGGAGGAGTCCGCGCTGGTCGAGGTCTTCAAGGAGGGCTGAGAGCGCGGCATCAAGCATGGGCGCTGACTGGCGACGCATGCGGTCGCTGAGCCCCGTATGGACGTCCCACGAATGATTGTCGCTGTTGGCCACCTTGGGCCAGTTGACTTCGACGACGCGGGTGCCGGCTTCCACCAGACGGCGGGCCAGCAGACAGCTTTGGCCGAACGTGTTGTTGCCGTACTTTTCACGCAGCTCAGGAGTCTCGGCGGACAGATTGAAGGCTTCGCGAGCCTTTCCGGAGAGTACCAGGCTGAGTGCTTTTTCGTAGTATTCGTTGAGCGCGTACTGGTTGACGGCGCGGTCGAGATTTTTCATGCCGGCGCTGACGGTGTCACGCAGCGATGCGCGACGCTGCAGGCGGTCCAGCGGAACGTCCTGACGGAGCGTTAAATCGTCCACCCGAATTCGCTCCATCTTGGCCATGTCCATGTCGTCCCCGGCCGGATAGAGATAATAAGGATCGTAGGCGCGGCCGAGGAATCCTGCGGTGCCGGCCTTGCCGATCACGTTGCTTTCCTGGAGCGGCCGAGGCATCATCACAAAGGGCAGCATCGGCGCCTGCAGGGGCTTCAGCTTGATGATGTTGGAACCAAAGTTCGGGAAGTCCTTCGGACTGGGTGGCTCCAGCTGACCTGAGGGACTGACGTTGTCCGCGTTGTAGCCGGTGAGCATCTGATAGATGGCAGCCGTGTGGTTGAACAGGCCGATCGGAGTGTAGCTGAGCGATCGAATGAGAGTGGCTCGCTGGATCTGTTCGGCCAGCTTCGGCAGCAGCTCTGTGAACTGCACGCCGGGGATCTTTGTGTCGATCGGCTTGAACACACTGCGCACATTGTCAGGAACGTTGGCCTTGGGGTCCCACAAATCCAGATGACTGGGGCCACCCTGGAGGTACAGCATGATCACCGACTTTGCCGCACCAAACCCCTTGCCCCCGTAACGGGCTTCCTCTTCGCCCTCAGGAACGGCACCGGAGGCTTTTTCGAGCAGCGTGGCGACACTGAGCCCGGCCATTGCGGAGCTGCCAACCCGGAGCAGGGCGCGGCGGGAATAACCGTCACAGGTGTCTTTGCCGTATCGGCCGGGTATGACCAGCATGAGATGCTCCGGGAGGATGTGCGAGGCGGGATGGAAACGCAGGGGAAAGCGGCGGGAACCTGCTGCAGAGGTCGCCGTGTTGGATTCTAGCCCACTTCCGGGCGTCGAGGCAATCCTCTGAGTCTCAAATTCGGCAATGTGGCGGGAGGACTGGAACTTAAACCAATTGACATGCGCTGGGGTGAATGAGCATTTTCACTCACGGGAGAGGGGGTAGATGATGGTGTTCCACCATGAGCACTCACCCGCCGGAATCCCGCGGAACAGTGTGCTTGCGAGGGGGACTAACCCGCAAAATCTGGATTACCGCAGGATATTTTTCTCAATTTTTTCGAAATGTCTGCTAATTCAGAGCCAGATTTCTGAGCTTTCCATCGTCCGGTGGAACGGCGGTTCGGTTCCGCAGCCGCGCTGTTCCTGACTGCCCAACAACCAGGTGACTGCAATGCTTGAAACTATTGAATCCACCAGGCAGCCCCTGAATTCGGAGGCAGCCCAGTGGCAGCAGCCGCAGGAAACAGGCGATCATTCCCGGCCGGTCTACGTCATTGACGACGACCGGGATGTGCTGCGCGTCCTCAGCATGATGCTCTCCACCGCGGGCTGGACCGTGCACTGCTTCGAATCGCCAATTGAATTTCTGAATCAGGTGCCCCAGCTCCCCGGCGGGGTGGTGGTGCTTGATCAGGTGATGGGAGAGATGGACGGTGTGGAGCTGCTGGAGAAATTGTCAGCTCGGCAGCGGGAATTCCGAGCCATTCTGATCACAGGCTACCCGCGAACCACCATCACAGTCACCGCGCTGCGACTTGGAGCGGTCACCGTGATGGACAAGCCGATTGACAGAAAGGAGCTGCTCAATTCCGTGGCCGAAGCCAGCCTGCTGCTGCGTCCCTCGGAACAGGAAGATGAAACACTCCCACCACCGCTCCCGGACGGTCGCTTCTATCTGGACCTGCTCACCCCGCGCGAAAAGCAGGTGATTCTGCAGGTCTACCGCGGCTGCACCAACAAAGCCATCTCGCTGCAGCTCGACCTGAGCATCAAGACTGTTGAAAAGTTCCGTTCACGGGCCATGCGCAAGTTCGGCGTACGCTCCACAGCACTCCTCGTGCGGCTGCTCAATCGCGAAATCGAGTGCGGCTGCCGAATTGAATGAGCAGTGCCCTCGCCAGGACCATCCCGCCGAGACCGTCTGAAAACCCGCTCTGCCGGCATTTCGCGAAAGATTTTCTGGAGTGCTGCTGCAGGCCGCTTAACATCGGGCCCTTATGGAGACTTCATGTCAGGAAGGCGACAACTGTGAACTGCCTGCGGATTTCCCGGGATGTATGCTCCTGATTCTGATACGCACGTTCCCTGCTGGCTGAATTCGCTGGTCAATGATGTGATCAGCTGCTTCACCGAACTCGGCGAAACACCCCCGATCGGCTGCCACTTCTTTCACGTTCGTGACTCAGACACGTGGGAAGTTGCACTGTTTGTCGGCCGAGCAGAAATCGTCGGTGGCGCGGACGACGGCAGAGAGCTCCCGGTACTGATGGTCATCGATGTCGGCGCGGTATGTGAATTATTTGATGCACCACCGAAAGTCGGCTGGCAGGCCGCTCGGGGAGCTGCAGGAGCTGACCTCGGAACCTACCTCTCCTTCAGCGGACAGAGCCAGGGCAAGCGCGTGCTGCTGCGGATCCTTGAGGAACCTCCGGACTGGGTGGGAATCGGGCGTCTGGTGGATGCCACGACAGGACAATTTCGCGATCTTTGGTGATGCCTGAGTGCTGCCTGTCACGGCCTGCCACGGTTCAGCCGTTCAGATAAAAGGTCACTTTCTCCGGTGGTAAACCCGCAATGGGTATTTTTTTGCCCATTTTGTGCTGGCACGCCGGCGATCTTCCGGGTATCTGTCAGTTTGCGCGGGTGGTGTTTCCCACCAGCACACCGCGTATTCCTGCATTAAAACCTGCCTCGCCGCTTCCCCTGCGGCCGTATCTCCGATGACTTCCCC
>JBEAUF010000138.1:0-4388 GCA_041161565.1 Planctomycetota bacterium | reverse complement strand
CCAGCGCGTTGACCGACTTCCTGAGCGGGCGGGCGGAAGCCCCCGGTTGAGATTCGGCACCCTGGTGCACCGCCACTGCCCGCAGCGTCAGCAGCGCGTTGCCAGAGCTCTTTACCCGCGGGCTCCCGCCCGGCGGCTCATGCGCGTTCTCACTTCTCACTTCTCACTTCTCACTTCCTACGCTCTCCACTCTCACCAGAGCTCTTTACCCGCGGGCTCCCGCCCGGCGGCTCATGCGGTGGCTCATGCGGCGGCTCATGCGGCGGGCTCATGCGGCGGCTCATGGTGTTTGCCGATCAGGACTCGCCTTCAAAGTTGCCCCCGGCGTCCGGGTTGACAGTGGAGGGCGGGGGCGGGGTAAGATTCAGATATGTCAGGACAACTTCTGCTATCGCTCTTTCTGCTGGTGTTTGCGGACGAACCAACGCCGCGGCCTGAGCCGCCTGACGCGCCCGCCGCTGCCACGAATACAGACGGGAATCAAACCTCTGGCAGCAGCCATACCGATGCGGACCTGCCGGATGGCGAAGCGGACTTTGTCTTTGAACTCAGATCTCAGGGACTTTTTGATCTGGGGCGACAAGTCTGCCTGCAGCGGCTCCAGACAGCACGGAATCTGACGCTGAAGGCCCGCTGGGAACTGCTGTTTGCTGACTGCTGCGAAGACGAAGCCTGGCATCTGCCACAATCCCGCCGAGAAGACCTGATTTCCATGGCGGTTGCCCGCATCACCGAGTTTCTCCGGCTGAATTCGGTGCAGCCGGATACCGAACTCGCCCTGCGTCTGCGGCAACTGGAACTGCTGGTCGCCACCGCCGAAATGGAATGCACAGCGATTGCGTTTCGCAGCAGCCTGCCGCCCGATTCTCAGCTCAACTTCGCCCGATCGGCCTGCAGTCAGGGAATTCAACTGGCAGCCGCACAGCTGAAATTCACCGATGAGCTGCGGGCTTCGCTGCCCCCCGCAACCCTCCGCGATATTCGCTTTCGACTGAAATGCTCGCTGCTGGAACTTCAGCTCGCAGAATACCGCCTCTCGGCTCCGGACAAACGCTCCCCCGCAACCGTGCTCCCGACCCTCCGCAACGAGGCTGAACAGCTTCTGCGAGGACTCGCCGATCAGTATGTGTTCAGAGCCCGGCACCTGCTTGCTCAGCTGTTGCTGGAGAGTGATGATGATGCGGCACTCGAACTGCAGTTGCGGAGCCTTGCCGCACAGACCTCAAGTGCAGCCGACCGCCTGCAACTGGAAGTCCTCAAACAAACGCGGCTGCTCCGACTGCGACGTCCCAGCGAGCTCCTCGCTGGTGCCACCCCAACTGCCACCCCGCTGCCAACAAACAACGCAGCAGACCCCGAACTGCGGATGCTTCAGCTGCATGCCCGACTGCTGCTGTGTGAACTCCTGAGCGAAATTGAGCGGCAGCGTTCGGCGAGTGAGCGCGGGCCTGGCAGGACCCCGTCAGCTCCAGCGGCCCCTTCCACAGCAGCCGGCAACCCCGCAAGTCCAGCTGGCAGCGGCTCGCTGGCAGAGGCTGTAACAGCCTTCCAGACACTCAAAGCAGAGCTTGCTCCAGGCCTCAGGGGTGTCTGGCAGGAACGTCTGCAGTACTGCGAACAGCGTTTCGAACTGGTGCAGCTGGCTGGCCCGGACGGAGCAGATGCCATCGAATCCGTCGCCACGCTGCTGGCCGCGAATAACAATGCCGCCGCCCTCGCGCGGCTGCAGCAAATCACGCAGCTGCCAGCCGCCGGCAGGGAGCTGAAGGCCCTCGCCCGCATGCAGATCGGGGAACTGCTGCTGCGTGAATCCCGATGGGATGCGGCGATCACCGAACTGCATGGCTCCGCGGCCGAATTCGCCGCCTGCGGTCGTCCATCTCAACAGGCCGCTGCCGATTTGCTGCGGCTGTACGGACTCGCCCAGGTGTACAGGAACACAACGGCTGCTCCAACCGCCTCCGCAGACCCTCGCCCTGCCAATAAGTCCCAGGACATCGCAGCCAGCCGCTACCTCACTGCTCTCAATCAGCACATCGAAACTTTTGCGGATCAACCCACGATCGATGTGGCCCGTGGTTATCGCGCTCTTCTGCTGCGATCCTCGCGTCCCCTCGAAGCTGCCGCTGACCTGCTGGCAATCCCCGCTCCGGAATCCGGTGCGGCAGTCGGGAAGGTTCAACAGCACCTGCGAAAACTGGCTCTGGTTGGTGACTGCCTTCTGGATGCATCCCTGAGGACTGCTGCCCCGGATCCCACCGCAACAACACCCCATGCGGCCGCGGAAGAACGGCCTGCTCCACCGCTCCCCATCCAGCCTGCCGAAATCGTCGCCGCAAGGGCCACACAGATTCAGCCATGGCTGGAGAAACTCCACACGGCCGAATCGCCCGAACACACGATTCTATCACTGCAACTCCTTTCCGCACCGTTGCTGTCTCCCGAGTTTCGCCCCGGTGATGCGGTCTTAGACTGGGAGACGCTGATCGCGCGGCTGGAGCCACTGCTTCAGTCGCCCGCACCAGCCGCAGCTCCCTCTCTTCCCGCCGCGGAAACCGTCGCTGACAGTTTCGACTTTTCCGCCGTAACCGCCCGTACGCTCGCCACCGCACAAACGCTCAGGCTGCTTGCAGCCTCCCGCCTGCTGCTCCCGCAATCGCAACTGGCGAATTTCCAGGCTGCACTCGCGCAGCAGTCGCCCGCGGTGCGCAGAGAACAAGTCGTTCTGCTGCTCCCCCACCTCGCCGAAGTTCAGGCACCCGGCAATGCATTCCTTGCAGCGTTCGCCTCCGGACTGCTGCCTTCCCCGAACGCTCCCGATCGCACGCCAGCTGATCTGCTGCGGGATCTGCCGGTCCAGCTGCGACTGCAGCAGTGCGGAGCATCCTCGGAAGCTGTGACCGCAACCCTCGCGGCCCTGATGCGGCTTCCGCTCAGTGCTGAACAGTTGCAGGAGGCCGCCACCGCGATTTCCGCCTTTAATCCCGCAGGACTCGGTGCAGCAGCGGATTCAGGAGCGACACCAGCGGCCGATTTCTGGCGAATGGTCCACAGGCAGACACGGTCCGGCGAAGCTGCGTGGTTCGAGGCTTCGCTGCAGCTCGCCACCTGCGCGGCCGCAAATGGCCGTAAGGCCGAAGCTCAACGGATCCTGCGTACTGTTTCCGCAGTGCACCCAACGTGGGGCAGTACTGAGCGTCAGCAGAGAGCTGCTGAGCTGCTGAAGTCGCTGGAGCGTCCCTGATGACTCAGCCTGAACAACAGCTGGCAGGAACCGGCGAAGCGCAGTGGGTGACGTCAGTGCAGCAGCTTCCGGCGACGGCCGCGTGGATTCCCGAAATCCCCGCCAAACCGTTCCCAAACGACCTCACGGAGCTTCGTGATTACCTCCGGCGGCAGCGTCCGCACCAGAGCTTTGAAATCTGCTGCGAGGACACGTCAGCAGCAACCAGAGTGGTTTCGATGAACCGCCCGAGCAACCGTCCCGATTCGCCAGCAACAACTCCTCCGGCTCTGCTGCTCAGAACGCCCCCCACTGCGGAGCTCGACGTGCCTCTGGTGGCTGCTCTGGCGTCGGCCGTGCCCCAACTGACTGTCGCAGTCGATCATTTTTTGCATGGCGAGCTGCTTTCGCGGGCGGCGAACATGGCCGGGCGAGTGATCGCTGTGCTGACCGCGTTGGACACCGGGCATCAGCTCATGGGCGTGCACCCCGGGCCTGACTGCGACGCCTTGTCGCGGGCCCTCGCCCGGCAGCCCGGACTGCGGCTGCGAGGCCTGTTCGCCGACATGGGGCCGGGACTCGCCGAAGGCGGGGCTCGGAAACGGCCGTGCGAACGAGTTCCCGACCTCGCTCGCAGCTGTCTGCGGCAGCTGCAGTCAGGTGGGCTGCCGGGGACGGATGTGGTACTGGGCGTATCTGCAGAGGATCTGCTGACTGCGGCCAAACAGGTGGACGGATGTATGGTTGTGTGGAGTCCGCTGGCCGAGTGTTACCGTGAGTTCTCAGCGGCCATACCCGGGCCCGAATCCGCAACGGCCCGGGTCCGCGTCATCTCGAGGCCCGCTCTGGAATACTGCATCATCGGTGCGGGCGGACGTTCGGGGCTGATCACGTCCGGGACACGGGTTTTGGAGCCAGCCGGGGCAGTCATCAGTGGCTGGAGTGCTCATCACGCACGGCTGGACCTGTCCGGTGAGGCGGTGGACCTGCGGATTGGCAGTGAGGTAACGCTCGGAAATTTCCGCAAACACACTTGAAATTTTCGGGAGAGCGCCTGCGGAGTGTTTCCGAAGTGGCGATGTTGCGTTATTCTTCCAAGGCCTCGCAGAAACAGCTTCTGCTCCACCTGTCCTGCTCACCCCGCCCCCATCGGAGACCCCACATG
>JBEAUF010000128.1:0-6631 GCA_041161565.1 Planctomycetota bacterium | reverse complement strand
TTCAGCGAAGGCGGGCGCGTCGGCCGTGGCGATGGCGGGCACGAGCTGTTGTTCGATGGCGGCCGCAAGTCGGGCCGTGAGTTCCGATGACATTTCGCGGCGTCCCTGAAACCACTGCTGTTCAGCCTGCCCGGATAGGCCCTGCGTATCCATGGGGCGTACGAGCAGGAATCGCCAGTGATCGGGGAGTGCGAGGTGCTGGACACGGGGTTGGTTTGCGGCGCGTCCGCGGTCGACGAGGAATCCGCCGCAGTCAAAACCGGCGGTACCGATGGCGGAGCGTTCGCTGCGACCACTGGCAGCGGCAAGTTGCTCCGCGGCCGGGGGCAGCTCACCCGTTACCAGCCAGCCGACCGCAGCGGTAGTTGCCAGCGCCAATTGCGTGCCGCTTCCGAGTCCTGTGTGCGGCGGAATCTCTGCGGTGACCTCCACGCGCAGCGGCGGAATGGGCTGCAGATTCCGGAGTCGTCGGAGCAGACGGCCGATGCGATCTGCTGTGCCGGCTGAAGCACCGGTGATGTGGTCGGGAAGATTGGCGGATGTGTGTGAGTTGTCAGAGGGGTGCTGGAGAGCTACGCGCAGCTGCCAGCCTGGCTGTCTGAGCATCAGTCCGACACCGCCGAATTCCCAGCCGTCAGCGGGCGTGCCAAGAATCAGTCCGAAGTGCAGACGAGCGCCTGTGCGGGCAAGCACGGTGGTCATAGCTGCTGCTCCTGACGCGCCTGCGGCAGTTGACGCTCCTGAATGAAATCCATGATCAACTGCCATGCTTCGAGTTCATCGGGGCCGCCGGTTTTTTCGACAGCGGGCGCGAGAAACTCGAGGGCCTGGCTGATTTCGCGTGGTGGGATCAGGTGCAGGCGGGTGGCGAGGATGGCAGCTTCGAGCACCGCATGTTTGGCGCGGTTGAAACCGAGAAACGGGCGTCGTTCTTCGCGGTGCCGGATGGTGGCGGGCATGCGAGTGCGGGGGTTGGAGTCATCGATGCTGTCGATTGTGAATTCAAACCAGCGGCAGCAGTCACTGAGCACGCGTCCGGGAACGCTGCGTGCGGGTTCTGTGGGTGGCAATTCGCTGAGTCGGCCAGTGACAGCGCGGGCGATGAGATCCACCTGATCCGTCACGTGAAACACGCCGGCGCGGAGGCTGGACAGGTTGCGAAAGGTGGCCGATGGCTGGAAGGGGCGGAGGATCAGAGCATCGAAGTTGCCAACGACAATGGGCCCCATGGGCGCCACATTGAGGCGTTCGGCAGGGTCGATGCTGGTGACAAGGCCTTCGATGATCATGCGGAGAAGCTGCGGTGAAAAAGGTGGAGCTGGCTGTGCGAAGTGTCCAGGGGAGCTGTGGGTTTCGCAAGCGATGGCGGCGCAGGATCTGCGGGGGTTCGGGATCAGAGAATCCGGCAGCCTCAGGGAACCCGGCGAACGCTGCTGACAGCCAGCACCGTTCCTGATAGACTCAATACCGCCACGCGCTGCATCTGCCAGACCTGGTCAATGCCCAACCCGATGCCCATCTCAAGCTTAACTACCCGCGGAGAATTCCATGACCCAGTGCTCCGACCGTTTCCGTTTCGCTTCCCCGGGGCTGCTCAGCCTGCTCTCGGTATTCTGCGCATTCACCACAGCCCTCCCAGCGATCGCTCAGGACGCCGCCTCCGGGGCGGCTCCAACCCCGGCCCCAGCGCCTGCGGCCGCAGCCACTCCGGCGGCGCGTATTGACGGCACCGGTCTCGGCTGGGTGACGCTCGGCGAAGCCGATTTCACCAACGTGAACTGCGATCCGGACACGTGGAGTTTCCCGAACGGCGAGATTCACTGCACCGGCAGTCCTGTCGGGGTGATGCGAACGAAGAAGGAGTACCGCAATCTGGAGTTGGTGGTGGAATGGCGGCATCTGAAGCCCGCAGGTAACTCCGGCGTGTTTCTGTGGGCTTCCGAAAAGAACCTGGCAGCACTCAAACGCGGCGGGCTTCCCGAGGGCATTGAAGTGCAGATTCTCGACCACGGGTATTCTGAAAACTACAAAAAGCAGACCGGCAAGGAGCCTGACTGGTTCACCACCAACGGCGATGTGTTCCCGACCGGAGCAGCGCGAATGACACCGTTTCCTCCTGTGGCCCCGAACAGCAGTCGCAGTTTTCCTCGCAAAAATCTGAGCCTGGGATCGCCGCAATGGAATCACTACTATATTCGCGCGGTGAATGGCGAGGTGCGGTTGTGGGTCAATGGCGAAGAGGTGTCGGGCGGCACCGGCTGTGCGCCAGCGAGCGGGTTTCTGTGCCTTGAATCTGAGGGTTCTCCGATTGAGTTTCGCAATCTGCGCATTCGCGAACTGCCGTAGTGTCTGATGGTTGTGTTGTGTTGTGTTGCGAGCTCTGTCTGGCATGTTTGTCAGGAATTCGGTGGGAGTAACGTGATGCCGCGGATTGGGTTGGTGATCAGGCTGTTCGCGATGGTACTGCCGGCATATGTCTGGGGCGTAGCCGCGGCTCAGGACCCGCGGGACTCAGCAGCCGCCATTCTTCGTGAATCCGGCGTGCAGGGCGGTTTTGTGGTGCATCTGGGTTGCGGCTCCGGCGAACTCACGGCAGCACTCCGCGCCACAAACGGCTTCCAGGTGCAGGGGCTGGAAGCGGACGCGCTGGCCGTTGCAGCCGGGCGTCAGCGACTGCTGGCGAGCGACCAGTACGGCGACGTGGCGCTGCTGCCGTTTTCCGGTGCCAGCCTGCCTTACATCGACAACATGGTGAATCTGCTGGTGGTGGAACCGGGGCAGACGGTGGCTCAGGACGAGCTGCTGCGGGTGCTGGTGCCAGGCGGCACGCTGCTGGTGCGTCAGCCCGACGGCAGCTTTCAGAAGCTCATCAAGCCGCGTCCGGAGAACATAGACGAATGGTCGCACTATCTGCACGACGCAACGGGCAACGCGGTGGCTCATGACGACGTGGTCGGGTCGCCTCGGCATCTGCAGTGGGTGGGCAGCCCGCGATGGTCCCGGCATCATGACCGCATGGCCAGCATGAGTGCGCTCGTATCGACGAACGGTCGTTTGTTCTACATCATGGATGAGGGCAGCCGCATTTCCATTCAGCTTCCCTCCCGCTGGAAGCTGATTGCTCGTGATGCATTCAACGGGGTGGTGTTGTGGAAGCGTGACATTGCCAGCTGGCAGAATCAACTCTGGCCACTCAAGAGCGGCCCGACACAGCTTTCACGACGGCTGGTATCGACGGACCGGGAGGTCTACGCACCGCTCAGTGAAAACGGTCCCCTCGAAGCGCTCGATGCAGCCACCGGAGAGACTCTGCGGACCTACGCGGGAACCGACGGAGCCGAGGAGGTGCTGCATGTGAACGGCACGCTGTTCGTGGTGGTTCGCAAGGGTGCGGGTGAACGTGAGCAGTACGCGCCGGCAAACGGCCGTGTCGGTGATCAGGGAAAGGTGGCTCAGGAATTTTTCTGGAACGAGGAACCGCGGGTGGTGATGGCCTTTGAAGCTTCCACCGGCCGACAGCTCTGGGCGAAGCAAACGCGAATTTCCCCGCTGACGCTGGCCGCCACTCCGGACCGTCTGTTGTTTCACGACGGGGAGTCTCTGCATGCCCTGCAGCCGGCCACGGGTGAGCTGTTGTGGGCTTCCACACCCGTTACTCGGCGTCGCCAGTTCACCTTCAATTTCGGTCCGCGGCTGGTGATCTGGGAGGATGTGGTGCTGTATGCTGGTGGCGACGGCCGCATGATCAGTGTGGATGCGACAACCGGCAGACAGCTCTGGGAAGCCGACCATCCCAATTCCGGTTACCAGTCCCCGCAGGACCTGATGGTCGTTGACGGCCTTGTGTGGTGTGCACCGACGACTTCCGGCAAGGACACGGGTGTGTTCACCGGCCGTGATCCGCGTACCGGAGCTGTAATAAAGGAATTTGCGCCGGATGTGGACACGTATTGGTTTCATCACCGCTGCTACATCGCCAAGGCGACGGATAACTTTCTGATTCCATCCCGCACGGGAGTGGAATTTGTGGACTTTGAGAAGGAGCACTGGGACATTCATCACTGGGTCCGTGGCGGCTGTCTGTACGGAGTGATGCCCTGCAACGGCCTGACGTATACACCGCCGCACAACTGTGCCTGCTACCCCGAAGCCAAGCTCTTCGGCTTCAATGCGCTGGCCCCGGCGGCACCTTCGCGTCCGGTGCCGAGGGATGTGCCTGAGGAAGGTCGTCTGGAAACCGGCCCCGCCTTCGGAATTCCACTGACTGCGGAGCAGGAGTTCACCGGCGAAGACGACTGGCCCGCATTCCGCCACGACTCCCGTCGCAGTGGAACTTCGCGTCAGGACGTCCCCGCATCGCTCAGCAGCCGCTGGTCGATAAAGCTTGGCGGTCGACTCACATCCCCCGTAATTGCCGACGGACTGGTGTTCGTTGCGCGCACCGATGCGCACACGCTGTACGCACTGCGTCAGAGCGATGGCAGTCAGGCATGGTCATTCACGGCGGGCGCCCGGATTGATTCTCCCCCCACCATTGCTCGCGGCCGGGCAGTTTTCGGAGGCACCGACGGATGGGTTTACTGTCTGAAGGCCGACGATGGTCAGCTGGTCTGGAAGTACCGGGCCGCACCGCTGGACCGCCGAGCGATGGCCTTTGAGCAGCTGGAATCGCTGTGGCCCGTGCATGGGAGTGTGCTTGTTCGCAACAACGAGGTTTGGTCAGTGGCCGGGCGTTCCAACTTTCTGGATGGGGGCCTGCGGCTGCTGAGGCAGGACCTGGAGACCGGACGGCGGCTGTCTGAAACCGTGATGGATGAAACCAATCCGGAGACCGGCAACAACATGCAGGAGAAATTGAAGATCCTGCAGATGCCTGTGGGGCTCCCCGATATTCTCGTGGCCGACGATCAGCTCGTGTACATGAAATCTCAGAAGTTTGATCCCCAGGGGCAGCGGCTGGAAATTGGTCCCGTGTCCGGCGACTTTGTGGAACAGGGCTCCGCGCAGCGTGGCGAGGGCGTGCATTTGTTTGCTCCGATGGGCTTTCTCGACGACAGCTGGTTCCATCGGTCTTACTGGGTCTACGGCCGTAACTTCGCGGGGGGCCATGGAGGCTACTATCAGGCCGGCCGATTTGCTCCGTCCGGCGATATCATGGTGAATGGCAACGGATATATTTTCGGCTATGGACGCAAGCCCGAATATTTCCGCTGGACGACGACGATGGAGCGGCAGCTGTATTCGGCAGCTCCGGAGCCCCCGCAAATTCCCGATGGCTTCGCAAAATCAGCTGCGGCCGGAGGAAAGAAGAAGGGGGCTGGCGACGAAGGCCAGTTCGCACAGTTCGCCAAAGCTCCGGCGCTTGATCCCACGGGCAAGCCGATCACGGTCGAAGCGTGGATGACAGCGACGGCGCCCAATGGAGTCATTGTTGCGCGGGGCGGCCCGGTGGATGGGTTTGCGTTGAGTCTTGAGACAGGTAAACCCGTGTTTCAGGTGCGTTCAGCCAACCAGCTGTTCAGCGTGACGGGTTCGAAGCGCATCGTCGGCGGCTGGCATCACGTCACCGGAGTGCTGCAGGCGGACCGCGGAATGAAACTCTACGTGGACGGCGAGCTGGTCGGTGAAGCTCAGGCTGCCGCATTCATCTCAAAGGATCCCGCTCAGGGGCTGGAAATCGGCAATGATGCCGGCAGCGCTGTGGGCGAAAACGCGGCCACTCAGTTCGTCGGAATCATCGATGAAGTGCGGCTGTATTTCGCGGAAACCGATGCGGCGACTGTGGCGGCCCGGTTCAGCACCGGTGCCGAAATGCACCCGGACCCCGCTCTGGTGGTCAGTTTCGATGACGGCACGGCCCGCGACATGTCACTGCACCGCAATAACGGAACCATCAGCGGCGGCCGACCGGCCGAAGGAAGATTCGGCCAGGCCCTCCAGTTCAGCGCTCGACGGCAGAATCAAAGTGCTGCTAAGAACGCTGCCGGAGTCCCTGCAGCGGGGGGCGATCGCAACAGCCTCATCGAACCCCGCTGGAATAAGGACGTCCCAATCTACGTGCGAGCCATGGTGCTCTCCGGGTCCCGACTGTTCATCGCCGGACCACCGGACCTTATCGACGAAGAAGCCACCTTCCAGCAGCTGGCTCAGAAGGACGAGTCGGTGGAAACGCTGCTGGCCGCCCAGGCCGATGCGATCGACGGACGTCAGGGCGGCAAACTGCTGGCAGTGGACGCGGAAACGGGCGAGATCGAACAATCGCTGGAACTGGACGGTCTCCCCGGCTGGGACAGCCTCGCCGCCGCCCGCGGCCAGCTGCTCATGACCACGCTCGACGGCCGCGTGATCTGTTTCGCCCCCTGAGAGCTTGCGGGCAGTGGACGCACAGCGCTGAGCCGCAGGGCGGCAGCGCACTAAGCCGCCTGGCGGCAGCCTGCGGGTAAAGTGCCCTGCGACGCGACGCTGACGCCGCCGGCAGGGGTGCGCACCAGGGTGCGAATCGCAACCGGGGGCTTCCGCCACGCTGCGCGAGAGAGTAGAGGGTAGAAAGTGGAGAGTAGAGGGAAGTGAGAAGTGGGAAGTGGGAAGTGGGAAGTGGGAAGTGGGAAGTGGGAAGTGGGAAGTGGGAAGT
>JBEAUF010000105.1:0-23371 GCA_041161565.1 Planctomycetota bacterium | reverse complement strand
GCACTTCGACCGCGGACGCATCGATCTGCAACGGAGTCTGCAGCAGGTTTTCTCCCGCTATCTGAATCACATCGGTACCGGAGTTATCGAGGCGAATGCTTTCACCGGTGATGGTGTACCCGCCGGTATTGAACGTCATCGAAAAGCTGGTGCCGGCCGCGAAACCGTTATCGAGTGTCCCAGCCGCAGTGCCATCAAACGTGAGTGAGTCACCGTCTGCGGGCATGGCATCGCCGGACCAGTTTGTGTTGGCACCGTCGCTGGACGACCACATATTGTTGACATCGCCCACCCACGACAGCACGGCAGGAAGAACACGATCCTCCAACACTTCGCCGGCTGATCGAATCCTGCCTGCTGCGAGCTTTTCCATCAACATTCTGCTGCGCAACAAACGCCTTCGCGACCTTGTCGGATGTCCGGCCTGCAACAACAGTGCGCACTCTTTCAACCAGCGGCTCAGCGACATGATTCAGCACCTCGTGAACACAAATCAGACGCCCGCCAGGGCGGAAGTTCGAAGGCCGAGTCACGGCAATCGATGACTTCCTGACGGCAGGCAACGGCAGCAATGGCGGGACTACGCGCCAGAAGAGGCTCGTTTACCCGCCTTCAGGGTATCCGGAAACTGGCTGAACTCAAGCCATTAACAACCATGCGAAAGTGAAATTGGGCTATCTGGCGGCCCCTGAAAAAATCAACACATCCAGCGTAGTCCTCCCAAACGGAACCAAATCGCTTCTGCGAACTGCCGTGAAATGGGAGGAGGTGCGTTGTTTTGCGGAAAACCCGGCAGTTGTCCCGATACGAGTAAGGGGGCCGCGGCACTTTTAGAGACCGGCTGCAGGCCGCTTTTTACTGGTTGCTCTACGGATTTTCGTTCATCTGTACAGGCTCAGGTCGGAAATGCTGACAAATGAGGGCCCGCCACGGCTGAACGCTGGCAACGAGCTGCGGGCAGCTCACCGGGTTTCCCCGGACCAATTGGGTGGATTTCCGCAAACACGGGCGAGCAGCTCGCGAAGCGAATTGGGAGGGTGACCATGGGTCGGGTGATTCTGGCATTGGATCAGGGAACGACGAGTTCCCGGGCGATTGTGTTCGATACGGACGGAACGCCGCTGGCGATCGCGCAGAAGGAGTTTGCTCAGCACTTTCCTCAGCCGGGCTGGGTGGAGCACGACGCGGAGGAGATTTGGACGACCCAGCTGGCGGTGGCGAGGTCGGCGATGAGAAAGGCCAGGGTATCGGCCGCGGACATACTGGCGATCGGCATCACGAATCAGCGTGAGACGACAGTGATGTGGGACAGGAGAACGGGTCGTCCGGTGTATCATGCCATAGTCTGGCAGGATCGTCGCACGGCGGGGCATTGTGAGCGGCTTCGTCGCGGGACCCACGCGGCCGAGTTTCGGAATCGAACGGGACTTGTTCTGGACGCCTACTTTTCAGGCACGAAAGCCGCCTGGCTGCTGCAGCACGTTCCTGAGGCCCGGACATTGGCGAGGGCAGGGCAGCTGGCATTCGGGACCATCGACAGCTGGCTGTTGTGGAAGCTGACGGGTGGCCGGGTGCATGCCACTGACGTCTCGAATGCATCGAGAACCCTGATGTTTGACATACACCGTTTGGCATGGGATGAAGAGCTGTTGAAAGCCCTGCGTGTGCCTGCGGGGGTGCTCCCTGAGGTTCGTTCTTCGAATGACGTTTTTGGCGAGACCGACCGGGGCCTGCTTGGGGCCTGCATTCCGATCAGTGGGATCGCCGGTGATCAGCAGGCGGCTTTATTCGGTCAGCAGTGTACTCAACCGGGCATGGTTAAGAACACCTACGGCACGGGCTGCTTTATGTTGATGAACACCGGCGTCAAGCCCAGGGCATCTTCACGAAACCTGTTGACCACGGTGGCGTGGCGGCTTGGCAATCGCACTGAGTACGCGTTGGAGGGAAGTGTGTTCATCGCGGGTGCGGTGGTGCAGTGGCTGCGGGACGGTCTGGGTTTGATTCGGAACTCGGCGGATGTCGAGCGTTTGGCACTCACCGTACCGGACAATGGTGGGGTGTACCTGGTACCGGCTTTTACCGGGCTGGGTGCTCCCCATTGGGATCCAGGCGCGCGGGGTCTTGCCGTCGGAATTACGAGGGGTACGACCGCCGGCCATTTTGCTCGCGCGGCCCTTGAATCCATTGCTTTTCAGGTGGCGGATGTGCTGGATGCCATGCGACAGGATTCAGGAATTCGAATCGCTTCGCTGCGGGTGGACGGCGGTGCATCTGTCAACAATACGCTGATGCAGTTTCAGGCGGACATACTCGGCGTGCCGGTAGTGCGTCCGCAGGTTTCTGAGACGACAGCCCTGGGTGCGGCGTGCCTTGCAGGGCTTGGCGTGGGCGTCTGGAAAAACGTGGAGCAGGTTGGGGGGCAGTGGCGAGAGGACCGGTGCTTTGAGCCTGCGTTGCCGAAGTCACGAGTGGAGGCATTGCGATCGGGCTGGCGAAGAGCACTCGAACGGAGTCGTGGCTGGGCGGAGGAGTAGAGGCAGGCCGCATGGAAGATCTCACAAAGCAGGGGAGCCCCCGAAGGGGCATGACGGATAGACCGACGTGGTTTACCCGGCCCCGTTCCTTCAGCAGAGTAACCAGGGGTAATTTCCAGCACAAACTGTGGCGGTTTTAGCGTCATCCGCTGGCTGAAGTTTGTTTTTGCGCTTGAATTCGCCAGGGCTGATCGCAGAGAATCCAAAGACGTAGGTGATTCCAGGCAACTGCCCCGAACGGGACATGGCTGTGTCAGAGTCTGACCCCGAACAAAAACCCAAACCGTCGACAAGGGTCACGCAACTCGGTGATTTCGAGCTCCGCAGGGAGCTCGGTCAGGGAGGCATGGGCAGGGTCTACCTTGCGCGGCAGACCAGTCTTGATCGTCTGGTGGCGATCAAGACGTTATCGCGGGAGCTGGCGAAGAAACCGGACTTTGTGACACGGTTTGAGCGCGAGGCGCGCGCGATGGCGAAGATCGACCATCCGAACGTGGTGAAGATTTACGCGGTGGATTCCTTTCAGGGGATTCATTTTGCGGCGATTGAGTACATTGACGGTCGGAGCATTCAAAAGGAACTGGACGAACGTGGCCGATTGAGCGTGGGTGATGCTCTGCATGTGGCGATTATTTGTGCTGAGGCTCTGCGGCACGCTCATCTGGAAAACATGATTCACCGGGACATCAAGCCCGACAACATTCTTGTCACGCGCCGGGGTGTAGTGAAGGTAGCCGACTTCGGTCTGGCCAAGGCCGTGGATGAAGACGTGTCAATGACGCAAAGCGGTACCGGGCTGGGAACACCTTTGTACATGGCACCTGAGCAGGCGCGGAATGCGAAGCACGTGGATCAGCGAGTCGACATTTACGCACTTGGCGCGACGCTCTACCACATGTTGACGGGCAAGCTGCCTTTCACGGGCAGGACCACGCTGGAAGTGATCATGGCGAAAGAGAAGGGGGCCTGCGCATCTGCGCGTTCGCTGCGGCCGGAGGTCCCTGAGAAGCTGGATCTGATCCTTGACCGGATGCTGGCGAAGGATCCGAAGCATCGTTACGGCAATTGTGAGGAATTGTTGAAGGATCTGACATCCCTGGGCCTGCACAGTGAAAGTTTGAGCTTCATTGAGGGGGGAGCGGGTGTAGCTGCAGCGACTCCCGGTTCGCCGCTCACATCCGTTTCCCAGTCGCGGCGGAGCCCGATTCCTGCACCAACGCCGGTTCGTGACACCAGCCTCCAGCAGACGGCGCGGGTCTGGTTCGTGCAGTTCGAGGACGGGAAGGGAAACACGGTCGTGGAGAAGCTCTCCACGAGCAGGGTCTTGAAGATGCTGACATCCGGACAGCTCACGGCGAAAGCGCGTGCCAAAGCATCCGCAGACGGCACTTATTACCCACTCGCGCAGTTCCCGGAATTCGCGAAGGCTGTAGAGGATAGTTTGGCGCGGAATGCGGCAGCGATTCGCAAGGAGGAAATGCAGAACCTTTACAGCAGAGTAGACCGCGACCAGCGGATGTTTCAGCTGAAGCGGAAGTTCAAGAACTTCTTCGTTGCAATCAGAGGAATTGCCTCGTTGATTGTGCTCCTGCTGGTCCTGCTTGGCGCCGGTTGGCTGCTCTATCAATACGGCAGCCAGATGCCCGCGAAGCTCGCGGAAATGGTGGGATTTGGTGAGAAATCCACGCCTGAGCCCGAGTCACCGGAGTTTTCGGTGGAAGGCGGTCTTGTGCCGGAGGGAGCGACAAAGCAGCGCTGAACCCGGAACACTCTGACCAGCCCCTTCTCTGAATTGCCAGCATTGCCCCCAGCGGAAACCAGGATGACCAGCGGACCAACTTCGGGCCAGCGGACCGAGCAGATATTCCCCTGTCCGCCGCATGTTTATAACGAGCTGCAGACGGCTGCAGGCCACTTCCGATCGCATTGGCATCGATTCCTGCAGATATTCCGCAGCGTGCCCCCCCAGGAACTGGCTCGACGGCATCGACAGGCTGAGCGGATGCTGCGTGAAAATGGCGTTTCCTACCATTCTGTCGTCAGCGGTGGTGAGGGCGCAAGGCCGTGGCGTCTGGACCTCCTGCCGATGCTCATGGGAGCCCCTGAATGGGGCATCCTGGAGCGTGGGCTGGCGCAGCGAGCACGGCTGCTAAATGAGCTGATTGCAGACATCTACGGTCCACGTCGACTTGTTCAGCAGGGAATTCTACCTGCCCCTCTGCTGTACGCTAATCCCGAATTTTTGCGGCCATTCATGGACCTGCATCGACCAGGTGGGATGCCGTTGTTTCTGTATGCCGCGGAACTGGCGCGGCGGACGGACGGGCAGTGGTGTGTGATGGCAGACCGCTCTGAAGCCCCAGCCGGTCCCGGCTTTGCGTTAGAGAATCGAATTGTCAGTTCGCGAGCGATGCCTGGGGGCTTCAAGCAGATTCCGGTGGAGCGATTGGCGCCCTTCTTTGTGCGTCTGCAGAATTCTCTTCGACGTCGCTCTTCAAGGCCTCTGGAGCAGCCTCGCACTGTTCTGCTCAGCAGCGGCCCGAGCCATCCCTACTACTTTGAAGACGTTTATCTGGCACGTTACCTTGGGTACACCATGGTGGAGGGCGGAGACCTTACGGTGCGTGCTGACAACGTTTATATGAAGACATTGTCAGGCCTTGTCCCTGTGGACATTATTCTCTCACGATGTGCGGAATCGGGACTGGATCCGCTGGAGCTCGGCAGCAACTCCGAGCACGGTGTTCCGGGGATTCTGAATGCCATGCGCTGCGGCAACGTGACCATCGTTAATACTCCTGGCTGTGGTATTACGGGGGCCCCGGTGTTTATGAGTTGTCTGCCGCGGCTGTGTGAACATTTGCTTGGCGAGGATCTGCAGTTGCCATCAATCCCAACATGGTGGTGCGGCAATCCGGAGGATCTGGCCCTCGTACTTGATCGACTCCCCGAACTGGTGCTTAAGCCTGCTTTCCAGAAAAGCGGGGGCGAGGAGATTCTGTGCAGCGAACTGTCTGCAACAGAGCGATCTGATTGGCAGCGAAGACTACAGCGGGAACCATGGTTCTGGGTCGCTCAGGAGAAAATCGCTCGCTCGGGAACCCCCGTATGGACCGAGTCTGGTATTCGCTGCGGACATGTGGCGTTACGAGCTTTTCTTGTTGAGGATGAGCAGCGCTGGCACCTGATGCCTGGCGGTCTGATTCGAATTGCTCCGGATGCCGGACCGATGCAGCTGTCTGTTGCGGGCGGAGACAGCAGCAAGGATCTTTGGGTACTTGCTGAGGGCCGCGTGGAGGCGGTGACACTGCTGACGCCGCACGACCAGCCAGCGGAGCTGCGGCGAACGACAGCGTTGTTCCCCAGTCGCGTTGCTGACAATCTGTTCTGGCTTGGTCGAGCGCTCGACCGCTGTGATTTTCTGGCTCGTCTGGTGCGTGCCCTTGCAGAGCGGCTGGCTGGTGAGGGTGGTGCAGAGGCAGCCGAGGTTCGATTCCTGACGAGAGCTCTGTGTGAGCAGGGTCAGCTGGAGCCGGGCTTTGCAGTGGAGGGCATGGATTCGCAGTTGCCGGAGCTTGCGGAGACGCTCCCGGCAGCCGTTTTCGATCCAGCCGAATACGGTGGTCTGGCCCGCAGCGTCCGCGATCTCACTCGGCTCGCCTCGCTGGTACGAGACTGGATCAGTCCGGATACGTGGCAGCGAGTGAACGCGGCCGCAGAATCCTTCCGAGCCACGCCTGCCCGTGACTGGCGGGATCTGGCGGATGTTGTATCGGCGACTTCAGGACTGATCGGAGACTGTGCCTCAATCAGCGGATTGATAGCGGATGGCATGAACCGCGGTCCTTCATGGAGGTTTCTGGAACTGGGCCGGAGTATTGAGCGAGCTGCCTCGACTGCCCGATTGCTGATGACGGCAGATCTCCGAAAGGCTGCCGGTTCACCTGTTCTCAAAACCCTCATCGAAGTCCTCGACGTGCGCATGACATACCGTTTTCGGTATCGTGAGAATCTGCAGCGTAATGCTGTGCTCGATCTGGCAATTACAGACGAAACCAATCCGAGATCACTGGCATTTCAGGTCGAACGTCTGGTGCAGCATGTGGATCGGCTGCCCGGCATCAGCTCACAACCGCTGCGGTCGGCTGACATGCGACTGGTGATGGAAGCGGCGCATGCCGTACGGATGCTGACAGCAGACGACCTGTCCAGCGGCCCGCTCAGGAACGTTCTGGCGGCTCTGAAAACGGTGGAAGATGCAATGCTGAAGTTGTCAGACACGCTGACCAGCCGTTACCTGGTGCACTCCGGGAACGCGGTACACGCCATGCCTGGACGGGAGGGCGTCTGATGCGATATCGGGTGACTCATCGCACAACCTATTCCGGTGCTGATCCGGTTTCTGTGGGCCACAACCAGGCCTGGCTGGAATTTCGTGAGTGCGACAGGCAGCAGGTGCAGTCATTTTCGTTGCAGATCACACCGGAACCTTCTGTAAAAACTCGGCGTGTTGATGCCTTTGGCAATCCAGTGCACATGTTTTCATTCAGCGAAGGTTATCAGCGACTGGAGGTGGCCGCCGTCACGGTGGTGGCAGTGCAGGCAGACAATTCGGCCGCCATCGCTGCCGCCACAGGCACAACTCGGGAGCAGCTGCAAACACGAACGTCCCGACAGGACCCGTGGCTGGCGGAAGCGCAGGAGTTTGTCTGGCCTTCACCACGAGTGGTGTGGACTCGCGATATCGAAGCGTGGGCCGCGGAATGTTTTCCTGCCGACCGTCCTCTGCTGGCGGGTTTGCAGGAGTTGACAGCCCGGATCAACGCGGAATTCACCTACGACGCCGGGGCCACCACTGTGCATACGCCTGTGCAACAGGCATTCCAGCTGAAGAGGGGAGTCTGTCAGGACTTTGCACACCTGCAGCTTGCCATGCTGCGATCGCTCGGAATACCCGCACGTTATATCAGCGGCTACCTGCGGACGATTCCTCCGCCGGGCCGTCCGCGGCTGGTTGGAGCGGACGCCTCACACGCATGGCTCTCAGCCTACGTGGGTAACGGACACTGGCTGGAGCTGGATCCGACAAACAATCAGATGTGTCTGTCCGACCATATCGTGCTGGCGTGGGGACGGGATTACAGTGACGTTCCACCCGTAACCGGCGTCTTTGTGGGTGGCGGGGGCCACCGACTCGCAGTGAGTGTGGACGTGCTGCCCCTGGATCCCTGAGTAGCACCTGGAACTCGACTAAGCAGCGCGACGTTCATCCTTCAGCGATCTTCCGGACTGCCATGACCAGCCGGACATACCTTCGAGGACTCTGTCCGCCACTTCCATAGCTGCGACTGCCGCATCCCCGGTCACGCGAGGTTGTTCGCCGGTACGAATGCAATGCACGAAGTTCTGCAATTCAGCGGTCAGAGCATCAGCAGACGACGCCTGCGTCTCCTCGCGCGTAATCCACTTGCTGAATACCTCATCCTTCAGCGACAGCGGATTGGGGGTGACGGAGACGATGTCGTGCACCATGCCGGGATTGGCCGCCATGGCTGAACAGGGGCTCCAGCACACCACCTTGCGACTCTGCAGATCAGCCGCTGCATACCCCGATGTGCTCCACACCTGGATACTGCGTTCAACGGTCGGATTGATACGGCTGACAGCCAGATCCACAACGGTACCGCCGCTCAGCAGCAACCGCGCATTGGCCAGATCTTCATGTGGTCCGAAGGCGACACCACCAAACGCTTCCACCCGTTCAACAGCAGCACCGGTGAGTGCCAGTACGAGATCGATGTCATGAATCATGAGGTCATGCACGACACCGATATCTGTTGAGCGGAACGTGTACGGGCTGTACCTCTGACAGCGGATGTGCAGCGGTCGACCAATTTTCTCACACAGCAATTCGAAGGCCGGGTTAAAACGCTCCACGTGTCCGACCTGCAGCAGACTTCGACGAAATCGAGCGATGTTTCGGAGTGTCAAAGCGGCGTCGAGGTCGTGAGCGAGAGGCTTTTCGACGAGGACTGCAGTGCCTTGTTCGAGAAACGGGCGAGCCACTTCGAGGTGAGCCGTGGTTGGAACGGCCACGACGACACCATCAACGGCACCAGCCAACTCTGCAGGCGACGACAGCCAGCGGGTGTGGTGCTTTTCTGCGACCGCGCGTCCCTGAGTTTCGCGGGAATCAACCACGGCCGCGAGCTCAACTCCCGGAAGTCCCGCAAGGATTCGGGCATGGTGCTGCCCGAGGGCCCCGACTCCGATAACGCCAATCCGAACGCTCTTCATGCTGCCCTGACATCCTCTGACGACTGGGGTTTGACTTCTGCAGCGGGACGATTGCGAATCGCTTCGCGGGCTCGGCCCAGCTTTCCTGCTTTCTGGTTGTCAAGAAAGGCGAGCAGCTGCGAAAGTTCGATCGGCAAAACGCCTTCGAGTGCATCGAGGAAGTGAGCACGGACCTCTTCTACCGGGCGGTTGCGTCGGTAAAGCAGGCGGAAAGCTTCCTTGATGACCTCGATCGTGCTTCCGGAAATTCCAGCGCGGCGCATCCCAACAACGTTGATTGTGCGAACAGTCGGATTATCGCTGCCCGCTGCCAGCATAAACGGCGGGATGTCGTGTGGCACGCGACAACCACCACTGACAAAGCTCAGACGTCCCAGCGTGGAAAAGTGGTGGACCACTGAATTTCCGGAGACGATGGCGTTATCGTGAACGTGCACGTGACCGCCCAGCAATACACCATTCACCAGGATCACATTGCTGAAGATACGGCAGTTATGGGCAACGTGACTGTTGGCCATGAACATATTGTGATTGCCGATGCGGGTTACCCCGTCTTCCTTTTCTGCACCGCGATTAACCGTCACACCTTCTCGGAAGATATTGTTGTCGCCGATGTGGATTTCCGTTTCTGAATCCTGCCAGCTGACATCCTGCGGCTCGCCGCCAATCACGCAGTTCGCCCAGAAGCGATTTCCGCTGCCGATTCGAGTGCGCCCGGTAATTACAACGTGACTCATCAGCACGGTGTTATCGCCGATTTCAACGTCAGGCCCAACAAGACAGAACGGGCCGATCACGACGCCATTCCCGATGCGGGCTGCAGGGTCTACCTGGGACAGGGGAGAGATCCGTGTATCCATGCTGTTATCCTGAACGGAGCGACGAGGGAATCAGGCCGCACGGGCTGGAATGAAACCGCTGATTGCGGTTGTCGACAGAATCTGAGCCATGACATGATTGAGTTTATGACCGCTGCGACGAGCAACGATTCGTCCGGAGACCGCGGCGCCTGCAAGCGACAAGTCGCCGATGCAGTCGAGAATTTTGTGCCGCACCGGCTCGTCAGGCCAGCGAAGACGATTATCGACGACCGTTCCATCCGGTGCAAAAACGACCAGATCCCGACCGGTCAGGTGGCGACCATACCCCTGTGCCTGGAGAGCATCCACTTCCGCGGACATCACAAAAGTTCGTGCCGCCGCAATCTCATGCAGAAATGTCTCCGGCGTAATCGCGAGTGCCAGCGACTGTCTACCCAAAGGAGAATCCTGCCCGTAATCCAGCTGATAACTGATCACCAGATCACCTGTCGCTGACGGGATGGCCTCCAGCCACTGCTCAGAAGCCGGATCAGAAATTCGCTGACAACGATCGATGCTGGTTACGCGGCGCGGAGCAAACTGCTGATTGATGCCAGCTTCCAGAATAGCTTCACAGAACGGCAGACAGGAGCCATCGACCGCCGGCACTTCCGGACCGCGAATCTCAACAATGCAATTATCCACGTGGAGCCCTGCAAGGGCTGCCAACAGATGCTCTACAGTCTCCACAGACGCGGCACCTGATGCCAGAATTGTTCTACGCGAGCCTGGCACGACAAATTCAGTGCTGGCGGGAATTTCCGGGCGATCGCGGAGATCCACCCGACGGAACACGATACCGGAATTCTCCGGAGCGGGCAGCATTCGTAACCGCGCATCAACACCATGAAACAGCCCCGGCCCTGACACAACCGCGGGACGTGCCAGCGTCTGCTGTTGCCCGCATTCTGATTTCCAGCCTTCCATCCCTGCCCCCGGAGCCCTGTACTGACTGATCCCCTGAAATCGGAGGGCCCGTGAAACCCACGGGCCCCTGCCGCGAACGGCTGTCAATGAACCCAGTCACTACTTCCGCGGAGCAGCAGTACCGCTGGTGGTACGCACGGGAGTCTCACCCTGGGAGGCTTCGTACTGCTTGTTGAGCGACTGCAGAACGACTTCGGTAATGTCATTCTCACCACGGTGATAGACGACCTGCTTGTTCATCCGCTGGACGGCCTCTGCTGGAGGAGTGTCGTCTTCGATATCCTTGCTGTCGAAGCGGATCACAACGGTGTAGTCTGCAAACTCGGCGTACTTCTTAATCATGCTGGTGGTATCAGCATAAATAGTCTTGAACATCTCAGATTCACGCCGAGCCAGCTTTCGCTGAGTGGCGGCGCGGAAGGCCTCAAATTCACCGCGGGCATCGAGAATCCGCTTTTCGGCGGCCTCATACTCGGGACTGCCTGGCTGGAAGCCATTTTCCTGAACTTCCTTCTGCATAGCCTGCATTTTGTCCACCATCACGCGGGCTTCAGCATCACTCTTTTCAATCTCCGCCGACAACTCCTCACGCATCACCTTGAAGCGGGTGTAGCCTTCGAAGACCTTGGCCATGTCGATAAGGCCGACGCGGCTGGGGGCACGCTGAGCTGAGGTGGCGGCTGCCGCGGGTCGGGCGGGAGCTGCCGGACGGGCTGCTTCCTGAGCCGCAGCTGTGAGCTGTGATCCGGCGGCGAGCACGGCCGCGAGGGCAATGGAAATTCGATTCACGTTAGAGGCACTCCTTCGCCAGTCTGAAGCCCCGATCTTCCACAGGGGCGGAAATTTCAATGCCGGCACAATTTCCCGGCCGCGCACTTCAGGGTTTTCTCAAACCTCCGGCTATTGGTCAAGTCGAAGCCCTGCGAAAGTGGCACAACCCCCGGTGAAGATTTCAGGGCGACTGGCCGAATTGCGGCAATTGCTGCCTGTGAGGTCAGGATTTTCCGACTTTGACGGCGTTTCCGAGTGAAGGGATCTGGTGAGCCGCGGCCACAGGAGATTTGAAATCCTGCCCTGGGGTTGCTCTGGCATTCTTTCGCGGGAATCCCCAAAATAATCCCCCGGTGCAGTGCAGGGTAACCGAGTGGTTCTTCAGGAGGACGAACATGGCCGGCAGAATTGTGATTCCCCGCGTGAAGGTAGGAGACACCCTCTACAGGGTGGATTGGAAGGAAGAGAACGCGGTGATCCTCACATACACGCTGGTCTCCCAGTCACCAGGAACATTCGTGGTGAAGGGGCCGGATGGCTCGGAAGAGCGTTTCGCCGGCAAGGAAAACCTCGCTCTGTTCGCGCTGGACGAAGCGACCGCTGTCGAGCGGGCCTTTATCTGGCTGGCGTCCAGAGTTGAGGACAAGGAAGTCAAACCACTCGACGCCATGCGCCAGACCACGATGCTTGCAAAACTACTCTGATCAGAAACCTGCTTCCCCGGCAGGACAGAAGAACCAGTTCAGCGGTTCTCCCGTCGTCTTCCCCAGCGACATTCCGACCAGGCTGAAAGATCCGCAGTGAAAATGCCCGTTGTGGGCTGTCGCAGTGCGGCCAAAAATGCCGATAACGCAAAACAGTCGGCAGGGATTGCCGAACGCAGGTGCAGTTGCGACTGCGGGGGGTGACGGAACGCCACAGTCCGGGTGTTTCGACAGGGGAAGTAAGATGGGCGCGCGGTCCATGGCTAATGTACCAGCCTTGCTGATTATGCTGATGGCCACTCTGCAGCCAGCAGCAACATCCATGGGTCAGGATGCCTTCCGAAAATCCGCGGGAGATCGCGGTTTCAGAGCAATGGATGCAGGGCGGTATGAGACGGCTGAAGCGCTGTTTCTGTCCGCCATCAAGGCCGGAAACCGAAATGGCAGCGAAGATGCCGCGACTGTCCACAGTCTCCGCGGGCTGGGACTGGTGAGGCTGCACCAGGGCAGAAACGCCGAGGCCATCGATCTGCTGCAGCAGGCCGTGCAGATGGCGATTCGCAGCGAAGGTCCGACCACAAAACTGACCGCTGATGCAATCCACGACCTGGCGTCCGCTCAGGCTGCAGCGGCAAATTACGAAACAGCAGAAGAACTTTACCTGAAGTCACGGGATCTGCGACGTGAATTGCTCGGCCCCGGCCACCCGGATGTCGCTGCATCGCTCAATAATCTCGCTCTGCTCAGCCGCGCCCAGGGGAACTACGAGGAAGCAAGGCTGCTGTATGAAGAGGCTTTCAATATCACGGGGCGAGCACTTGGCCCTGATCACGCCGAGTCCGCCGCCGTTCTGAACAACCTCGCAGGCTGCTGCTGGGCACTGGGACAATACGACGACGCGGAGGCCTTTGTGGCCAGGGCGATAGGAATTCGCCGGGGAATCTACGGTGAAGAACACCCCCTTGTGGCGGCTTGTATGAGCCAGCAGGCAAGGATTCAAAGGGCCCGCGGCGACTACGAAAACGCCGAACGAGCCTACCGCACCGTACTGCAGATCGACCTGAAGTACTTCGGAGGGGAACACCCCGAGACGGCGTTGCAGCGACGAGCACTTGCGCTTGTGGCTGCGATTGAGGGCCGCGACGAGGAAGCCGCTGTTCTGTTGCAGCAGTCCCTGGCTGTGCTCAGACGGCAGCCACGAGGGGATGGCAGCGTGGACCTGCGGCCCATGACGCGGCGGGGGCTTGAACTTGCGGACGAAGAGCGATTTTCAGAGGCGGAAGCCGCACTGAGCACGGCCTGGAGGATCAGCGAACAGCACTACGGCCCGGATGCGCCGGAAACACTGAGATTGCTGAGGCTCACCGCCGACGCTATCGGTGCTCAGGGACGTTCTGAGGAGCGGTTGGTACTGCGCACGTGGGCGGAAGCAGGGTACGGCCCACAGCGAACGCTGAACGTCGCACGTCAGCCACAGAATCCCGAACCATCGCCGTCGAGATAAGGACGCGCGTTCGATAAGCGACTGAAGGGAATCGAACCCTCACCAGGAGCTTGGGAAGCTACTGTGCTACCACTACACCACAGTCGCAGGTATGCCTGCCTTGAGTCTATCCGGACAGCTGTGGCGTTGCAAGAGGCCTGTGTCGGCGGAAATTGCTGTGGCCTCTGCATGATTCCACGGTCGGCCGGCATGACCGCTGGAGGAATTCGCGGGAAAAGAGTCCTGCTGCTCGCTTTACGCCTGGAATTGCGGCCACTGCTGATCAATCCCAGGGGCTGGAAATTCTGCGGAAGGAACCTTGGGTGCCGGGCCTGAGAACGGTAACACGGCCACGGGTACAACCAGACTTTCCAAGCAGGAAGGCGAGAGCAATTCCGGCGACGAAACCGCCGATATGTGCCCACCACGCAACGCCCGCAGCCTCGGCAGTTCCCGCGGCGAAAGATCCCTGAAAAAGCTGGATCAGAAACCAAATTCCCAAAAACACGGGAGCAGGGATGACCACGATGTGCAGAAAAAACAGAATGGGAACCAGCGAGATCACATTGGCATGAGGATAAAGGAGCAAATAGGCGCCCATGACGGCGGCTACGGCGCCGCTGGCACCGATGGTGGGCACGGTGGATCCCGGATCGACTGCGTAGTGACAACAGCCGGCAAAGACCCCGCCCGCAAGATAGAAAATCAGATAAGGGACGTGCCCCAGCCGATCTTCCACGTTGTCACCGAAGATCCAGAGAAACCAAAGGTTTCCAAGCAGATGCAACAGGCTGCCGTGAAGAAACATGCTGCTGCAGAGCGTTGCCCAGACGGGTACGGCGGATCTGGGAATCTCCACTCGGGCCCGCTGTTCCTGAGGGCCAATCTCCGTCTGAATCAGACGAGTGGTCTCGATAACGAGCGGGCGTTCTGGTTGCTGCAGACGTGCAGGAATAAGTCCAAACCGAAAGATCAGCACATCACCGGAATCAAATGTCTGCAGCAGGAATACAACGCAGGAGGCGACAATCAGCAGATAGTTGACAACCGGTGAGGTTCGCGAGGGAATGTTGTCGCGGATCGGTATCATGGGTCAGGCAAAGCTGCTCAGGCGGTACGGGCAATCGGCAGCGGAGGCTTCTCAACCGCCACGACAGCGGGTCCAGTGAGGATACTGGAATCGGACTGCAGACAGCGAGCTGCGTGGAGCCTGACTCGCAGGTCATAATCTTCGGTGAGACGCACCCTGGCACTGTTGTGTCCTGCACCACGAGCGATCCAGAGTTGTGTGCCGCCACCGGCCAGACTTTGCAGGCGACGAGCCACTTCAGTGGACACATAGGAGTCAGCTGAACCGGAAATCAGGAGCACGGAGCGGGACTCGAGGTGCCTGACTTCGTCTTCGAGGTGAACATAACGGCAACCACGTCGCCGCTCGCTGAGCGCCATGACCCCGCGGAGCGTGCGTGATATGTGCCACTCAGGGAAAAACCGAAACAACTTCGGGGGAACAAACAGGCCGGCAAAGCGATCCGCGAAGTACCGCAGAGTAGTAATCGTACCGAAGGCACTGTCCGCGATCACACCGCGAATCCTGTGGTATCGACAGGCAGCCAGCAGTGCCGCAACGCCGCCACGGCTGACCCCGAACGTGAGTATCGGGAGGGTACTGAGCCGGTGGTGGGATTCGATGAAATCCATGGCGGCCGACACATCCTGCATCTCGAATTCGGTCATCCAGTGACTTGGGGAATAACCCGGCAGCGATTCGCTTTCGCCCTGATTGCGAAAGTCAAAGGACATAATCACATAGCCCGCGTCGATCAGCGTCTGGCAGTAGCGGGGTGCAGTCCAGTGGTTGCCACGGTGTTCCGGGAGGAAGAGCACAAGGCCGGGGGGATCCGGGAGTTCGGAATTGATCAGCGACCCATGCAGTGTGAGTCCATCGGGGGCTTTGAAGGAGATTTCCACTGCCGCCGGGATAGGTACGCCGGGGACGACATTGAAGGCCGGTGCTTTTTCGAAGTGGTCGCAGATTTTGGGTACAAGTACGCGGCGCACGATGAGTGCATCGGCGAGGAATACGGCTGCGAGCACGGCAAAGATGACTGCGAATGCCACCAGAATAATCTCCAGGGATCTTGCGGCAGTCCGAATCCTTCCGGGGGGGATAGAACAGCAGGAGGCAGGATTGGAGGGCTGTCCGTCGCAACGGTGGCAGCAAAACTAACCCTCGAATTGAGACAATATGAGCGCTACATTCTGGCCGCCAAAGCCAAAACTGTTCGACAGGGCCGCTTTGATGCGTTTTTCCCTGGGTTGATTCGGAATGTAATCAAGATCACAGTCTGGATCGGGTGTTTCGTAGTTGATGGTTGGAGGGAGAACACCGTCTCGGATTGCCAGCAGGCAGGTAATCGCTTCGACAGCCCCGGCGGCGGCAATGAGGTGCCCCATCATGCTCTTGATGCTGGATACTGGGGTCTTCCACGCATGTTCGCCAAGCCCCCCCTTGACGGCCATGGTTTCAATCTGGTCATTGACCTTGGTGCTGGTACCGTGGGCGTTGACGTAGCCAATTTGGTCAGGATTGACCTGAGCATCAGCGAGAGCCATGCGGATACAGGCGATGGCCCCGCGACCCTCAGGGTGAATATCAGTAATTCGGTATGCGTCAGCCGTTGAGCCGTAGCCGAGGATTTCTCCGTAAATTCTGGCTCCTCGACGTTTGGCGTGGCTAAGTTCTTCGAGGATGAGCATTCCGGCGCCTTCACCGAGCACGAAACCGTCCCGGTTGAGATCGAAGGGTCGGGAGGCCGTCCGCGGCGAATCATTTCGTTCGGAGAGGGCGGTCAACAGGTTGAAACCGGTCACGCCAAACGGGTGGATCATGGAGTGTGCTCCGCCGGAGAGCATCAGATCAGCTTCGCCGCGACGGATAATTTCTGTGGCTTCTCCGATGGCCTGGCTGGAGGCAGCACAGGCGGTGAGGCAATTCAGGTTCGGCCCCTGAGCATTGAAGAGCGCGGAGAGGTGGGCTGCCGGCATGTTGGGTTCGAGTTCAAGTTCGAACCGGGGATTCATGCGGTCGATGAAGCACTGTGTGAAATGCTTCAGATCAACGCTGCCACCGCGAGAGGCTTCTGAGACGAGGGACATGAACTGCAGGAAATTCTGCTGTCCTTCGCCTGCCCCAAGGTAGACGCCGAAGCGGGCGGGGTTGAAGAGTGGGTCCTGGCGCACCCCTGAATCCTCGACAGCCTGCCTGGCGGCACCGATGGCGAAGCGCACGTTCCGACCCGCATCGGCGAAAGTCTGGGGATTATCCACCTGTGCTTCGAAGTTGTAATCGCGAACTTCGGCTGCAAACCGGGTGGGGAATCCGGTGGCATCAAAGTGGGTGATGGGGCCAACTCCATTGGCGCAGCGCAGCTGGGCCTGCCACATATCATGAGCAGTGTTGCCGATCGGCGTAACAGCTCCGATTCCAGTAACCACGACGCGACGTTTTTCCATAGTTGACTCCCGATGCCCCATTCCGGGCTTAACTCAGCCCGGCTGACGACCATCTCCGGCCTTGCCGACCGTGAGGATGTCCAGCAGGTTCATACGGAACACGAAATTTTTCTGGTCAATCCGACTGAATTGCGGATCATCACTTTTGAGATGAGCAAAGACGATTTCTGCGGAGGCGACCTGTCGATCCCCAACTGTGGCTTCCACTGCAGCAGAACCACCTTCTTCACCGGCGGCCATGAGCCGGGCAGTGTAGATGAGCTGATCACCGGGGCAGGCCCAGCTGTGGAAAGTGACTTTGGGGACTTTGGCCAGGATCACATTGTACTCGAACTTGAAATGTTCGCCCAGCAGAATCCCCCCAGTCTGTGCCATCCCCTCGATCATGAGCGATCCGGGCATGACGGGGAAACCAGGGAAGTGATCATGCAGGTGCTCTTCCGCGAGCGACACATTTTTCACGGCGCGGGCGAGTTTTCCGGATTCAAATTCGATGAAACGATCAATCCAGTACCAGCGCATAGGTTATCGGGCTTCGTGGGGGCGGTAGGGAACCAGCAGCCGCGCAGTCGCTGCCTGGGCAAGCGACTGGCGGCAAACATGGAAACTGGCGGGAGTGGACTGGTTGCGGGCGTCAGCCACGCGAACGATCGCTACTTCACCCGGGCCTCGATAAAGCGGCAGATCATGCCTACTGTGAACAAGTCCCAGATACGGGCCACGGAGGGATCGGCAGCGAAGGAGTCGATATCAGCGTGGGGCATCCTGCGACGGAGTTCAGCGAGTCCGTCCGGAGTCACCTGGCCGCCCACGACAAACCCGGAGTCAGCCGAGGCGAGGTTTTCGGGGAAGAGTTCGCCGCGGGGAATTTTGATATCGAAACATTTTTCCAGACGGAAAACGATATCCAGAAAGTCAATTGATTCAGCCCCGAGATCTCCCATGAGAGTCGCCGTGGGTGTGACTTCGTCGTCATCGACCCCCAGTGCATCCACCAGAGTTTCCCGAACTTTTTCCAGAATTTCATCAGAGGAAGGCATGGACCGTTGTCTCCTGAGTCGCTGTTTGTGAAAACATCGACTGCGGCCGCCAAAAATGGTGCGGACTGCACTGGAATGACGGCGTTTCCAGAAGCAGCACCCAGATATGTGAACCACGGTCGGCCTGAACCGACAGAAGTATCACGCCGCTGCACCCGCAACACGGCCATCCCCCGGCCGTGTCGCAAATGCGATTTTCGAGTATTGTTGCCGGAAATCCAAAGAACTTCCAGGCCAGGAGGGGCTTGAGCGGTCCCGAGCCGTTTTTTTGTGGATTCGGGACTGCCCGGGGCCACCACCCCTACATTCCACCAAGAGTAAGCCCACCGTCCACCTTGAGTATTTGCCCGGTGACGTAGGACGCCTCGTCCGAGGCAAAAAACAGAACTGCTGCGGAAATATCGGCGGGTTGCCCGAGGCGACGCACCGGGATCTTCTTTTTAATTTCGTCTCCGGCCGCATTCACCACGGCAACAGTCATATCAGTTTCGATAAACCCCGGTGCCACAGCGTTTGCGGTGATTCCCCGGCGAGCCAGTTCCGTGGCGATACACCGCGTGAACCCTTCCACCCCACCTTTGCTGGCCGCGTAGTTTGCCTGGCCGGGGTTGGACGTATCGGCCGCCACACTGCTCATGTTGATGATCCGACCGTAACGCTGCGACATCATCTGCCGTGTGACCGCCTGACAGAAGTTGAACACGCTGGTCAGGTTTGTGTCAATGACCTCCTGCCACTGCTCAGAAGACATCGTGGCCAGCAGACCATCGCGAATGATGCCGGCGTTGTTCACCAGAATATCCAGACGCCCCCATTTCTCCACAACGGCGGCAATCACATCATCGGCGGCCTGCTTGGAACGCACATCAGCCTGAACTGCCCAGACCTCGCAGCCCTCCGCCTGCAGGGCAGCGGCAACAGCCTCGGCGGCGGCCGCGTTGGAATTGTAAACGAAGGCCACTTTGGCGCCGTTGCGGGCAAGTGATTCAACGATGGCGCGGCCAATACCGCGACTGCCCCCGGTCACCAGAGCAATGCGACCTTTGACTGTCATGGGAAAACTTTCGGGAAAGGATGGATGTGTCGGAGTGAATTGCTGCGAAGCAGCGGAGAAGGAAGCACGCCCCCTGGGCACCTGCGGGCAGCACGAAAAGGAAACGGTCAGCGTTTGGCTGCAAACTGTCCGGTCCCGTCAAGCTGCACCAGCAGATCGCGCATGGAAGCTGTGAGGCGAGCGTCGTTTTCCTGCAGCCCAGGGTTGGAATCAGCAAGGTTATGCAGAGAAAGAGTCAGCCGGGCGCTGACGGCGGAGCGGTCCCCGACAGTTCCGGCAACCTGAAACTCAGGCTGCTGAGCAGAGCCACCGCGGTAGCTGGCGGTTACGATCAGCGTGTCGCCGGGCTTCAGGAAATTGTTGAATTTCACAGCGCGGGCCTGCTGCAGCAGGATTGTACTGAACCGAAAGTCGTCGGTTACGCGTGACAGCCATGCACAGGTCTGCACCATGCACTCCACCATGAGCACTCCGGGGAACACCGCAAAACCCGGAAAATGATCCTGGAGGTACTCTTCGGCAAGCGACACGTGCTTGAGCGTCTGGATGCTTTCGCCAGGCACCAGGGCAGTGATGCGATCAACGAGGCAGAACTTCATGCGGCAATGTGGACTTTGCGAAGGAAATAGGGAAGGGGCAACTGACAACGCCAGCCCCAATTGTCGACCGTGCCGGCAGCGGCTCGCCAGGGAGAATCCGCCAACGGTCGGCCTGGTGGATCTTACAGCCTGCGTCGCGATTCCCCAAATCAGAACAACCGTCCCCCGCAGAAATGGTGAAAAACTCCGAACCACACCCGCCACGCCCGCTGCTGAGCTGCAGCAGACATTCCCAAAAACAGGAACAAGAGCAACGAGCCGTGGACATCGTGAAAACCACCAACCGCTTCAGGCAATTCACTCAACACAAAACCCCCATTTAACCCTTTCATCCGAGTTTTCGTTTCCCATCCACCCTTTCATGTGCTAATCTGCACCAATCTGAGAGGATTGCGTAGCCTGAGAAAAAGCTGCTGATCGGGAACTTCAGGCAGCCCAGGCAACGCAAAATGACCTGACGGGGTGTCAGGCATTTTGACTTAACTTCTTTGGATGTAAGCCAGAAGGAGTGTTGAAGAATGCGTTTCGTTCTTTCCGTGGCGCTCGCCGTCGCCTTGTCGACATCTGCCGAAGCAGGCAGCTGTTTCGGCAAAAAAGCCAGTCGCTGCTGCACAGCCCCCTGTGCCCCCTGTGTGACTCACCACTGTGCCGCTCCCTGCGAGCCAGCGGGAACATGGGAAGTTGTCAAACGAACAGTTTGCGTCCCCGAAATGGTGACGGAAAAGCGAACTGTTGACGTTTGCGTACCCGAATGGGTCGAGAAGTCCGGCGTTCGCAAGGTCTGCAAGACTGTTTGCGAAGAAGTTGATCACAAGTACAAGGTCCTCGTGCCCACCTGCGAAGAGCGTGAAGGCAAGAAGACCGTCTGCAAGCCGGTCTGGGTCGAAAAGGAAGTCACCTGCACCGTGATGGTTGCCAGCGAAGAAGAGCGTTCGGGCGTTCGCCACGTTCACCACGTGGTTCCCGTCGTTAAGAAGCGCAAGGTCTGCCAGGACCAGGGTCACTGGGAAGAACGCGTCGTCGAACAATGCTGCAAGCGACACAAATGTGGTGGCTGCGGCACCAGTGGCGGCTGCGGCAGCTGTGGCACCTGTGGCACCTGCGTTTCGACCCGCGTCTGCAAGGTTTGGGTTCCGAAAATCGTGGAGACTGAAGTTGAGTGCACCGTCCACGAGTGCCAGGTGAAGGAAGAGCCCTACACCTACAAGGTGACCGTCTGCAAGCCGGTTCAGAAGGTGGAAAAGGTTCGCGTTTGCGAATACGTCAAGGAAGAAGTTGCCTACAAGTACAACGTAACGGTTTGCAAGGAAGAAGAACGATCCTGCAAGGTGAAGGTCAGCCGCAACGAGTGGGTTGAAGAGCCTTACACCTGGAAGGAATGCACCTGGAAGCACGAGAAGAAGGAAGTCGAAGTTCAGGTTTGCAAAATGGTTCAGAAGGAAGTTGAGTGCAAAGTATGGCACCCGGCTCCCTGCACCTCTTCCTGCGGCGGCTGCAGCTCCTGCAAGTAATCAGCTCTCAGACAGGTAACGAAGGACACGGCAGGGGCTGACACGCAGGCTCCATCCAGCCCCCCCACAGTGCCTCCGAAACGCAAAAAGGCAGTTCAACCGTTTGGTTGAACTGCCTTTCTTTATTTGCCCTCTTCGCTGGAACAGGGCCCTGTCACCCATGTTGCTGAAGTCGGGGAGATTCATTCACTTTCCGCAACTACCTCGATATGCAATTCCTTAAGCTGCCTGTCTTCCACGACAGCTGGAGCACCTGTGAGCAGATCGGAGGCTTTCTGGGTTTTCGGAAACGCAATCACCTCGCGGATATTCTCGTGTCCGGACAGCAGCATGACCCAGCGATCGAGGCCGAGTGCGATACCACCGTGGGGCGGGGCCCCGAAACGCAAAGCCTCCATCAGGAATCCAAAGTTTCGTTCCGCGTCTTCGGATTTGAGATTCAGCAGGTCAAACACCATCTGCTGAACTTCCGAATCATGGATGCGAACACTGCCGCTGGCTGCTTCGTATCCATTTACCACGAGGTCATAACTATCAGCACGCACACGAGATGGATCTGTTTTCAGGAATTCCTGGTCGGCGGGATTTGGCTGGCAGAATGGGTGATGTTCGGCATCGAACCGTCCCTCTTCAGCGTTCCATGTAACGAGTGGAAAATCGACCACCCAGAGGCAGCTGAAGGTATCAGGGCTGTAGAGCTGCTGTTCTTTGGCGATGCGATTGCGAAGTGCAGCGAGGGCAGCGCAGGTGACTTTCCATGAGTCAGCAACAAACAGCAGCAGGTCGCCTTCTTCCCCCTGCATCCGGCTGATGATCGACTGCTGCTGCTCTTCGCTGAAGAATTTCGCGATGGTGGATTCCAGTTTCCCCCCCACGACCTTCATGTATGCGAGGCCCCGAGCACCGAACTCGGCGATGAAATTTTTGAGGTCCACATCCAGAAGCCTGCGGCTGTATTTTTCCGCACCACCTTTGACATTGATGCCGCGAATGTGACCACCACTGGCAGCGGCAGCTTTAAACACACCAAATTCGCTCGCGGCGGCGATATCGGTTATTTCGCTGATTTCCATCCCGAACCGCATGTCGGGCTTGTCGCACCCAAAGCGGCTCATGACATCGTGCCACGTGAATCTTGGAAGGGGCAGCGGAATCTCGATACCACGCACGGTCTTCATGACGAATGCCACGAGCCCATCGATTGTGCTGAGCACGTCATCACGTTCCACGAAGGCCATTTCGACATCGATTTGGGTGAATTCGGGCTGTCGATCCGAGCGCAGGTTTTCGTCGCGGAAACAGCGAGCAATCTGGTAGTAGCGGTCGTAGCCGGCAACCATCAGGATTTGCTTGTAGAGCTGGGGTGACTGGGGTAATGCGTAAAAGCTGCCGTGATGAACGCGACTGGGGACGAGGTAATCGCGGGCCCCCTCCGGAGTGCTGCGGCCGAGCATGGGCGTTTCAATTTCGAGGAAATTCAGCGAATTGAAATACTGGCGGGTGGCCTGCGTGAGCTGATGCCGCAGGAGCAGGTTCCGCTGCAGTTCAGGTCTGCGCAAATCAAGAAACCGATATTTGAGCCGCAGTTCTTCATTCGGAAGCTCTCCGCCTTCGATTTCGAAGGGCGGAGTTTTACTGCGTGACAGCAGCGTCAGCTGTTTCACGCGGACCTCGATTTCGCCGGTGTCGAGTCGTGGGTTGGTCATACCGTCCCCACGGTACCGCACTTCGCCGGTGACGCGAATCACATCTTCACGGCGGAGACGTCTGGCCAGAGCGTCGATTTTGTCGTCATCGTCGGAGTTGAAAACAACCTGAGTTTTGCCGTAGCGGTCGCGGAGATCGACGAAAACCAACTCCCGGCCCTGCTCGCGGTAGCTGTGAACCCAGCCCGCAAGGGTAACGGTTTGCCCGGAGTGTTCGCGACGAAGTTCACCACAGGTATGGGTTCTGTACACAGGATTTGGGTCCGGAAAGGGCAGCGAAATGAAAAAGAGATCCGGACCGGGTTGGCACGATAGTCCGGATAACAGGCAGAGCCCGGGCGGGGAGTATAGGGGCTGGGGTTGACC
>JBEAUF010000103.1:0-5400 GCA_041161565.1 Planctomycetota bacterium | reverse complement strand
GCCCCGGCTTTCCAGCCGTCTTGCCGGGGCTGCGGAGGTGGACATCCTGTCGGCCTTCGTGCGGCTTTCCGGGCTCGATGTGATTGAAGCCGCCCTGTTCACCGCCATTGCCCGTGGTGCCCGTGTCCGCATCCTTGTGTCCGACTACCTCGGCATCTCCGATCCCCGTGCGCTCCAGCGATTGCTGGGGTGGATCGGTGCGGCCGAAGAAGCGGCGTCCAGCGTGCCGGTGGGTTCCTCAGTCTCCCGGTCTGCTCCGCTCGCCGTGCGTCTGATCCTCACCGCCGAACTCCCGGGCTCCCCGGCATCCTTTCATCCGAAAGCGTGGTGCATCAGAGACGCTGCTGGTGCGGTTGTTCCTGAGTCTTCGCCGCAGTCGTCACCGGGAACGTGCCTCGTGGTGGGTTCCAGCAATCTTTCCCGCGCCGCACTGCTGACGGGTGTCGAATGGAATCTTGTCACTTCATCCGCGGCTGCTCCTGCAGCAGCCGCGCGGTTCACCACCGCTTTCGAAGAACTCTGGCAGGTCGCCCACCCGGCCACTCCCGCGCTCGTCGCGAATTATGCGGCCACCGTGCGGCGGCTCTGGCCGGACGGCGTATTCTTCGATGAAGTTTCCGGCGGACCTCCGGAGCTTGTGCCGCGGCCGTGGCAGGCGCGCGCCCTTGCGAGTCTGCAGCGGCTGCGTGGTGCGGGCTGCGGCCGGGCACTGGCGGCTGTGGCCACCGGCATGGGCAAGACATGGCTGGCGGCGCTCGACCTGCGACAGCTCGGCCGGCAGCTCAAACGCCGCCCACGAATCCTCATCATTGCCCACCGCGCCCGGATTCTGGCCCAGGCGGAAGCAGCCATCACCAGTCTCCTCGATGGGGAATTCGGACCAGCAGAAGTCTCGTGGTATCTGGGCAGCCAGAATGAATTTTCCGGCGAACTGGTCATCGCCTCCATTCAAAAGCTCTGCCGCCCCGCCGGCCTTGCACTGCTCGAAGCCAACCGCTTCGACTACGCCATCCTCGACGAAGTGCATCACGCCCAGGCTCCGACGTGGCGGCGAATGCTGGCCAGTCTGCAGGCCGATTTCGTGCTCGGACTCACCGCCACCCCCGAACGCGCCGACGGTGTGGATGTGGCCGCATTGTTTGACGACAATCTGGCCTGCCTGGCATCCATCGGCGACGGCATCGAAGAAGAATCGCTGGTACCCTTCCACTACATCGGCCTTGCCGATACCGTGGAATACTCCCGCATCCCCTGGCGAAGCGGACGGTTCGACCCGGAAGAACTTGAGCGTGCCGTGATGACGAGTGTTCGCATGGAACGGCTCGGGCAGGCGATGCAGGAGCATTCCGGGACGCGGACGATTTTGTTTTGCTGTTCCCGCCGACACGCCACCTTCACCCGTGACTGGCTCCGCAGTCGCGGTCTGACTGCTGCCGCGGTGTTTTCCGGGAGCGGCAGTGATCCGCACGGCGAATCTCTGGAAGCCCTCCGTGATGGCTCACTCAGCTGTCTCTGTGCCGTGGATCTGTTCAATGAAGGACTGGACATCCCCGCCGTTGACCGCATCGTGATGCTCCGACCCACCGAATCCAAAGTGCTGTTTCTGCAGCAGCTGGGGCGCGGCCTGCGAGTCAGTCCGGGAAAACAGCGGCTGCTGGTGCTGGACTTTGTCGGCAACCATCGCACCTTCGCCAGTCGCATGCTGCATCTGCTGGCAATCGGCGGCGGCAAAGCGGACTGGAACAGCGTGCGTGGGCTGCTGGCCGGATCCCCGCCGCCGCTCCCGCCTGGCTGTCTTGTGGACGTGGACCTTGCCGCCCGCGATCTGCTCCGGGAATTCCTCCCGCAGGGCTCCGTGGCTGCGCGCGATGCCTACCGCCAGTGGCGAGAAGACAACTCCCGCCGGCCAACCGCTCTGGAATTCCTCCGCAGCGGCTATCGCCCCCGCACCGCCGCGGCCGCCCAGGATGGCTGGCTGAATTTTGTGCAGAGCGAAGGAGATCTGACGGCGGCAGAAGCCGCCTGCCTCGATGCTCACGCAGACTGGTTCCGCATGCTGGAAACCACAACGCTCAACCGCAGCTATAAAATGATCGTGCTCCGCGTCCTGCTGGACCGCGACGAGCTGCCTGGTGGCATGCCGCTGGAAAAGCTATCGCTGAGCTGTCGTCGGCACCTGCTGCAGCATCAGGTGCTGAATCGGGATGTTGCTGAAACGCAGGCGGGTGCGAGCGATGCGGAATGGTGTGCCTGGTGGCGGAAATGGCCACTGGACCGCTGGCTGGATGAACAATCCGGCCGAACCTGGTTTCGCCTCGAATCCAGCCACTTCCAATTCCGCCCCGAAATCGCCCCCCAACTCCGCGAAGCCTTCGCTCGACTGACCAGCGAACTGGTGGACTGGAGACTGGCAGCTTACTGCGCAAGCCGTGGGTTGGAAGGTGAGGGGGAGGGGGAGACGCAGGGTTTCCAATTCGAAGCCACAGTGTCGCATGTCAACGGAAAACCAATCCTGTTTCTGCCCACAACGGAGAAACTTCCCGGGCGACCGGTGGGGCCTGTGGAAGTGCGACTGCCGGATGGGCAGTGCTGGATCTTTCGCTGTGTGAAGGTGGCCTGCAATGTGGCTGGTCCGAAAGAGACATCGGGCAACCAGCTTCCGCAGTTGCTGAAATCCTGGTTCGGGCAGAACGCTGGTCTGCCGGGCACGCAGTTTCGCGTACGGTTCAGCCGGGAATCCGATGGCTGGCATGTCCGGCCAGTGGGAGTTGCCGAGGCGGTGGGATTGGCTGAAGAGGCCCCCGACGCATCGCCGACAGGACCGGCCCCGGCACAGAGCGACTCCGCGAGCAGCCTTGCGGAATCGGGACCCGGGGTTCCGAGGCGTCCGCGAGGTTTCCGCAGACGCGTGGCTGCGGCGGATCGGTATCGCGGTTGGGTTCCGGTGTACGACCTGAGCATCGCGGCAGGTTTTTGGGGCCCGGAATCGGCTCCTGAGGTTCAGGGCTGGGTTCCGATCAGCGACCGTGCGCTGCAGCCCGGAATGTTCGTCGCTCAGGTGCACGGCGAATCCATGCAGCCTCGGATTCCGAACGACGCCTGGTGCCTGTTCCGCCCCTGTCCCGCCGGTAGTCGTGAAGGTCGCCTGTTGCTCGTACAGCTGCGCACGGAATCCTCTGCTGACAGTGGCGGACGCTATACGGTGAAACGGTATCACTCGGAAAAAACGCAGACTGCAGACGACTGGACACACGAGACAATCGAATTGCAGCCGCTCAACCCCGATTACCCGGTAATCCCGCTGACGGCTGAAACCGCTGCGGATGTTGTGATCAATGCGGAGTTTATGGCTGTGATTGGTTGATTTTGGCTGCCTGGCTGGACGGGAATGAGCTTCGAGGGAGGAAGTGGGTGTAAGCTGAAATCCGGCGGTGCGGCCGGAGCTCAGACGCGAGGCAAGGGGCGAACGAAAGGTGGCTCCATGTCAAATCTGGTGCCCAGTGTCTTCCAGGCATTCAAACAAGGGATTTGGCTTTGGCATTCGTGGAGTGCGAAGAGTTGCAGGATGAAGTGTTGTTGATCTGTGTAGCCGTAAGCGGCTCTTCGGAGAGCTCCGATGTTGTTGTTGACCTCCGTCATGGGACCATCGGAGAGCGGATCGTCATACCAGTTGGGAATTTCCGTTCGGTGGCCCTGCAGTGTGTTGGCCATGGTCTGAAGACGCGAATGCCGGTGGCGGTTCCCTACGATGTGAACTCGATCAAGCACCAGCTTCGCGCCGGGCGTTTGTTCCGGACGGCCGCGAACCACGTTGGACATCTCCGTCGCCATCGCCTCGATCTTCACCGCTGATCCCCGCTGGCGTTTCCAGCAGGGTTTGAACGCTTTCTTGCCCTTTGCTTTGCCGACGAACACGATCGCATCGTTCGTCCAGTCGATCACGATGCTCAGAAGGTTCTTCGACTTTCCGATGTAGATCTCGTCGATCGCCAGCAAATTCAAATGCTTCCGCGTCGGCTTCAAGGAATTTCTGTTCAGATATGACTTTTCGATTCTTTGGATCATTGATTCACAGACACCGAGGTCCATCACGATGTCCTTGTACGTCATCATCGGACGCAGGCTCACCATCAGCCGAGCAAAGGGACGAGTGTCATTGCAGCCCGGAACAACATTCGGCGTCGCTGGGCGTTTGTGGCCCGCCTATTCCTGACGGATTAAATTCAGGAAAGTGGACATACGGGGAAGTGGATTCAGCTGAGTTGCATTTTTCGAACAAAATGCATGTATGCGGGTGAAACCACCCCACCCGGTAAGAGCAGGCCGAGCGATCGAGAGGCCGGTCTCGAGAGCGCTGTTCCCACCGGTCGTCACCCCGTACCTGAACGGCAGCAAACGGAAAAGTGGAATGCGAAGAACTCGTCGCCCCCGCAGTTCGGATCACGGGACTTGTCTGAAGCTGCCCCGACACCGGAAATACAACAAGCAAACACTTCCAGCGGTAGACAGATGCCGCTGACAGGCCCAGCGCTGTACTGGCCGCCGCGATCGTCAGCCCGGAAGCCTGCACCCAATCAATCCGCTCACGCCACAACTGCTCCAACCTGCTCACGGACCACCTCATCAGGGGGAATCGGGAAACCGGTAGACACCGGGCTCCAGACTACAGACCCTGGCAAGAATGGATTTGTCGGACGCTTACCTTTAACTGAGGTTCGCAGCATGGCGAAGTTCCACCAGTGTCACATGACCATCACACCGCGGTCTCATGCTCAAATCCCAGACTGTCCATCGAAACCCCGGTGTCGAAATCATTTCGACCCCGGGGTTTTTTCGTGCGCAATCCGAGACATCCCGCCAAAACGCGTGACGTAACGCCAGTATTTTGAGCCACTTACGCTCACGCTGCGGTCCGTGGCGTGTCTCTGCTGCCAACTCCGCCGATCGGAAAAGCCGATGCGGGTGCGCCCTCCGGTGCCCAAATCTCCGGAAAGTCTCGCCCAAAGCAGAGACACGCAGGATCCGGGTTATATGGGGCGTTCCCCTCGCGAGAGCGTTTTCCGGAGTGCTGAACGTACCGCATGGTTATGGGGGCGGAGACACTGTGTTGCGTCGCCAAGCACCTCACAGCCGGCAGCGACCGTCAACCCGGATCCTGCAGGCACCCTGGCCACGCCAGCCCCCCCATGCTCTCATTCACTCATGCACCACCCCACCGGAAAAGATCCGAAATCGCCAAAACGCGCGGTTATGGATTACCAAGGCAGTCAGCATGGACTTGGGAACGCCGGGTTCATTACCCGCAATTTCACCGGTTTTGACGTCAGCACTCCGAGATGCTTCTGTTGGGTACGCAAATATCTTAACTCGGCGCAGTTGATTGACGCGTGCGGAGCTTGA
>JBEAUF010000067.1:0-3806 GCA_041161565.1 Planctomycetota bacterium | reverse complement strand
TTCAGGTGGGAACGCGGGCGGGTAGCGCTGCATCAGTTGCTGAAGCATTCAGTGCCGATGACGGCTCCGAGAATCCCGATACGGCCACAATGGAGTTCGAGGGGGATGAAGCAGACGACCTCAACGACCGCCAGCGCTGGGCGATCGGCCAACTCCAATTGGGCGTCCAACTCCAGGTCCGGCACCTGACTAAGCGATTCGAGTGCTCCTCGATCACCGCCAAACGGGATCTGCTGGCACTCAAGTCTGCCGGACTGGTCCGGTTTGTGGGCTCTCCCCGTGCCGGGCACTACCAACTGACCTCGGCGGGCAAACGGCAGTTTGCCACCAGAGCGAAATGACCGAACGGCAGCCAACCTCACTCATCGAAGTCACCGTTCGCAAGCCGAACGAGAAACCGCAGTTGTGGCGGACGATCGGCGGGATAGGCGCGAACGCACGACGTCGCCAGCGTCTCCATCTGTTCAAGCCTGCGTGCGTCGTCCCGATTTTCTACTCGTCACACGGGACTCAGATCCGCATTCTGCTCCCGCTCGGGTGCATTTGCTCAGTTTTGCACCGCGTTTTGGACTCTCCGCTCACCGAAAACCCCCAAATTGCACCCGTTAGGGTGCAATTTGGTGGAATTCTGGCCGAAGCGGGTGTATAAGCATGCCAGATGTTCCCCAATTTGCCCCCGATCGCGCGCAAATAGTCCCTATCGCATGTCCGCACCGCAACCATCTCCGCTCGCTCACTTCGTCCGCACTCGCCGCAGGGCGGCCGGGTTTTCTCAGACAGTCCTCGGCGAACTGGCTGGCGTTGGCAGACGCTTTATTTCTGACCTTGAACAGTCGAAGCCAACATTGCGTCTGGATGCGGTCAACAAGGTGCTGGCAGTGTTTGGGAAGACGATCGGCCTTGTGGACGCGCCGCGGGATGACGAACCATGACGCGGCGTCAGGCGATTGTGCGTCTGGACGGCCGTCCCGTTGGGCGGCTTGTGGAGGAAGGAGCCCAGATCACGTTCCAGTATGATGCGGATTGGTTGGCGACTCCGGGCGCCGTCCCTGTGTCGCTGACATTGCCGCTGCGTCTCGATCCGTGGGTGACAAACGGGCTGCACCCTTTCTTTGACAACCTGCTGCCTGAGGGTTGGTTGCTGGAGTTATCCACGAAGAAGCTGAAGATCTCCAAGGATGACTCTTTCGGACTGCTGCTGGCCACGTGTGCTGACTGCATTGGTGCAGTTGAGATTGTGCCGCTGGAGGATTCCGGATGACACAGGTCTGCAGGATTTGTCTGCAGGAGGGCGGGGGCGAGGGTGGTTATCATGTTCGCTGCCTGCGGTCGCTCTTCAATTCTGCGGCCGCCCCTGCAATTGATCTTGAAACCAGTCGCCTTCACACGGCCGCTCTGGCGATGGTCGGCCACACGTCGCTCTCCGGGGTGCAGAAAAAAATCTCCGTCAGCCTGTCGGCAGACAGGGCCACGCTGCAGGTGGCTGCCACGGGCGGTCGTTATGTACTGAAGCCGCAAACCGGAGTTTACCCCTGCCTTCCAGAGAACGAGCACCTGACAACGCTGCTCGCCAGGCTCGTGGATATCCCGGTCGCAGCCAGTGGATTGATCCATTTGAAGGATGCTTCTCTGGCCTTCATCTCGCGGCGGTTCGATCGTTTGTCCGATGGTCGCAAGGTGCATCAGGAAGACTTCTGCCAACTTGCGGGGCTGCCTGCGCGCAGCAAATACGACGCATCCGCTGAAACCTGCGTAAAGATCGTCCGCCGCTATGTGCGTGAGCCATCCGTAGAATTGCTCAGACTTTACACGCTGCTGCTGTTTGTCTGGTGGTCGGGCAACGGTGACATGCATCTGAAGAACTTCTCACTGCTCACCGACGCAAACCGATTCACGCGACTCACACCGGCCTACGACCTTGTCTGCACGCAATTGCTGATTCCCGACGACCCGCTGGCCCTGCCACTGCTGGGACGTCATCAACATCTGCACCGGGGACACTGGCTGCAGTTTGCGGAGTACTGCGGCATTCCCGAGAAGGCCGCCCGACGAGTGCTGGATCGCCAGTGCTCTGCACTCTCGGGATCAATCGAGCTGATTCACCGCAGCTTTTTGCCGCCGGAGCAGCAGCAGGAGTATGCAGCCATCATTGCGGCAAACACAGCTGCAATCCAGTAGCATCCGCAAACACCTGAGTGCCATTCTCTGTCTGACGATGGACCTGCAGATTACTCCACCTGTGCCATCGGCAACGTTTTTCCACGCACTCTGCGGCCCAGTACCTCTGCAGAGGATGCCGCGCGACGAAAGTGGTGTTCGCAATCCTTCAGAGACAAATTCTCTGGCCACCGCTCTGTCAATCCTGCTGCTGTCCAGCGAAATCGTGATTCTTTGCTGGGCCCATGGGAGTGCTTTACCGGAAGGTCAAGTCTCGGGGCAGAGCGCCAACTCTGCCCCGAGGCGTTTCAAAATGGTAACGTCACCACCAGACTACCCCGCCAACTGCGGAATCGGAATCACCGATTTCCAAAACTGCTGCCCTGCAACTGGAAAAGTGCGCTCAATTCCGACTGGAACTGACAGGTTTCGGAGTCCGGTACTGACAACATGTCCTTGCCAGTCACCCAGCGCCTTCAAATCCCTGCCACATGCAGGGACTGTCCCCGCTGGCGGTCGCTTTGGAAGATAACGGTTCCGCAGATTCGGTGGGTTATGACGATTGCGGTAAGTTTGACGTCGAGGCGAGAGAGGCATCGACAGAGACGCTCCCGGGTCCAACCGGCCCCTGCGACCGGAGGATCGCGGAGTCGGGTACTGACAACATCGCCTCGACAGTCACCCAGCGGCTTCAAATCTCTGTCACAAGCAGGGACTGTCACCGCTTGCAGTCGCGATGGAAGATAACGGTTTCACAGATTCGGAGGGTTATGACGATTGCGGAAAGTCTGACGCCGAGGAGAGAGAGGCATCGACAGAGGCGCTCCAAGGCCCAGTCGGCCCCTGCGACCGGAGGGTTTCGGAGTCCGGTACTGACAACAATTCCTTGCCAGTCACCCAGCGCCTTCGAATCTCTGCCACATGCAGGGACTGTCCCCGCCTGCGGTCGCTTTGGAAGATAACGGTTCCACAGATTCGGTGGGTTATGACGATTGCGAGAAGTCTAACGTCGAGGCGAGAGAGGCATCGACAGAGACGCTCCAGGCCCAGTCGACCCCTGCGACCGGAGAATCTCGGGGTCGGGTGTCAGTTCCAGTGAGGATTGAGCGCCCTCTTACGGCAGCGGGGATGCAGACGAAGCTTCCAGTGATCTGGTGATCGCGTTCGGCGGGTTTTCAGTCGTCACACACGACTGATTTTCCGAATGTGACGAATCTCCCGACAGCGTCGGCGACTCCCCGGCCCGCAGCTGCCGGCGGTACTTCGCAACCGTCCCGCGATCCGGCGAAAGCACCACAGAAATCCGACGATCCGAATGACCAGATTTAATCAATGTAATAATGTCAGCCACTGTAGCCATTTTGGGTACGTTTGCCATGCGTTTGCTCCTTTAGCAAGAGGACTGCTAAATGGTGCATGACAACTACGCCTTTGCCTCAAGTGGCGGGTTCTGACGCGCCCATAGCTGGCGGGTTTTGGGCGGCCGCTGACTTCGATGAACAGTGAGCCTGATTTCGTCAGGCCCGGTCCTGGCCGGTTGCCTTGCGAAAACGCAGAGCGAAATACGTCCTGCCATGACTATGCGACCCGGGAAGTGGGTCGTGAAAGTGGCGTTGGATGCGCGGTGCAGAGTTCTTTACCCGCGGGCT
>JBEAUF010000047.1:0-9979 GCA_041161565.1 Planctomycetota bacterium | reverse complement strand
GAGCCGCAGGACGGCAAACGCACTGAGCCGCAGGGCGGCAAACGCACTAAGCCGCAGGGCGGCAGCCCGCGGGTAAAGAACCCTGGCAACGCAAGGCTGACGCCGCAGCCAGGGGGCGCACCACGGTGCGAAGCCGCAACCGGGGGCTTCCGCCCGCCCGCTCAGGACGGCAAACGCACTAAGCCGCAGGGCGGCAGCCCGCGGGTAAAGAACCCTGGCAACGCAAGGCTGACGCCGCAGCCAGGGGCCGCACCACGGTGCGAAGCCGCAACCGGGGGCTCCCGCCCACCCGCTCAGGGCGGCAACCGCACTGAGCCGCAGGGCGGCAGCCCGTTCGAGTCACTGCTCGACACAACGATGCCGACTGCTCAGCAGTTCCCCGATCAAATTCCGGTTGCTCGCCAACTCCACAGCTGGTCTCAGTACCCGTTGGCATCGAACAACGTGCTGCCGGCTTTTGGAAACTCGGATCGACCGTCACATCCGAAATGATTTTGGTGGCGGACTGACAGCTGTCGCAGGAACCCACCCGTGGAGGATCATGCAGAGAAGCGGCCACAAGCGCGGCATGTTGCTTGCTGATCAGGCCGTCCGTTTACCTTTCCGGGCGACTGTGGACACGTGAGGCTGTGAACACCAGCCGCACGTCACGGAGATACGGGAAGAACTCGAGCCACTGAGCCGGATTCTCAATACTTGCCCTGCACTGGGCAAAGTACTCTCAACACCCGCAGAACATGCAGTTTGGATGCGAGAAGGGCGGGGCAGGGCGTTTGCCCGCGTCTCTGCGTTCCCTCCGCAGACTGCAACTCACCTGAGTTTAATTCAGCGTCTGCTGCCGCGATAAATTCGGATGTAACTGCCGTTCAAAATCGCACGGCCGTGTATCCGCGAGTGATTCAACGGCGATGCCGTGGCCTGTTGGCATCGTGCAGCAACAGCTTCAAAAAGCCCCCTCCAGTCACCTGTCCCACGGGGACCAGGCCTGGCAGTCGGCAAAACTTCAGGACAATGACTTCCGAAATCGTCGAATGATTGAAAAACGCCACTTTGCATGTTGACAACCTGCGCAACGTGAATATTCTGCACAGTCGGGGGGGGCTTTAGGCAAACTGCGAATCTCGCAGGTGTGTACTTATGCCACCAGGCTGCCTTCCGGCGGCCAATGGCAGTTTTAAGGGAAACTCAAATGGCGACTCGTTCTCTGAAAGGCCGGTGTTTACCGGCCGTTCTGACCCTCATGCGGGCGGCGTTGTTCGCTTCCGCTTTCCTGGTCCTTTCCCAAAGTCACTTGTACGCGGGCATCCTGTTCGCCGTTGAGGACCTGGGCTCAAGCGTCAGAATCACCGCCAGCGGAAGCATCGACACCACTGGCTGGAGTCTGCAGGGTGTGACTGGTCCGAATGTTTACATCCGCGGAAGGAATGTGGCTGTTGGATCAAGCAGCATGCAGCGAATTGACTCTAACACCCTGGCGGTTTCCGGTGGCGCCTCCGTCTCTCTCGTTTTCCCGCCACTCGGCAATAACATTTATCTCCCGGTTGCAGGCTCTGCCACAGGACAGACTGTGATCTTCCAGGCCAATAGCGCGACTGCGTGGGCATTGTTCCTCCCGGCGGGCTACACATCAAATGCACCGCTCAGCGGATCAGCCGTCTACAACGTCTCCCGCTCCGCACTCGGGATGACAGAGACAACCAACTGGAAATGGTATCTGGACGGAAACGCAGCGAACGATGCAAAATCGGTCACTGTAATGTCGATCACCCCAGAGCCCTCCGGTTTTCTGTTGAGTGGGCTCGGTGTGGGCGCCGCAGGCTGGTGGCGTCGTCGGAAAAAACTGTCTTCCGCCCCAGGCTGCTAGTCAATATTCTGCTCGTTCGAAAAACGCTGCGCACCGCCCCTTCGGTTCGCAGCGTTTTTTTTTTTCGCAGAGGTCATGCCGCGGAGGGATTCCTGTGACGACTACCCCTGAATACGCGCTTCGGGCTAAAAAAGTGAGCAGTCGGCAAACACGCTGAGCCGCCGCACGGCAACCCGCGGGCAGGGAACTCCGCCAACACACTGCCAACAACATGCAATTCAACCGCCATCGATTCCACTCAGTATTCACGCCCCGTACTGTGTGGTCGATGGCAATCGACCGGCACGGGCCAGATTCGTTCCGGCTGCGGCGCTGGCAGCGCAACCACGTACCGTCACCGGGAAATATCGTTCCCCGCACGCCTGATCACGGTTGTTCGGCGTCCGGAATACAACACCAGACGATCTGATCACCGTTTCCCCATCCCAGCTTCGCCGCGGGATGGCCAAAACATCAAAAACCGTTTGCCAGTATTGCTGAATTCCCTGCATTTCTCCGTGAAACTCTGCGTCCTTTGTGGTTGAAAAAGTGCACCAACCGCGCAGCGTTTCTTGATCCCAGCCCCGCGATCTCATCAGCTGATTCGCACGCGGGGCCATTCCCTGCACGGACATCAGATCCTGAGCACCCCTCGGAAGCCCCGGGACGCAAAGTACGACTCTGCACCGTTGTGATACACGAAGACCGTTGCGTAGCGACAGTCGCAGAAGAGCGCCCCGCCAAGTCGCCGGATTGCAGCCGGAGTCAGCACCCAGCTGGATGTCCTGAGATCAAATTCTCCCCATGTCTGAAGCTGGCGATACTGCGACTCAGACAGCAGATCAATCCCCATCATCCGCGCCACTTCGACGGCACTGGATGCCGGTTTTGACTGCCTGCGGGACATCAATGCAGCCTGATCATAGCACAGGCTGCGACGCCCCGCCGGACTCTCGGCGGAACAGTCGACGAAGAGAATCTGCTCCGTCGCCAAACCCAGGTCCACCACGTCCGGCTCGCCTCCGGTGTCCTCCATCCGCCCCAGCGACCAGAGCTTTTCCGGGTGGTTGTTGAGCCGTTCAAGCACCACGTTCCATGACACGTGGCTGTGCCGTTCGGGATGCTGATGAAATCGAGTTTCGAGCTGCAGGAGCAGTGCGTGCCTGTCGGCGGTGTTCAGGATTTGATCCGGGCACATGGGTATTTTCCAAAGCCAGAGCATACGCGGTGGATGGACTTCGCCAACAACTTACCGGACACTGGAGGGAGGACGGGGAATCGACCATGACCAGTTGCCTGAAGTTTGCAAAGGAGCATCCACGACGATGTCGATGATTTCAAGCGTAAACGGCGCGGACCGCGTTCAGCCTTTGTTCGCTAATATCAGCAGATCCCTTTCCGGCCTGCCGGGGTGGCTGCGAGCGATGGCTGTGCTCCTGGCGATTGTCGGTCCCACTTTTGGCACCCCTGCGTTCGCCCAGGAAACCGAATCCGCTGCAACGCCAGGTTCCGTCGTCGCTGAACTGGCAGAAGAAATCAAACAACTGCAACCGTTCGTGAAGGGCGAATGGACGAAACGCTGGGTGGCCGAGGCTGCTCAGCTGGAAAAGGTCCGCCCTCGCAAGGTCACCGTGGCCGGACGCGAGATCCTTGTGGATGAACTGCTGTTCTACAGCGGTCGTTACGGATCGCCTCTCACCTATGCACGCGCTCTGGATCTGGCCGAGAAACATGGATTTTCGCCTCAGGAGAACGCCCGTGTGTTTGACTTTGGCTACGGCAGCATCGGCCATCTGCGAATGCTGGCACAGCTGGGGCTGCACGTCACGGCCGTCGACGTCGATCCGCTGCTCCCCGTGATGTATGAAAACGCCACTGGTCCCTACTCCAAAGGTCATATCACACTTCTCAACGGCCGCTTTCCCGCCGAAGAACCACTCGTACAGCAGGCCGGAACGGGCTTCGATCTGGTGCTCTCAAAAAACACCCTCAAACGCGGCTACATCCATCCTGCCCGCGAACCGGCCAGCCCACGGCACGTGATTGAACTTGGGGTTACCGATGAAGCCTTTCTCACGCAAATCGCGGGTATGCTCAAGCCCGGTGGGGTCTTCCTGATTTACAACCTTTGTCCCCCCAAAGCCGCTCCGGACAAACCCTACATTCCGTGGGCCGACGGCGAATCCCCGTTTTCCCAGGAACAACTCACAGCCGCCGGCTTCGAGGTGCTGGAATTTGATGTGGTGGACGACAAACCCGCACGCGAAATGGGACGCCTGCTGGGCTGGAATGCGCCCGGCGGGATGAATCTGGAAACCGACCTCTTTGCCTGGTACACCGTCGCCCGCAGGAAGTGAAACAGGCGACCGGATTTCGCGATTGGGACGGCCATGGATACAGCGCTCTCAAGCCCCGCGATTTCGACGTTTTGACGGCCCGCAGCAACGAGTGGCACAGTCCGCATGTCCCACTCCGGTCGACAGCTGGTTTTGACAGGCCCCATGACAAACCGGCTGACAGCCCGATCGCAGAGATTTCCGTTGCGGCTGATCACAGAACTCGCGTTCCGATCATTCGGGCAGGTCGGGCTCAGTCACGGTCTCAGACTGGCCTGTCTCTTGCCAGTTTGTTTCCGGTCCTCGCGAGCATGTCGGGACATCGGGATCAAAGACCGCGTTGTTTTGGTCGAGACCGGCTGTGGAGCGCTGGGGCTGGACACTGAGCTTCGCGAGGGTCCGTGAATGAGTGTTGGGGCGTCAATGCAGGCCACGTGCCTGCCACGCACGGATGGCGTCGTTGGGAGACAGCAGCATCAGGACATTGAGCGTCAAACAGTCACGAATCCATGCCAGCAGAAACAGTTCGGTGACGACAAACAACAGCAGCGAGCGTTTCAGTTCGAGTCGCTCAGCAAGGATAAAACCAACCATACAGGCCAACAGGTCACCGATTGAATTGACGACGGAGTCGCCGTAGTAGTCGAGAGAAATTGTGGCGGTTCGGTAACGTTCGATGATTACGGGGGAATTCTCCAGGAACTCCCATGCGGTTTCCAGAACGGTTGCCATGGCAAAACGCAATGCGGCCGTACAACGACTGGGCAGCAGCCAAAGCAGACCGGCCAGCACAACACCGTGCAGCACGTGCGTCAGCGCATAGGGATCGAGCAAGTGCTGCGAATTATGGCTGGAAACAACATTGCCGGCCCAGATTGCATAAGTCCTGCAGTCGCAGTGCCATGGCTGCCCGGCAGCCCGCAGAGCCACTGCCAGCAGGATTGTGGCCAGTATAAAGACAGTCATTCGGAAACCCGCTGTCTCAGTTTTCATGGCCTGCAATTCGGTGGTGTGGGGTGGCTGGGAACGAGCAGGCACCGGTCATTAAATTCCCGACGGACGGTGCTGTGATCCCGCGAAATGCAGAACACGATGGGGAACGGGCGTCCCTCTCGATTATCGCTCAGCAGGTAATTTTACGCAACTTCTGTTCCGGACGTCGAGCAACGAAAACACGGAGCTTTCCGCGCGAAGCCGGTGGGCGCGTTCGGCGGGTTTTGGCAGCTGAAGGTGTTACTGACTCAACTAAACTCAGAGTTTGAGATCCGGCGGCAGACTGCCGAACAGCCATGTCGTGCTGGCCACGCTGAGGACAGCTGGCTCCAGGCTCCTGCAGCTTTTTGGTCCTTCCCTGTCGATACTTGTCCTGCCGTAGAAGACGCCATTCACCTGTGACCTCTCCCTGGCCGCTGGTTACGAACAAGGCCAGCCTGACGACAGCCTTACGGTGAATGGCAGCCGACAACTGCGACGCGTACACAGTCCCAGGCGAGCTGCGTCATGATTTTGCTGTGTTGTGCCTGCGAAATCAGGACACCGCATCTGTGCATTGCCAGTGCTGTTTTTCCCACTCAGTTCTTTCTACCCCCTCGCTTCTCTCGCCCCATCATGCCCACCCTCTTCTTCCGGTCCCTGCATGAACGCCTGACCGAGGTATGCGTTCGTCTGGCCCCGGCGAAAGATATACGACGCGTCGACGAACTGGCACGAGGGGCTTCGATGGCATGCTGCCTCGCGATCAGCTGCAGGTCGAAGTCGCCGCGTTTGGTCGGAGACCAACCACCGCTCCGGTCGAAGATCTCACGCCGGAATGCGAAGTTGCTGTGGAAGCGACCGCTGGCGTCCTCCTCTTCCAGACGTTGGATGTCACTTCCGACCACGAAAGACAGCACCGACTGATGCACCATGGGGAGGCAATCGTCATTCAGGGAACCAGCTTCCGCATAAAAGACAAACCTCCCGACGAGTAGTCACCTCCACGCTCAGCGCACCGCTCAATCAGCCCTGACGCCGTCGGAAATGGCCCTGAAGGTCTCACCCGAGAACCTGCTCGCCCTTCGGACCAGGACGTAGCCCTGAAGTTGTCTGCGGTCCGATCCGTGCCTCACCCCTGATCCTCGCTCTGACCAGCGTTCTGCGAAAGCAGCCCCCTCGCGGGCCGCTTCATCCCCGCATGGTAAATTCGAGTGGAGTCTCACCCGAGGCACGCATCCTTTGTGCACGGCGACTCCTGCAGACCCAATTCACCGCTTCCAAACGCCCTCAGCCCGCTCTGAAGTCCCAACGCTGACACAAGTGAATCCAACTCAGGCTCCGCACGCATCAACCACCTGCGCCGAGCTCGGATGCCAACGTACCCAACGGAAGCCCCACCGAGTTCTGACGTCAAAACCGGTGAAATTGCGGGGAAGGACCCGGCGTTCCCACCACCGGTCGATTGACCGCCCTACAGAAGCAGATCGTTACACAGACCGTGCGCACTTCCTTGACAACTCAGGTAACAACCAGGAACATCCATCCCTGGCAGAGATCAACGACGGTCGGATTCTGGAAATAAAGGCCCGTCAAATTCCTCGGTGGTTCGACAAGGCAGTACTCCACAAAATAACTTCCGCAGACACTAAAACGTTGAGCCACGCGCTCCTGTTGGCAAACGTCCTGAATATCCGCACGCCGCCGGGTGCTGCACTTTCAAGCTGCCGCCAACAGATTCAAAGCTTACTCGGGTGGTAAACTGTCTATTGCTTCGGTAAAATGCACCGGGATTCCTTTGATCAAATGCTATGCAAACGGCCCATTCACGGATCAGGTCTGCAGGACAGACCTGTGAAATCAGATTAGGAATGAAAAGATGGCAACTCTGGAACGCGTGGCAGCAATGATAACGGATCTGGGACAATCTCTCGGGATCCCTGAACTGGAACTCGACGAGGAAAACCAGTGTCTTCTCTCATTCGATCAGGACGTGTTGATTTCGCTGCGTGTGGATCATGAGCGATGGGTCTTTCTCGGTTTTCTCAACGAATGGGAACCGCATCAGAATGTCGAGACCGCCCTCGAAGAGACCGTGGCTCTCCTGACGCTGAACCTGACTCTTGGTTCTACTGGTCGGGGGACCATTTGTCTCGATACCACGTCGGATTCTGTTTTACTCGTTGTACCCATCGTTCCGCCTCCGGAATCGGTAGCAGACCTGTCAAGGACGCTGGAAGGCGTCATGGAATCGATTGAGTGGATACGGGAACGGCGAAGCCAATCAATCGTTGATTCAAATGCTTCTTCCGAAAGTTCCCCTTTCCCTGTTCATGACGGTCTTATCCCCTGATGCATCGAGGATCTGTCCATGTCTGGTTACAACTTTAATGTGAATATCAACAACTCGCAACTGGAAAAGTTTCACAACGCCGCTGCGATTTTAACGGGTGGTGGAGAGATAATTAAAAAGAACAACGAAATCCAGGGACTTAGTGTGCGCGGTCGTCTCTGCACATGGATCCGCAATCTCGCTTTGCGAATCGGAGGAAGAGCTGATGTGATAGCACAAGAGAAACAAGTCAGGGAAGGCCATCGCCTTGAGACCCTTGAGACATTTAAAACCGCGCTGTCTGAGGTTTATGGAACACGGGCGGCTGAGAATGCGAAATTCCAGATAGAAACCGAATGCAGGCGCGACGGACTGACTCCGTCTCTGCTCAAAAAAGCCGTCGTGGCTGCCGAGTCTTTTCACGGGAAAGGCGAGGGACGCAGAATGGAACGCAGCGCCACGATTAAAATCTGGCCATGGGGCGGGCTACGCGGAAGAGCCGGGCATGCAGCTGTTCTTGTGAAGGACCGTTCAAAAACTAAAGAGGAAAGACAATACATCAGCTTTTGGCCAGCCGCTAATCTGGGCCGAGTTCCAGGTGGCTGGAACAAAGTTCATCCAAACCCTGCGTTATATTCGACATTGCACAGAGAAGTCGATGATTTCCAAAATGAAATGGGATCACATACGAGGGATCGTCTGGACAATCTTGACAGGTGCAAAAAAGCGTTGAAAAGCATTGAAGAGCCCCTGACGGATTCCACGCGATACAGGGAATTTAACAACCGCTTAAAGGAAAAAAGGATCGACGAAGTTCTGGAACAGTACAGACCCATTGATCATGCGGAACAAACGCCGGGAGTCTTCAGCCTGATCAGCGGCTGGGATGCCGACCTGTTCCCCCTTGAAGTAAGCCTGAATCTGGAATTTGCAGACCTGTTACTGAAAGACGGTGATTCTCAGAATGCTGCCGGATGTTTTCGAACAGCAATTGCCAATCTTAATGGGGAAGTTCTCAGTATCGATGTAGAAACTGCACTTAAGAAAGCTCTCGACAAGGCTACTGGGTTCATCGCCAAAAACCAGATCGCGGAAGGCGCTCAGGAGCTTCTCGGATTCATTCAGAGAAACAAACTCCATGCCGCACAGGAAGAGCTGAAAAAAGTTGCCGAAGGAAGAGGGCAAAATCCGTCAGATCAAAACTCACTACGTGAAGTGATTGGTGATATTGATAGGTTGTGCGAGCTTGACAGCGAGTCAGTTTTGCGTGACGGCGAAACGCTTCTGGAAAAGGCAAAAGAAGTTCTGCAAAATTCAATAGCAGGAATAACGCCGCGACCACAGCAACAATACAAGGAAGGGTCAGGGTGGGGGCAAAGACCAGACAAGTTCTGCCTTCCATTAATCGGAATGAATCAGACCCGAACCAGCAAGGAGCAAAGCGGGGATGCTAAAGTCGTTTTCTTCGGACTCGATGAATTCGCGATGATACGACACGCAAATCACCTGAAAACGCAAGTTCAGAACACGAATGAGCTTGCAGAGAACCAGGGTGAGCGAAGGCCGCCGGAACAAATCTACAGGTACTATAGTAAGGAAGACAATTGCGCGTCAAAGGCCCTGGAAATGCTGATCAAGGGTGGAGCGGACGCGTTCGTCGCGAAGCCCTCGGCTATCATCGCTTACACACCCAATGACGTCAGTGCTTTCGCAATTGCGATTCAGGAGGAAGTTGACAGGCTCAATGGTGCTGTCAATTCAATACGCTCAGAGGCAGAGGGAGTGAACTTTCAGGAAGAGTACAGCGGAGTCTCTGATGCCGAATTACTCAGCACATTTACTCCAGCTGCACAACAGGCATTTGAAGAAATATCAAGAATTCACGACGACAGGTTCATTTATGCAGATCAACCAGATAGATTCGATCCAAAGAAGTTGCTTGGTGAGATGAAGAAACTTGTCGAAACGCTGAAAAACGCCGACGGTAATGACGCAGGAGAGAAGGCAGAAGTGTTGCGACGATGTGAAATCTGTTATTTGAATATTCTTGGTCAGCTGGAACATGCAGATTAGTGCGTGAAGGGCAACAAATCTGATTAAAGCCGAGACGTTCACAATATTTGTATTTCGGCGTCCGCAGACGAAGACAAACCGTGGACGGTGAAAGCCGATGATCTCCCGTTAGGTTTGACTGGCACCCGGCGACGGTTCGCTCCGGCGGGCGGCGGACGGATCGACTGAACAGGGGTAATAAGTTCGTCAACGTAAGCGTCCGACAAATCCATTCTTGTCAGGGTCTGTAGTCTGGATCCCGGTGTCCTCCGGTTTCCCGATTCCCCCTGATGAGGTGGTTCATGAGCAGGTTGGAGCAGTTGTGGCGTGAGCGGATTGATTGGGTGCAGACTTCCGGGCTGACGATCGCGGCGGCCAGTGCGGAGCTGGGCGTATCAGCGGCATCTGTCTACCGCTGGAAGAGGTTGCTTGCTGAATCGCCGG
>JBEAUF010000005.1:0-5143 GCA_041161565.1 Planctomycetota bacterium | reverse complement strand
GAGCACGCTCAGCGACTTGTCCATGCCCAGCGAAAAGATGGTGCGAATGTGCGGGTCAGCCACGAGCAGCCGATCGCCGCTGAGACACAGCCCGACGGGGCGGTCGAGCGGTGCGCCGGCGATGAACTGTTCCGGAGCAGCCCCGGGGGCCACCTTCCAGATGCAATGCTGGTAGTTGTCCGTCACGAAGAACGTGCCATCCGCGGTGCGGACAATGTTATGCGGAAGATTGAAGGGGTGGCCGCTGAGCACGGTCTGGAGCTTGCCGTCCGGAGTGACTTTCTGGATCTGGCCGTCCTTGCTGGATGTGGAGAGGATGTACAGGGTGCCGTCGGGATCGAGTGCGAGGCCACGCGGGGAATTGATGACGGCATATTCAGCAGGCATCTCGCTGCCCTCAGCCGGCATTTTCCAGATGCGGTGCAGTTCCAGGTCGGCCGTGTAGATGGTGCCGTCCGGAGCAACGGCGATCGACATCGGGATGCCAATCCAGCCTTTCGTGAGCGGCTGCGGCTGGGCGGAATCGTCGAAACGATAGACTTCGCGGGTGGCGGAATCACCGGCCAGGAGTTTCCCCTGGTGGTCAAACGCCAGGCAGCGGACGGCGTTCAGCGGAGTACGAAATTTTTTGGAGCCCTGGAAGTAGACGGACGCCTGCCCGTTCTCCACTTTCCAGATGCCTGGAAGATTGCGGTCGGCCACGAAGACCACGCCGTCCGGGCGGGCCGCAACAGCCAGTGGGTACTGAAACGCCGCGGCAGCCGGTGCTGCGTCCTGAGCAGCGAGCGGCGGGATACTGAACAGCAGCAGCAGCAAAGCAGCCGTGATTCTCACTGAAAACTCCCTTGTTCGGCCTTGAGTTGCCTGGTGAATCCCTGCGGAAAGCCGGGGATGACCACGGTTGATATTCTCCTGCGCGGCTGAGCAACTCTCAACACACCCGCCACATCCCGCCGGGAAAATCCTCGGAAATCCCGGTCCTGCTTTTTGACTTTCCACAACCGCCGCCGGAGAATTCCCGAAATTGCTCCGCCACGCCTGTCGCCGTTCCCACAGGAAAGCTCCCCATGCCCGCCGCTCTCTCCCGCCCGGCCAAACTGCTCCTTCTGACACCCGCCCTGGTCTGCGCTGCCGCCGGCCTCCCCGACCTGCGCGGTGATGACACGGCCGTCATGAAACAGAAAGCGTTGCAATTCCTCACCACCACCCAGGACGCCAACGGCTCTTGGACCAAACCCGATGCAGTCGGCATTTCCGGACTGGTCGTCTCGGCATTGCTCCACAGCGACCGCCCGGTCGATGATCCGGTGGTCGCCGCCGGGCTCAAATTTCTGGTTTCCAGTCAGCAGGCAACCGGCGGCATTCACGCGCCCGCCAGTCGTCATCAGAACTACGAAACCTGTATCGCCCTGCTGGCACTCAGCCAGGCCAACGCAGACGGTCGCTACAACGGCGCCATCAAACGCGCCGAAGATTTCCTCCGCGGCCTGCAGTGGGATGCCGGCGAAGGCATCGAAACCAGCGATGACACCTTCGGCGGTGCCGGCTACGACAGCAAGCAGCGCCCCGATATGTCCAACACACAATTCCTCATCGAGGCACTCCGCAGCGCCGGAGCCGCCGCAGATGATCCGGCCCTCCAGAAAGCCCTCGTCTTCGTCAGCCGCGCACAAAACCTCGAATCCCCCCACAACACGCTCCCCTGGGCCGGCAAAATCAACGATGGCGGGTTCATCTACACTCCCGCCAAAGGTGGCGAATCCAAAGCACCCCTCGCTGCCAATGGCGGACACTCGTCCTACGGCAGCATGACCTACGCCGGTCTCAAAAGTATGATCTACGCTGGCGTCAAAGCCGACGACCCCCGCGTCCTCGCTGCCCTCAAATGGATCCGCAGCCACTACACCCTCACCGAAAACCCCGGCATGGGCCAGCAGGGACTCTATTACTACTACCAGACATTTGCCAAAACCATGTCCGTGGTCGGCGGCGACCAGTTTCAGGATGCCTCCGGCCAGCAGCACAACTGGCGACAGGAACTCATTGAAAAACTGACGTCGCTGCAGAAACCCAATGGCAGCTGGGTAAACGATGCCGATCGCTGGTACGAAGGTGACCCCAATCTGGTCACCGCATACTGCCTGATCGCACTCAGCTACTGCGAAAATTCCACCGCCAAATAACGCCGCTCCACCAACCGGCGTCAACGCCGCTTGCCGACTGCTACTCCGCTCAGCGACACACGATCCTCAGTCACCGCAGGCGGAAAATTCAGCTGAACCGCCCCGAGAACTCAGGGAACTTTGTTGCTGCAAGCCTGCCTGCAGCTTTCTAGTGTCTGCGACACGAACCGGCCCCGGACACAACCTGACCGCGGCTGCCGCAACTTTTCAGGGATCAGTGCGCGGATGCTGTTGAGACTGCACCTGAGCCCTGCAGCCAGGCGGTCAGCCGACCGAAAATTTCCGCGCGATTGGGTTCGAATTCCAGAGTATGCCGAGCACCGGGCCATTCGACGACGGTCAGTTGCTGCAGCTGCTGATCGGCCAGCCAGGCCTTTGTGGCGGCGTTGTCGATAATCTGATCGTCCCCGGCCAGCATCAGCAGTATCGGTCCGGGGAAACGCCGCAGGTGGCTGCGGACACACTCGTCCAGATCCTGGCCAGCGTTGATCAGGGAGCTGGATACCGTGTGGAGTGCCAGCGGATCATCAGCGATGAAGTCCTGAAATGACTGATCACCTGTAAACAGTGCCGGGTTGTCAAGCGGAATCGGGATCCAGGGACGTACGATTTCGAAGGTTCTGGCAAGCCGCAACTGCAGTCGCTGCCGCCATGTGGGTCCGAGCTTTGGAAACAGACCGGGGTAGAGCAGTGTGAGGCTGTGGAATTCGTCCGGAAACAACGCGGCCGTCGCTGCGGCAATCTTGCCGCCCCAGCTGAGCCCCAGCAGGTGCACAGGAGTGCCGCAGGGGTGTTCGGCGACGGCGGCGCGGCGGAGCGTTCGCAGGTCGTGGATCAGCTGCATGCCGTGTTCCGCATGACCACGACCACGGCCGTTGAGTCCCGAACCGCGGCGGTCCGCGAAATACACATCAAACCCAGCCTCTGCCAGCCGCTCAGACGAATACGTGTACCACCCCGAATGACTCTGAATGCCGTGCGCCGCCAGCACAATCCCGCGGCAGTCGGCGGCCCGCCAGTGGCGGAAGGCGAGCTGCCGTCCGTCGGAGGCCGGCACCCGCCGAATTTCAGAGCGAATCATCGCGGCACAACCTCCTCCACCGCCCTCGCAAAAGCACTCCATGTGCCTTCGTCAAACAGCACAAAACGGACCAGCGCAGGCTGGTGGTGCCAGCGGATAAAATCCATCGTGGTCTTCACCAGATTGTTTGCAGCCAGATCCAGCGGATAGCCGTATGCGCCACAGCTGATCGCGGGCATCGCCAGCGACTGGCAGTTGAGCCGCACAGCGTGAAACAGACAGGCACGACAGGCCGCCGCCAGCTGCTCAGGTTCTCCCTGCCGACCACCACGCCAGATCGGGCCGACAGCGTGGAAGATGTATTTCGCCGGGAGCTGACCGGCCCCGCTGACCACCGCATTCCCCGTCGGACAGCCGTCCGGATACTTTTCGGTCGTCTCCCGCAGAATGTCCGGACCACCCACCCGGTGAATCGCCCCGTCCACACCACCACCGCCCGCCAACTGACTATTGGCGGCGTTGACGATCGCGTCCACCTGCTGACGAGTAATGTCGCCCTGCACCAGCTCCATCCGGCAGTTGCCAAGTTTGATGATCATCGGGCTGATTCCTGCTGGTCGGGTACAACGATTGTCCGACCGCCACGTCCGGCCGAAATTCCAAACACCAGATACTCAGCCTGCTCATCCGTCAGGTTGGTCATCTGATGCACTTCTCCCGAGTCCACGATCACCGTATCCCCCGGACCCATCTCACGTCGCTCGGAAGCCACCCGCATCTCCACTCGACCACGGATCAGCACGAATACCTCCTGCATGTCCTGATGCAGGTGCAGCCGGAACGACTGGCCACCCGGGAGCACGGCCCAGTTGAGCATTTGCACGTGACCAGCCTGAAAATCCTCGCGAATGGCGATGACGCGTTTGAGCACCCCCGGGGAGCGGGGATCTTCGTGGGAGGCCGGGGTGAGCGGACTGTTGTCCGCAGCGATCCATTTCATGATCAGGTCCGGTGTGCAGGGAATGAACTGTCTCGGCAGAGTCCGGGGAAACTGGGTTCTGAGGCGTATTTCTGCAGGCAGGGACGGAGCATAGCAGAGAAGGTGCGGGTGGTCCCGTGAACCGACCTCCGTCTCCGCCTGAATATTTGCAAATGCGGCAACAATGCCCTCGATGCAGTTCCCATGTTGCGCATGCACGGGCCGGGGATAGTTTGTCGCTTCCATCACCGGATCCACTTCTCGCTCCCGCACAACGATCCTGCCCTTTCTAATTTCTACCCTCCACCTTCTCTCGCAGCGCCTCACTTCTCACTTCTCACTTCTCACTTCTCACTTCCCACTTCTCACTTCTCACTTCTCACTTCTCACTTCCCACTTCTCACTTCCCACTTCTCACTTCCCACTTCTCACTTCCCACCTCCCACTTCTCCGCTCTCGCGCCGCGTCCCGCCCCGCGGCTCATCACGAGTCCCCTCTGTGTTTCAGCCCGGAGGGCGACACATCAATTGCCGCCGGCGTAAGCCGCCGGGGCCCTGCAGCAGATCACCTGCAGCCCGGAGGGCGACACATGCGGTGCGGCGCCGTCAGCCGCCGCACCACACCGCGTTAATCTCGTTGAAACCGTGGATAACCGGTGGCCCACCAAAGCCCCTGAGCGGGCGGGCGGAAGCCCTACGCTGCGCGAGAGAGGAGAGGGTGGAAAGTAGAAAGTAGAGGAGAACGCGGAACTAAGAACGGATGAGCGGACGGGCGGAAGCCCCCGGTTGCGTTTCGGCACCCTGGTGCCACACCCCTCCCCGCGGCGTCAGCAGCGCGTTTCCAGCGCACTTTACCCGCAGGCTGCCGCCAGGCGGCTCATGTGTGGAGGAAGCCCCCGGTTGCGTTTTCGTACCTTGGTACGCGCAGCGTCAGCATCGCGTTGCCAGCACCCTTTACCCG